>CAZSBR010000010.1:0-15916 GCA_964605165.1 uncultured Phycisphaeraceae bacterium
ACTGGATCGCCAACGCGCCCGACATCGGCCTCGACCCGGCCAACGTCGCCGACTTTGCCACGCTCGTCGGTGCTGCACGCACCGCGTACAACGCCGCAGAGACCGCGCGCATGGCTTCCAAGACCGCCACCCAGGCTTTTTATGACGCTGTCCGCGCCATGCATAACGGGGCCGGCGGCGGAAGCGACCTCATCCGCACCATCCAGACCTTCGCCTCGACCACAGACGACCCCAACGTCTACGTGCTGGCCGACATCCCCGCGCCCCAGCCGCCGAGCGAAGCACCCGCGCCCGGCACGCCCTACGACTTTGCCGTCGGCCTTCAGCCCCTGGGCGCTCTCGAGATCAGCTTCAAGTGTGACAACCCGCCGAACACCAGCGGCACGGTCTACGAGGTCCGCCGCAGCACCGACAACGGCGGTTCGTTCGTGAACGTCGGCGTGACCGGCGAGCGCCGCTTCGTCGATGAAACACTCGAGAGCGGTTGCACGCAGGCCGTGTACGCGATCACCGCGATCCGTTCCACGAAGCGCGGCACACCCAACACCGTGACCGTGCGCTTTGGCGTTGGCGGAGCAAGCATCGTCTCTTCGACGAGCACCAGCGGCGGCAGCGTCAAGCTCGCGGCGTAAAGCAGAGCGTTTGCTTCATCTCTTTGCGGCCCGGGGCGTGAAAACGCTTCGGGCCGTTTCTGTTGGGGGTTGATGGAGGTACCTTCGGACTCTAGAATGAGACAGATTTGTCCATTTTAAGAGGGAGGTGCCCGATGCAAGCACGAAAACTGGCGGTTCTGGCTGGTTTGGCCGGTTGCGCGGCGATCGCTCACGCGCAGTACGTCCAGACTTTCGATGCGAACAATGGCATGTGGCAGACATGGGTGAGTCCCGGCAACGAGCCCGGCATCGCGCATGTCGCAACCGGAGGCGTCAATAACTCCGGCCACGTGAGCGTGGACCTCGCGGGCATCAACTTCGAGGGCCCGCTGGCCTCACCCAACGAGTACATCTATTGGACGGCCTACCTCTACGCGGATGACCTCGGTGTCGGCAGGTTCGACTTCAGCAACGCAGCAGTGGATGTGCAGACCCGTGGCAACGGGATCGATGTGCAGTCCGGCGGAGTGTTCTTCTACATAAACCGGTACGAAGTCTCGACCAACGAGTACTCGATCTTCCGCACAGCAGAAGCGCTGACCGTCAACGAGGGCGTTTGGACCAACACCTCTCTCGATCTCTCCTCGATGACATGGGTGTCGATGGTTGAGAACGGCTTCACGCTCAGCGAGGTGTTGTCAGAGGCCACTGAGTTCGGGTTCGTGGTCGCGGGTGTCGGTGCGATGGACGATGACCCCTCGGGCGTGCTCGATCTCGACGAGTTCAGCACCGATGCGGTGTGGATCCCCGCCCCGGGCGTCGTGGGACTGCTGGCGATCGCGGGCGTGATGGGCCTGAGGCGAAGGCGCTGAGCCACAACCAAGCCCCGTGATGCCACCATCACGGGCACGCGCCGCTTGAGCGTCAAGCTCGCGGCGTAAACAGCGACCATCAGTCCAGCAACAACGCGGGCCGCCCCCGATCAAGGGACGGCCCGCTTTGATTTCCTGAGGGAATGGAGACGTCTTTAGCGCCTGCGGCGAGCGGCCATGAGGCCGCCGAGACCAACAAGCGCCATCGAGGCCGGGGCGGGGATGAACGAGAGGTTCGCCGAGTAGATCCGGCCCGCAAAGCCCTGGCTGTCGAGCGGTGCGCCGCCCGTGCCGTACACGCTGCCGACGTTTGGGGTGCCGCCCAGGATCGAATAGGACCATTCATCTGAGAAGTCGTTGTAGCCGGTAAAGGGAATGGTGCCGACGTTGGCCGTGCCGGCCACCGCGCTGACGCCGCCCGTGCCATCGGCGGCCAGAGCGCCGGTGTAGAAGCCAAACGTGTAGGTCTTGCCCGCCTCGAGCACAGCGCTTCCGGCGATGGCGCCGAAGTCGAACATCTGCACGCCCGAGGGGCCCGTCACGCCGCGGCTGGTGCCGATGGAAACGATGGTGTATTGATCGGACCCGGTCACTTCGAGGAGCATCGGGGTGGTCCACCAGACGCCACCCGCCCGCTTGGAGTAGAGCGAGAACTGGTCGGCCACCAAGCCGTCACCCGCAAGAGGCTGCGTGGTGCCTCGGTAGATCAGGCTCAGGCCCGCGGAGGCATCAAAGAGGTCGCGGTCAATGGTGTCAGAACCAACGACCTGGGCCGAGGCGGTGGTGCCGCAGGCCAAGGCCAGAACGATCGAAAGAGCACAGCGCATAGGGATCTCTCCTGTCCGGAGCCTTCGGCTCGGTGCTTAGAAGATGGGGCCAGATCCCATAAAAGCCACCGCTCTGGGCGTGAAATGTGTGCTTAGAGCCCCTGGCCCCGGGTCAGCCAAGGCTTGCCCGAGGGGTGGTGGCCGCGCCAGCCCCGCCGGTGCCGCTGCTCAGGAGCACGGGCCCAGCACGGTCAGGGCAAAGAGGAAGTCGCCAAACGAAACCTGGCCATCGCCGCCCTCAAAGCCAAAGTCGTCGGCAAGATCAAAGTCGCACCCCGGCGCACCGCCCGGGCACGGGCCGAGCAGGGTCAGGGCAAAGAGGAAATCGCCAAAGCTCACCTGCCCATCGGCCCCTGCGAAGCCTAAATCGTCCGCGACATCCCCCGGGCAGACCGTTCCGGCCCACGAAGCGACATCGTTGGGGCTGATGCCGCCCGTCAGCACGGGTGCGCCGCCCACGGGCCCGAGCGCGCCGGTGCCGGGATCGACATCAAAGGCGTATGCACCGGCGAGACCGTCGATCGCGGTGGAGTTGTCGAGGGCAAACAGTCGGCCATCGAGTGTGTCCATCCCCTGAAGCGTGCCCTGCGAACCGACATCGAAGCTCTCGCCCGTGTCCGTGGCCTCGCCCGTGACGGGATCGAGGCTGAAGACGCGGATCGTGGCATCGCGGCCGTGGGAGACGAACATGAACAGGCCGCCCGGCGTGAACGCAAAGCCCTTTGGTGAATCACCCGGAGACATAAAAGGGCTTGAGGGCATCTCGGTGAGCACTTCACCCTCGGACTCGAAGCTGAAGCCGCTGAAGGCTTGACCGCCGAAGCTGATGCCGCCGGCAGCAAAGAGGAAGCGGCCATCGGGCGTCCATTCAACGGCCACGCCGGAGATGGGCAGGGCAATGGCGTCGATGAGCGCAAGCGAACTGCCCGTGACACGCCACAGACGGATGGTGTTGGCAAAGGAATCGTTGGTGACGATCCACTGGCCGGTGGGATGCACGGCGACGGAGGTCAGGAACGTGCCGCCGGGCTCAGCATCGGCCAGCGTGAGCGTGCCGGCGACGGCATCAAAGTCGTAGAGACGCAGCTCGTTGGCCCCGCCGAGGTCCGTGATGGCCACGCTGAGCAGGTCATCACGCACCCAGTCAAGGTCAAGGCCGCCCTGCGGGACGGTGATGCTCGCAGCGATGGAGAGCATGCCATCGGAAGCGACTTCGTAGACGATGAAGTCCTCTGGAAACTGACCGGCGGCGTGTGCAGTGGCCAGGTGCGTGCCGCTGGGCGAGATGGAGATGGCGTAGGCGTTGCACCCGCCGCAGGGAAGGCTGGTGCTCGTACGCGAACCGGTGACGATGCGGTCTACGAGGGAGAGTGAGCCATCGCTGTTGACCCGCATCGAGGAGACACTGCCCTCGAGGTTGCCGTTGTTGGCCACGAAGATGAAGGGGTCAGAGGTTTGGGCGCTGGAAAGTGAGGCAAAGGCAAGGACACAGAGAGCAGAAGGGATCGAGCGCACGGCTAAACCTCCAGACATGGAATGAAGAGACGCGTGGCTTATGGGCACGGGCCCAGCACGGAGAGGGCAAAGAGGAAATCGCCGAAGGAAACCTGCCCATCAGGGCCGGCAAAGCCGAAGTCGTCGGCGATATCGAAATCGCAGCCGGGCGCACCGCCCGGGCATGGGCCCAGCACGGTGAGGGCGAAGAGAAAATCGCCGAAGCTGACCTGGTCATCGCCGCCGGCAAAGCCGAAATCGTCGGCGATGTCCGCGGGACAGGGCTCGGCGGGGACGAGTTCGACGGTGATGTCGGCGATGGCGAAGCCCGCTGCGTTGTTGTCGCCGCTGATGAGGGCGATGGGCTGCCGGCGACGGAAGACATCCTCGGTGTTCGTGAAGCTGAAGGTGCCGAGCGCATCGGTTGGTTGATCAAGCGACTCGGTGTTGCCCTGGCGGATGTCAAAGCCGGAAAGCGGGTCGGTATCAACGATGGTGTAGGAGAGCAGCCGGACGTTCTGTGAGAACGTCAGGCTGACGGTTGGTGCAAGGCCGCCATCGATGAAGAGCCCTCCGAGCAGATAGCCGAAGAAGTTGTTGCCAAAGCGGGCATTGTCACGCGGGTTGTTGATGGTGAGTTCAAGACCGGAGCCAGCATCGGTGATGGTGTCGGTGATGAGGTCGAGTTGTCCCGACGCGGGGAACTCGAAGGTCACCTGCTGAGCATTTGCGCTGCCGCCGAGCATGCTCAGGGTGATGGTGGTCAAGGCACAGGCAAGACGTGCGGATCTCATCTCTCGTCCTTTCATGAAGAGGGCGAACCACCGGCCCAGCCGCGGGTAGCTGTTCGCCATCACGAATCTCTCCAGCGTGATTGTAACGCGCGTCGTGCCCGGCCCAAAGCGCACAAGAACGGCTTGGCCGAACTTTCGTCGTGGACCAAGACCCGGCCAGACGTGCTGGGCGGGGCAAGCTCTGAAAGTCCTTGCTCAGGCCGAGAGCTGAGGGTCAGCCGGGGCTGAGGCTTCGGAAAGTCGTTCCCCACCGGCGGAAAGGCCAAGCACACGCTCGATGTGGAGTGCAGCTTCCCGGCCGGCGTCCTTCTCGCGGAAACGGTCAACGATCTGTCGGAGGTTGGCCCGCTGGGCCTCGGCTGCATGAGCATCGGTGAGGAGCTCGTGGGCCTTGGCAATCAGCGGCTCTGGCCCGCCAAAGTGCGGCACAAGTTCGGGGACGACCTCGCGGCCTGCAATGAGGTTGGGAAGTGTGAGGTATTCGCTCGCGAGCAGCCACTGCGCCAGTGCGAAGTACAGCACGGGGTTGGAGCGGTACACGATCACCATGGGCTTGAGGTGGCGGGCGACTTGGAGCGTCACCGTGCCGCTCACCACCAAGGCTACATCACACCAGTGGAGAACCGCATCCGTCTGCCCATGAACAATCGCGAGGCCTTCTGGCCATTCGCCGAGTTCGGCAGCCGAGGCCTTAAGACGTTCGACCACGCGGGGCGTCGTTGCAGCCACGAGGCCCTGTGCGTGGGGATGCCGCCGGCGCAGTTCCTTGAACGACTCGAGGAGCAGTCCGAAGTTGGACATGTACTCCCCGGGGCGAGAGCCGGGCAGCAGCGCGATGCGGTGCGGCCGCGAGGCATCGGATGGCGATTGCTGGCCCGCGGTCTCAAAGAGCCCCGCAAAGCCCTGGGCCTGATCGGCGAGGCGCTGGGTCGAGAGCGGATGGTTGAACAGCGGATGCCCGATGAAGCGCGCAGCGACGCCACGCTGGGTGAACCAGGGCTCCTCGAAGGGCAGTACACAGAGCACGAGATCCGTGAGGCGGCGGAGTTTGCGGATGCGCCACGAGCCCCAGGCCCAGACCTGCGGGGCAACGAGATGGATAATCCTGCGGTTCAGCTTTCGGGTGATCTTGCAGATGGGGAAGTTGGCCGCTGGCGAATCCACCGGCACGTGCAGTCCTACCTCTGGATGCTGGCGAAGCCAGGCGGCCAGACGCTGGTTGATGCGCCGATGCTCGCGGATCTTGGCCAGCCCCGGCAGCCCCATGACAGCATCTTCGCCGGTACGTTCGACGACGGTCGCACCAGCGGCTTCCATCTTCGGGCCGCCCCACGCATAGATCGTCAGTTCCGGATGCCGATCGAGCAGGTGCGCGATCACCACCGCCGCGTGTTCATCACCGCTGGGTTCGAACGCCGTGAAGAGGATCGCTGTCTCGTTCGCGCGGGTGCTCACTGTGGGACGGGCCTCGGCTTGGAGTCGAGTGGCAGGCAGGATGGACGCTCGGGGAGAGGGTAGCTCAGAGACCCGCTGCGACGAGCCAGTCGCTCGGGCTGCACTCAAGTGCCTCGGCGACCGCCAGAAGAGATTCGAGACTGGGAAGATGCGCACCGCGTTCGATGGAACTGAGCTGGCTGACGCTGACGCTCGAAATCTCGCTCAACTCTTTCAGAGTCCAAGCCCGGGCGGTTCGGGCGAGCCTGATCTGCCGGCCAAGTTCGGCTCTGAGTCTGTCCTGTGGACTGATGCCAAGGCGGTAGTGCTCGGCCGCTTGCGAAAGCACGGTCTGGAGCTGCTCGGCGCTAAAGGGCTTGGCAAGGTAATCAAACGCGTCCTGCTTGAAGGTCGCTCGCATCGACTCCAGTGATGGGTAGCCGGTCACCACGATGACACACAGATTCGGCCACCGCGTACGCAGCTCGGCGAGCACATCTTCGCCGCGATGCTTGCCCATGTGCATGTCGAGCAGCACGACGCCTGGCAGTTCCTGCTGACAATGCTCGATCAGGGCGGCGGGTGTCTGGAAGACGGCGGCGTGGTGCCCGAGCTCCTCAAGTGTTCCTTTGAGATATTCACAGAAGTCGGCGTCATCATCGAGCGCCGCCACCGAGAGGGCTCTGGGAGTTTCTGTCAACGTGTGTCTCCCCGCTCTTCGGGCAACGCCTGTGGCGATGCCGCCGCGTCACCACGGAGTGCATCTTGGCCAACTTCGGCAGGTGCTGTCAATGGGCCTCCTCCAACAGACGGAAGCGTAATCTCGAGAACGGCGCCGCCTTTCTCGCTATTACGAGCGACCAGCACCCCGCCATGTTCATGGACAATGCCTTCGGCAACGGCAAGCCCTAATCCTGTGCCCTTGGCATCAAGCCTGGTCGAGAAGAAAGGATCGAAGAGGCGGTGGATCTGATCTGGATCGAGTCCCGGGCCGGTGTCGGACACTTCAATCCGCACCCAGTTCGTAGCCTCCGAGGGTCGTCCGGCGTTGGATGGAAGCGGGCAGAACTGTCCCACCGTCGCCGAAACACGAACCAGTGCTGAAGCCCGGTTGTCTTGCCTGTCTGGCTGTACCTCGCGAGCCGGCCCCCCGGCTACGACCGCGTCGACTCCGTTGCGAATGAGGTTCACAAAGACCTGAACAAGGCGGTCACTGTCTCCGGTGACGGCAACATCCCCAGGCACGCTGTTGACGATGTCGACACCGGTGGGTGTCCGATCCAGTCTTACCAGCGTGATGGCTTCCTCGATGACATCTGCAAGAACCACCGTCTCGTGGCGGGGTTCACGCACGCGTGCAAAGTCCAGCAGGCTCTCACCGAGGCGCTCCAGCCGAGCTACAACGCGCTGCATGAGGGCGGCTTCTTCAGAGGTGGCGGTGTGTTCGGGGCGGCTGGCGACCCGGTCGGTGAGGCCCTTGAGCACCGCCAGAGGTGTATTGAGTTCGTGAGCGATGCCCGCGCTCATCATGCCGAGGCTTGCCAGCCGATCCGCCCCCTCGAGGTTGCGTCGGGCGGTTTCGAGTAAGTGGTTCTTTCGCTTGAGTTCGCGAGCAGCATCTTCGAGATCGGCCATCGCCTGGCCGAGTTTGTGTTCGCTTGCCCGCAGCGCGGAAACAGATGCGTTGCGGCTACGCATGATCTCCCCGAACTCGTCCGAGGGCATTTCGCCCTCGCTGATCAACTCGTCGTCGGACCTGCCCTGTTGCAGCGCCCTGTCAGCTCTGAGCATTCTTTCGATGGGGGCATAGAGCGCCCCCGGGAGCACCAGAAGCTCCAAAGCCGCAGCGACAAGAATGTACACCGCGAGAAGCACCGCGATGATCAGCGCAAACAGCCTCGCCGACGATGTCCTGCTCGCAGGGATACTGACTTCCACAACGACCAGTTCACCCGACTCAAAGGCCGGCGCATCCTCGGCAGGAGGGACCCACGTAGCGACGCCCGCGCCGGATTTGTCACGCCCCTCGTCGTCGACCAGTTGACCGATCTCAAACACCTTACCGGGATGCGAGCGTGCTTCCTGCAGGCGTTCAGTTGAAAGGCGCCGCTCGGCCTGCGGGCCCCGCAATACGGAAACGCCATCGGGCGTAGGGAGCTGACTTGCCTGCCCCGGCACGCTCACCATGTTCAATATCGCGGTCGCCTTATCGATCTCTGCTGCCCGTATCAGCCCGTTCAGCGACGGCCCGAGGGTGATCAGCAGAATCGCCGCGAGTGCGAGCGTGAAGAGCGTGTGCAGAACGATGAGCTTCTTCCGAACACGCATGGATGACAGCAACCCGCCGCCCAAGTGGCGGGGCTGACTCGCTCGCGGGGCTATGCTCGCGTCCGTATGCCGCACAGATCATCTTTCGGCGGTCAGCGGTCCGGATCCAACGCGGGGCCTTGTCGCCGCGGACAGCCCAGCAGCGACGGTTCGAAGCGTTCGTCTTCCAAGCGCCGAGCACCTGCTGCCGACAGGGCAACCGCCGCGTCGAACTCTCCCAGAGGTCGCGTCTGCGCACAACTCGCCGAGCTTGCCGAGCGTCGCGGCGATGCGGCTGTGCTGGCCGTGGACTTTGATGGGCTTTCCCCTCGTGACGCGGCCTTTGCCCGGGCGCTCTATCGCTCGGCGGTCACGCGCTGGTTGACGATCGGGCATGTGGCTGGTCGGTTTACACGCCAGCCCTGGCACCAGCTCGACCCCCCCACAACCGCAGCCATTGCTGCGGGAACGGCTCAACTCCTCTTCTTGGGGGGTGTCGCTCCGCACGCGGCCGTCAATGAAAGCGTGGCGTGGATTAAGCGCGTGCAGCCTCGTTCCAGCGGGATCGTCAATGCTGTGCTTCGGCGAGTCGCCGAGTGCGTTCAGCGAACCGATGACGGGCAGGTGGTTCGTCGCGACCGGTGGCTACTGGGACGTGACGAGTTGCCGTTGCCCTCAGGCCAGTCACTGGTGCTCGCTCAGCCTTTGCTGCCCGATGGGCTGGCACAACGCCTTGAAGCGGCCACGGGCATCCCCCGCTGGCAGGTCGAGCGGTGGCTGGAGGCTCCCCATCCCGAAGCCGATGAGCTGGCCACATCGGTGCGGGACAAGCTCGCTGCGGACGGCGGGCCGTCGTTGGAGGTTCCCGAAGCCCGTGCGGTGGCGTGGTGCCTTCACAGCCTCTCGGAGGCGCCGGTGGTGATGCGTGTCGCCGGATCGGCAACCGCGGCTCTCACCGAATTGCAGGCCCATGACGAACCCGGGCACGCGGTGCTCATCGAGCCCCCGGCAGCGCTGGATGTCTGGCTGAAGGAGCACCCGGACCTCTGGGTGCAGGATGCCTCTTCTTCGAGAGCGATCGCGGACAATTCGACTCTAAAGCCCGCCGTCATCTTTGATGTGTGCGCCGGACAAGGCACCAAGACCCGTCAGTTGCTGGCGACCTTCCCGGAGGCCCGGGTCGTCGCCACCGATACGGACGACCATCGGCGTCGAACGCTCAAGCGCACGCTGGGTGAGCACGATCGGCTGACGATCGTCGAGCCGGCGGACTTGGCACAAGCGGTGCTGGAGTGTGGCAAGGCTGATCTGATTCTGGCTGATGTGCCGTGCAGCAACTCGGGTGTGCTCGCTAGGCGGGCCGAGGCCCGGCTCCGGCTGGGGCCCCAGCAGTTGAAACGGCTGGTGGCGACGCAGCGGGAGATCATCGCCCGGGCCGTCCAGATGCTGGCTCCGGGTGGGGCGATGCTCTACGCGACCTGCAGCCTCGATCCCGAGGAGAACCGCCAGCAGGCGACATGGGCCGAGCGGAGCTTGGGTCTCAGGGTTGAGCGGGACCGCCTGAGCACGCCCGCCGGCGGGCCGGGCCACCCGGCGACGGCATACCGGGACGGCGCGTACTGGGCGCTGCTCCGCAGTCTCTGATGATGGTGTCTACGCCCGCCACTCGGCCGAGGTCCCGAGCCGCTTGCCCGGGTCCACGGCTACACTGGCTTCGAGCATCAATTTCGTACCACCGTCGGACAAGCTCTGCTTCAGAAGGCACGCATGGCACAGAACGACTCGCTGTTGGAACTGCGGAACATCGTCAGCCGAGGCTGTGTCAAGGTGCCGTTGCAAGCGACTGACAAGCGCGGTGTGATCGATGAGTTGGTGGACCTGATGGCAGAGCACAACGAGGTGCGCAACCCCGCGTCTCTCAAGGAGGCGGTGTGGACCCGCGAGCAGACCCGCACCACTGGCATTGGCCAGGGCCTTGCCATACCGCACGGCAAGTGCGAGGGTCTCCACGAACTCGCCATGGCGATCGGCAAGCCCGCTGAGCCCATGGACTTTGAAGCCATTGACCAGAAGCCGGTTCGCCTCATCGTCCTGCTCGCGAGCCCGCCCGATCGCACGAGCGACCACATCCAGGCGCTCGCTCACATCAGCCGGATGCTGGTCTCCGACAGCTTCCGCCAGAGCATCTACGACGCACAGTCTGCTGATGACCTCTGGGATCTGCTTTCGCAGAAGCTGTAATTTGCTCTTGCAGGCGTGCGAGTTGAATCGGGTCAGAGTCGCTCGCGTTGTTTCGGCGCTGTGGCTATGAGTGCGATCATGGCCTCAAGGCGTGAGAGGCATTGTTCGGCCTTTGCTCTGAACAGCACAAGCGGAAAGAGCACAACCATCGCGACAAGCAGCCCGAAGGCCGTGGTATAGAGGGCTTGACCGATGCCGGCGGCAGCCGTGGTCGGGTCGGTTACGCGTGTGGAAGAGCCGAGCAACTGGAAGCTCTGAATGATCCCGAGCACGGTGCCGAGGATGCCCAGCATGGGTGCAGCGGTGACGGTTGCACTGAGCCAAGCGCCGAATCGCTCGATGCGTGGTCGCACCCCTTCGATGGACTGCATTCCTTGGGCCTCGATTTCGCCCGCACCGGCGCCGCGGCGAGCAGCGCGGAGCACCGGTCGAAGAACGGCCGAGTAGACCGAGCCGTCCGAATCCAAGAGGCTCTCGGCAGCGGCCAGATCGCCCTGCTGAATGCGCTCGGCTGCAACCCTCAGCAGGTTGCGCCGGCGGCGAGAGGAAGCGGCCATCCAGAAAAGCACACGCTCGGCCATCAGGGCGAGCGACAGCACGCTCAGAGCGAACAGGGGGATCATCACGATCCCGCCGATCTCAAACAGGGTGCGAATCGATTCGAGGAGGGTCGTCATGCTGGTCTCCGAGCGTAGCATGTTTGGGCGAGTGCCCGCCGACGACCTCACGCTGGAGATGCCGGGTGTCCGAGCGCACATTCACACCCGATGACCCCGATCGAACGCTCGAGGGCGAATTGGACCTCCGGCGCATGACTTCGTCGATTGATGCAGCTCTGCGGAAGCACTTGGATGCACTGGATGCCTCGCCTGAGCTGCTCGACGCCATGGGCTATGCACTGCTCGGAGGCGGCAAGCGGCTGCGACCGGTCCTCGCGTGGCTTGCGTGCGAGGCTGTGGGAGGCGATGGTGAGAGAAGCCTGCCCGCGGGTGTGGCAATCGAGATGGTGCACGCGTTCAGCCTTGTGCATGACGATCTGCCTGCCATGGATGATGACGATCTTCGGCGAGGCCAGCCAACCCTGCACGTGCGCAGCGGCGAGGCTATGGCAATCCTTGCAGGAGATGCCCTGCTCTCGTGTGCGCTCGAGGCGCTCACCGAGGTGCCCAATGCCGACCTGTCTCGGGCGCTGACGCGCGAGCTTGCTTCAGCGACTCGTCAGATGATCGATGGGCAGGTGCTCGACACGATGGGTTCTCAGCGGCTCACCAGCCTCGAACCGCTTGAGCAGGTACGCACTGTCCACGGACTCAAGACCGGCGCCCTCATCAAGGCAGCGCTGCGCATGGGTGGCATGTGCGGGCTTGCGGCCTCGGAGAAAGTGGCGGCAGCGCATGGAACAAGGGCTGTCGAAGCGCTGACCGCGTATGGCACAGCCATCGGGCAGATGTTTCAGGCGGTGGATGATCTCCTTGACGTGGTGGGCCACACATCAGCCGTTGGCAAAGGCACCGGGAAGGACGCGGCTGCGGGCAAACGGACCTACCCGGGGCTGTTGGGCGTCGAGGCGACACGAACACTGATCTCTCAGTTGGAGGATGAGGCCTGCCGGGCCATCAGGCCCCTGGGTGAGCCGGCAAGGCGATTGGAAGTCCTGGCGAGGATGCTCTCCAAGCGGGAGCAGTGATGGCCCGAAACGCGCTGGCCCCTCCAGATGGGACATCTGCAGGGCCTGCCGGAGCGAACCTGCTGGACATCAGATGAGAACACATTCGCGGCCCCCTTGGGGAGTCGGCTTCTCTAGGATGTAGAGTCCGTCCCCGTGACCAGTTGGGGCGTTGCAGTGCGCACGGACAGGGAAGTTCGTGGCGAACGAAAGGCGAACTGATGGCCATTCTCCCACATCTGAAGGGGCCGGCAGACCTCCGCACCATGGAGATCGCTCAGCTGGAAGATCTCGCGGGCGAGATTCGCTCGGCGATCATCGAGCAGGTGAGCCAGTCCGGCGGCCATCTTGCACCCAATCTCGGGGTGGTGGAACTGACGATCGCACTGCATCGCGTGTTTGACTTCTCCTCCGATCGGCTGCTGTTTGATGTCGGGCATCAGTGTTACCCCCACAAGCTCCTCACCGGGCGACAGCATCTGCTGAGCAAGCTCAGGACCCGTGAGGGCATGGCGGGTTTCCCCGAGCCAAGTGAGTCTCCCTACGACCTGTTCAGCGTCGGGCATGCGGGCACCGGCATCTCGACAGCGGTTGGTATGGCCCGCGGGGATCGACTGCGCGGAGAGTCGTTTGAGCCGCGTAAGCGCCCTGACGGCCGACGAGTGGCGGTGATGATCGGTGATGCGTCGATTGTCAACGGCGTGGCGATGGAAGGGCTCAACAACGCAGGCACACTCGGCAGGCAGTTTCTTGTTGTGCTCAACGACAACGGCATGTCGATCAGTCGGCCCCAGGGCGCTGTCTCTCAGTACTTTGACCGGGTGAGGCTCAGCACGACCTACAAGGAGATCAAGGACGCGGGCAAGCAGGTCCTCGACTCCGTGCCCGGCGGTTCGATGCTCTCTGAGGCGTATCACCGCGCAGGGGAGATGACCAAGGCGATGGTTGCATTGCGGAACAAGCCCACGGGCTGGTTCGAGCACTTCGGGTTGCTGACCGTCGGACCGATCGACGGCCACTCGCTGCCCGAACTCATCGAGTATCTCGCAGAGGCTCGGGAGTTCGATCGTCCCATGGTCCTGCATGTCAAGACGATCAAGGGCAAGGGGCTCGACTACGCGGAGCAGGACGCGACGACCTTTCACTCGCCGCCGGCGCACGCGTACGACCCCGACACCTGCAGCGTGGAACTCAAGCAGTCGGGACGCTCATTTACGAGTGCGTTCGGCGATGCACTCACAGACCTGATGGAGCGCGACGAGCACGTGGTCACCTGCACCGCTGCCATGCCGGGTGGCACCGGGACGGATGGAGCTCTTGAGCGGTTTCCCGAGCGGGCGTGGGACGTAGGCATTTGTGAGAGCCACGCGATGGACATGATGGCGGGGCTCGCGAAGACGGGGTTCAAGCCGTTCTTTGCGGTGTACTGCACGTTCCTTCAGCGTGCATTCGACCAGGCGTTTCAGGAGGTGGCCTTGCAGGGACTTCCGGTGCGCTTGTGTCTCGATCGGGCCGGCCTTGTAGGTGGTGACGGCGCGGTACACCACGGC
Source organism: uncultured Phycisphaeraceae bacterium (assembly GCA_964605165.1). Lineage (GTDB taxonomy): Bacteria > Planctomycetota > Phycisphaerae > Phycisphaerales > UBA1924 > OFTM382. The sequence continues at coordinate 13,779 of CAZSBR010000010.1, forward strand.
TTTTGCGACGTGGCGTTGCTGAGGCCGCTGCCCGATGCCGCGATCATGGCAGCGATGGACGAGGCGAGTCTCAGGGCTGCTCTCGACTTCATGGCAGGCTATGAGCAAGGGCTCTCGGCCGTGAGGTATCCGCGCGACAACGTGACAGAACGCTTCAAAAGCGAGGCCTGTCCAGCGTTTGAACTTGGCAAAGCTCGATGCCTGACTGAGGAGTTCGATGTGATGCGGGGCGGCTCGCTTCCGGATGTCGCGGTGCTTTCCTTCGGAAGCCTCGCTGCGGATGTCATGGAGGCTGCGGAAGCTGTGAGCGCGGATCGACGCGTTGGGGTCTGGGACGCACGGTTTGCCAAGCCGGTCGACGAAGCCCTGGTGCGAAGTCTGCTCGAGGGTGGCGTACCGATCATCACCATCGAGGATCATTCGATCATCGGGGGGTTCGGCTCAGCGGTTGTTGATGCCGCAGCCGCGATGGGCTGCCATGCGGGTCTCATCACGAAGCTTGGGCTGCCCGATGCGTGGATCGCCCAAGCGAGCAGAAGGCAGCAACTCGCAGAGGCCGGGCTTGATCGCGCACACTTCGAGCGTGCGATGCGTTCGGTTGGCCTGCCTGTGGAGGCGCTTGCCCGCGTGGACCATCGCGCCCTGCAGCAGAGCGCTGAGGAGCGGTGAACCGTCGATGCAGCCACTGGGTACGCTGTGCGCATGAATCGAGTCGCTCTGATGTTGGTCGATCGCGCCCGTGCCGGCGCTGCGGAAGCCGCGGATGAAGTGGCATCACTTGCAGCACGGCAAGGGCTGAGGCTGGAAGAGCAAGAGCCTCTGACCAAGGGCGAACTGCAGGTGCCCGAAGGCTGTGAGATGCTTGTCGTGCTTGGCGGGGATGGAACCCTGCTGTGTCAGGCGAGACGGGCTGTTGAACTGAAGCTACCGATTCTGGGCGTGAATCTGGGCCGGCTCGGCTTCATGGCGGCCTTCGATCTGGCGCGGGTGCGCGAGCTTGCGGGAGAGCTCTTTGGCTCGAGGAACGACGCGACGGGGCTTGCGGATCGCGAGCTGATGCTGCTTCAGGCGGAGATCTTTGCGGCCGATTCTGACGTTGCCCGATATCAAGGCATCGCGCTCAACGAAGCGGCACTGACCGCGGGCTCGCCGTTTCGGATGATCGAGCTGGAATTGACCGTGGATGGTCGCCCGGGCCCGACGATCGCGGGTGATGGGCTTCTGGTCTGCACACCGACTGGCTCGACAGCGTACAACGTTTCTGCGGGCGGACCGATCATTGCGCCGGGTGTTGATGCGCTGACTGTTACGGCGATTGCTGCGCACACGCTCGCATTCCGGCCTTTCGTCCTCCAGTCTGACAGCGTGTTTGAGGCTCGCGTGCATCGCGGCAATGACGATCCTCAGGGTGATGGAACCACGCTCGTGATTGATGGGCAGGTTCTGCTGCCGGTGAACACTGGTGAACGGCTGGTGGTGCGTCGATCACCTCAGACTGTTCGATTCCTGACGGATCCGGCCGTTCGTTTCTGGGACACGGTGATCGAGAAGCTGCACTGGGCGGCGCGTCCAAAGATGCGCAAGGGTGCATCAGATTGGGATGCCGAAGATGGATCCGAGCCATGAGCACTGCGAGCGGGGAGGGCGTGCTTGAGCTCCGATGTCTTGAGGTTTTCGGCGGCGCTGGCGCAGAGCGTCGCGAGTTGTCGGTCGCGGGGCTCGATGTACTGGTGCATGCGGCACCTTTTGAGAATGCCGAAGTAGGCGGCGATCTCCACTACATTTCGACGTGCATGAGGGGAGCGGTTTCTCGCTTCATGGTTGCCGATGTCGCGGGCCACGGCGAGCATGTTGCAGGCCTGGCGTTGTCGCTCCGCAGAATCATGCGCAAGCACATCAATACGCCGGACCAGACAAAGCTCACACGCCAGCTTAACGAAGAGTTTTCCCAGTTGGGTGCGTCTGGCAAGTTCGCCACGGCAGTGCTCGGAACCTACTACGGGCCAGCGCGGAGTCTGATCCTCTCGAATGCCGGACACCCCCCGCCGCTGTGGTACTCGAGTGATGCGAATCAATGGCGTCTGTTGACCGCGGACGCTGGCGTGCGCTCGGGTGACATGCCCGGCGAACTTGCGAAC
>CAZSBR010000010.1:15926-26168 GCA_964605165.1 uncultured Phycisphaeraceae bacterium
CCTGCCTCTGGGAATCATCGAACCGACTGCCTATGAGCAGTTTGCCGTAGAGATCGGCGTGGGCGATGCGGTTGTTTTCTATACCGACTCCCTGATTGAGGCGATGGATGAGCAAGGCCGACAGCTTGGCCCGGAAGGCTTGCTGAAGATCGCAGAGCAGGCCGAAAGTGATTCCCTCTCGACCTTCTGTAACAGCTTGCTTGCACGCGTCGCGACATTTCGCCAGGCAACCCAAGCCGATGACGATCTGACGGTCGTCATCCTGCGGCTGAATGCTGGCGAACCACCGAGCAAGTCGATCGGCGACTGGGTCGATACGCTTGGACGTCTGATCACAGGTCGGTGACCGACTTTGGAGCGACGGCCATCACGAACTCTTCACGACGGACTTCAACCGCGATGCCGGCCCAGAGGCTCCGGTGCGGTTCGATCAGCTCAGCAGAACTGAGCTTCTCGGCAACAGGCCGAACGCTGCGCAGAGCAACATCGTCGAGATGTTGGCCCTGAGTGAGGCTGGCGAAGGCATCCCTGAGGTGCGTGGAGATGACGAGCCAGCTCTTGCGGCTGAACGCCCGCCGCGGCCACATGATGGATTGATCGGAGCGGCTCGCGTGGAGCCAGAGCTGGTCGGCTTCATTCTGGATGACTCTGGCCGCCTCGGTGGTGATCGCCGTCACGCCGGCGAGACGCTCACGGGTTTCGGGGAAGGCGGTCAGGATGGCCGGCATGACCTGGTGACGGATTCTGGCGCGTTGGCGCGACAGATCCTGATTGGTGTGATCCTCGGCCCAAGGCCAGTGTGCTTTGCTGCACACATCGCGGGCCTGATCGGCTGAGAGGCTCAGCATGGGCCGGATCAGCGAGACACCCGCAGCAAGTTCCCGGTGCTGCGGCATGCCAGAGAGACCCTGGAGACCGCTTCCTCTGGCCACGGCCATGAGCACGGTCTCGAGTTGGTCATCCGCGTGGTGTCCCGTGGCTACAAACGGGCAGCCCGTCTCCGCCGCCAACGCAGCCAGAGCCTCGTAACGCAACCGCCTGGCGTTGGCTTCTGCGTTTCCGGCAAGCGTCGAAGGTTCGATTCTGCGGCTGACGAATGGCAACTCGAGTTCATCGGAGAGGGTCTGAGCGTGCTCGGCATCCGCAGCCGCGAGTTGCTCAGTGCGAAGGTCATGCTGGATGTGGGCGACGACGATGACCGGGCGACGAGCGTGCGCACGGGTGCCGCGAAGGGCGGCGGCTAGTGCGATGGTCAAGGCGGAGGAATCACTCCCCCCTGAGCATGCGACGAGCGTCCGTCTGTTGAGGTCGGGCTGGGCGGGGCCCCCGGTGAGGTGCCGCCAGTTCGCTACGATGGACCGAACCTCCGGCATTGATCTCACAGCGTCGAGATTGGACAGCAGGCTGCTCACGCGTGATGATAGAGCCGGGCAGGTCACGCCCGAGCGCCCCCACTGGTGGGTGATGCACCCGAGGTCAAGGCAACCGTGTCAGAAAGCTCAGCAGTCCAACTCGCGGGTGATGCGCCCCTCGCCAATGCCAGCACCACGACGTCGGATGCGGCTGCTGCTCAACCTTTGGACGCAGCCAGTGGTGCTTTCAGCGCCGAGTCACTCACGGACTCACTGGGAAGCGCGCTGGTCGTTGCTGGCGTCATGGTGTTGATCTTTGTCCTGCTGCGGCGCATTCGGCAGGCTCGTACGAAGTCCTCGGCAGTTCAAGAGCCGGCGAAGGAGCGTATCGACCGCCTGCAGGCTGGAGCGCGGACTGCGAGTGATGTCCATGCTTTGGCGGCCCGGGCCCAGGAATCTGTTCAGGAGATTGTGACCCGACTGGAGAATCGGGCCGTGAGGCTTGAGGCGCTGCTCGACAAGGCCGATGCGCGGATCGCCGCGTTGGAACGGCTCGCAGAGGATGCAAATGGCCCGACCGAGCCGGTGCGTGCTCTCCCCGACTTGGACGGTGCTGCCCGAGCGCCATCGAATCCTGAGCCGCCGACGATGGACCCCCTCCACCAGCGTGTGCACGCGTTGGCCGACGAGGGCCTGAGTGCTGTGGATATCGCAAGGCGAGTCGATCGCCCCACGGGGCAGGTCGAATTGATACTGGCGCTGCGGCGGGCGTGAACCGTCAGAATCAGGGGGCACTGGCTGCCGCATCGAGCGCGAGGATCTCGAAGACGATGTGGGCTGCGAGGAGGGCGGTGTTGTTGGCAACGTCCAGCGCTGGGAGCACCTCCACCACATCGCCTCCAGCGATGCGCAGGCCAGCGGCGGCACGCACCGCAGCGAGCGCCTCTGCGCTGGTGAAGCCACCGACGCTCGGTGTGCCCGTGCCGGGGGCGTAGGCGGGATCGATGCAGTCGATGTCGAACGTGACATAGACGGGACGGTCACCGAGGCGCTTCTTGAAGACCTCCATTTGCTGCACGCCTTCGACTCGCCACTCATCGGCCGTCACGATGGTCACGCCGTGGTCACGGGCGAAGTCGAGGTCGCTGCGGGTGTTCAGGGGTCCCTTGATGCCGATGGAGAGCATGGCTTTGGGATCGACCAGCCCGTCCTCGATGGCGCGGATGAAGGGCGAGGCGTGGCTGTGCCGCTCGTTCCACACTTGGTCGACGGTATCGAGGTGGCTGTCGAAGTGCAGGACGGCCAAACCTTCCGGGGGCGACCCAAGACGATGATGGGTGGCCCGAAGATTGGCGTAGGCGATGGAATGGTCGCCACCCAGCGCCATGAGCTTGGTGTGGCTGGGGTCTCCGAGATCGGCGGCGAAGTCCGCAACTGCATCCAGCGTGCCGCGCGTCGAATAAGGCTGGACTGGCGCATCACCGGCATCCACAAGGCTGAACACCTCGAGGAGATCGACGTCATGCTCGATGGAATAGGCCTTGAGGTATTGGGAGGCCTCCCGAATGGCGCGTGGACCGAACCGGGCGCCGGGGCGAAAGGTGACACCCGTGTCGTAGGGGACGCCGAAGATTGCCCAATCGACGGGCATGTCTGCAGGCTCCACATCACTCAGCCGTGGGTACCTCCCGAACGTGATGAGCCCGGCAAAGCGGGGCGTGATCCGTGAATCGGGAAGCCGGGTTCGCCGTTCTGTCATGCGTTCATCGTATCGAGGGTCGTATCCGCTCGTAGGGGGAATGATGGCCGCAGCTCCTCGGTTGCGAGGCCGAGGCAAACCGAGGATCATGCGAAGGTGACCACCCTCGAACCTGTGCATGACGCGAGGATGCCCAATGCACCGCTGCGCCAGCCGGGTGACCCGACGCAGGGCAGGCAGCACTCCGCTTCAACGTGCCTCGACCTGACCTTCGGGCTTTACATGCGCCACTGGGTGGCGTTGTTGTGGTTTGCTCTGATCTACCTGGGCGGGAGCATTGTGGTCAGCCTTGTTCCGTTTGGCTCGCTGGTGCTGATGGCGGTCGCGCCAGGTCTTCTGGGCGGCGTTTGTGGAGCGCTGATCTACAGCGAACGACGAGCCGAGACGATGCAATTTGCGAGGATGTTCGAGCCTTTCAGGTCGGTGCGCTTCCTCGAGATGGCGATCATCAGCCTGCTGCTGCAGATCGCGATTTTCATCCCGTTCCTCGCCGTGATCGGCGGTGTTGTGATGATCATCATTGCAGCAGATTCGGGCTCGCTGCCGGGATTGCTGGCTGCCGGGATAGCGCTGACGGCGGTCGGCCTCATCTCGGGGCTGTATCTACAACTGCGCCTGAGCATCTCTCTCGTGGTCAGCGCGGAGAAGCCGCCCCATGCGGGCTTCAACCCGCTTGAGCCGATGCAGCAGAGTTGGAGAATGACGCGCGATCATGCGGTCGAACTGCTGGGTGTGTGGTTCGTGGTTCTGGTCGCGGGGTTTGCTTCGATGCTGGTGCTGTGCGTTGGCTATGCGTTTGTCGGCATGCAACTCTTTGCGACAGCGATGACCGCCAGCTACCTTCTTCTCCTGCCTGTTCAACGCCGCGGAGGCAGGTTTGCCGATCCTGACCGTTGCCCATGGTGCGACTATGACCTCAGGGCGAGCGATGGCGCGCAATGCCCCGAATGCGGCAATCACCATCCTGCTCGCCTGCCGGGTGGTGCGGATCGATGCCGGTGCTGTGGCTACGACCTGCAGGGTCTTTCAGGGCGGCCTTGCCCGGAGTGTGGGACGGCGCTGGTTTCAGACTGAAAGCGTGCCCTTCGTGCTCGACCACGACGCACCGCGATCAGGTCGCGCGGTCAGCGCACCCAGCTCTCTTCGAAGGTCATGCCTTTGGGAATGACGGGAGAGGTATCTCGATCAATAAGTCCAGCCGTGGGAAACGCGCAGTAATCAAGGCTGAAGCTGCCTGCGGGGCGGTGGTTGCCTGACAGGCCCAGGCCGCCGAAGGGGAGCTTGCCCGAAGCGCCCGCGGTGCCAGTGTTGACATTGACGCAACCGGCGCGTGCTTCGCGCATAAACCGGGCAATGGCTGCTTCATCGCGTGTAAAGATGGATGACGCCAACCCAAACTGCGTGGCGTTGGCCTGGGCGAGTGCTTCATCAAATGAGTTCACCACGCTGACGCGAAGGAGCGGTCCGAACACTTCCTCATCGCAGCCGGGACCTTCATCAAGCTTCGTGAAGCGGTCGACACGCACGATGCCCGGCGACACGAACCATCCGCCCTTCCCAAGCTCGAGCGGACGTGCTTCAAGCAGGATCTCGCCGCCATCCTCGGCCCATGCGTTCTGGGAGAGGAGCATCGAAGCGCGAGCCTCCTCCGTGATGAGTGGCCCCATGAAGGTTGGTGTTTCGCTATCGGGCGCACCAATCACCAATTCGCCTGCTGCTCGAATGATGGCGGGCAGCAGGCGATCAGCAACATCGCGATGAACGATGAGTCGGCGCATGCAGGTGCAGCGCTGGCCGGTCGTGATGAATGCGGTACGTACCGCTTCCGCCGCGGCGAGCGCAAGATCGGCATCTGGGAGGACGATGGCGGGGTTGTTCCCGCCGAGTTCGAGCGCGACCATCCGGCCCGGCGTGTCCAGGTTGGCTTCGAGCAGCTTGCGGCCGACGGACCACGAACCGGTGAAAAGGATGCCATCCACATCCGTGTGACTGCCGAGATGCGCCGCGACATCGGCCTGTCCTTGCACCAGATTTACGACGCCCGCCGGGGCACCTTCAAGCGACAGGGCTTCGTCGAAGAGCTCGGCAAGAAGCTGGCCGCAGGCGGGTGTCTTGTCGGACGGCTTGAGGACGATTGTGTTGCCCATGAGGAGCGAGGGCACGATGTGGCCATTGGGAAGGTGCATCGGGAAGTTGAAGGGGCCGAGAACGCCCATCACGCCGTGGGGCCTGAACCAGCACCTTGCCGTGCGCTGGTCAGAAAGCCCGAACTCGAAATCACTGACGCGGCGCAGCCCGCCGTGCTCGGAGGCATCAAGCGTGATGTTGACCTTCCCGGCTAGCAGCCCCGCCTCTCCCGCTGAATCCCAGGAGACCTTGCCCACTTCAGCCGTGAGGAGCCGCGTGACCTCATGCTCGCGCTGGCCGCAGAGGTCGATGTATCGTTCAAGGACGGCTCTTCGTCGCTCAAAGGGCCAACCTGACCACTCGGGCAATGCAGCACGCGCGGCCCGGACAGCTCTGTCGATCGCGTTCACGTCTCCCCGGCCGCGCCAGACCACCTCTGCGGGGCGTGCAGGATTTGTCGAGTCGAACGCGGCATCCGAATCGGTCTCGAGCGGCTCCCAAACACCAGCGATGAGATTTGCGGGCGGGCGCCGAAGCGATGCGTGCGTTGAAGTGGTTCGTGCCTGTGATGAGGACGACGCCATGGCTATGTCTCTCTTTCCCAACGTCGTGGAGGTTGAGCATTCGTGAGGATCACGGAGGGGAACCGGTCTACTTCGAGTTCGACGCAGGACTGGAGGTGCCGGACATCGGCGTGACGCCGCAGGTATCCCCAGGTTCTGCATCCAGAACCTGCATTGCCTCGCGTGCAAGGCTTACGGTTCCGTCAGCATTGAGGAGGACCGGCTGTTCAACAGCGCGGAAATCTCCCTCATCGGTCAGCACACTGACAATGCAGCGTTGTTTGGCTTTGCTCTTGGCGACAGGCTGGCCGACAGTGCGAGCCGCCGTGTCTTTGACAATCCAGATCTCGTCGGTGCGAGCGCGGAGGAATGGCCCGCCGTCAAAGGGGTCTACCTGATTCTGGTAGGTGAAGCCGAGTCGCTCGAGCATCTTGCGAGCGGGCACCGTGTCGGGCCCAACACGGCCGATGACCTCACGCGCTACCGGGGGCAACAGCGAGATGTGAATATCGCCAGTGGGAAAGAGAGCGGTGATGAACTCGCGGCTGTATTGGCAGAAGCGATCGGCTTCCTCATAGCTCAATGGCACAAAGCGACGTCCGAGGTAGTCCCAGAGCAGGTTGTGGCCGTCGGCGGTGATCGGTGCCATCATCTCGCCGAGCACTTCGTCTCTAAATCGCTGCCTGTGAAGGCCGATGAAGTGGAAACGCACGAGGCTCAGGAAGCGGCCGAGCTTCTCGGAGTGCCCGCGAAACGAGGGCTGGAGAATCAGACCGCCGATCTCGGTGGGTCCTGACTCGTCTGCGTGGAGTTGGGCCACGAGCGAGTTGGTGCCCGTCTTCAGGCTTTCGGAGTACTTGCTGCGGACCTCGAGTTGGAAGCACAAGTTGGGGTTGTGAGGACCACCCATCTGCGCGATGAGCTGGCTTGTACCGAGACAACCCGGGTTGTCCGTGTCATCGAGGACAAAGAGGAAGAGGTCTGTCTTGGCGATCGCATCGCTCAAGCCGCCGGGATTCTCCCCGGCAGCCTCGCCGATGTTGGGCGGCTCACCCTTGGCAACGCGGCCAAAGGCAGCCCTGGAGGCGCGGATCTTCTGGGAGATGATGTCGCCGTCGGCGGGCAGGTTGATGAAATGCACCATCTTGGCCAGCTTGTGCAGCGTTGATTGATCGTCGACTTTGCCACATCGAATGAAGAACATGGTTGAACCTCTTTGAGCGCGAGCCTGCGAAATGGCCGAGCCTTTCGGGAATTGCTTCGCTCAGTTCGCCACTTTGGCCAAGGCCCGCTCGAGGCACTCGAAGATGCGTGGCCAGTGGCTGTCCTCCATCACCGGCAACGGGGGCAGCATCCGCATGTGGTACGGGCCGTGGCCGCACCAGAAGAGAATCAGCCCCTCATCGAAGCACGCCTTGCACGCTGCTGCGACTTTGGCCTTGTCTCCGCCGAAGGGGGTCAGCTTCATCATGCCGCCAACGCCGCCGACGAGTTCCTTGCAGAAGAGGGCATCGGGGAACCATTCGGGATGCCTCTGGATGAGAGCCTGAGCCTGCTCGACAAAGGAGCGGTGGTGTCTCGCGAACGAGCCATCTTTGCCGTAGTAGTTCCCGCTGTCGAGCATCTCGAGCACGCGGAGGCCCGTGGTGAAGTCGCTGGTCGAACCGGTGAACGTGCCGCTGAGCAGGCCGGCCCTGGGGTTGTACGCCTCCGTGTAGAGCGTCGCGCAGGCCTGGGTCATCTTGCCGACGCAGAAGACATCGACGTACTGGCCGAGGTCGTACATCTCGTAGGCGAACATGCTTTCGGTTCGGCCAAAGGACTGGATCTCGTCATCCCAGACGGCGATGCCGTGATCCTTGCATCGCTGCATGAGCGCTTCATGGAACTCGCGCGGCGCGGTGTTGAACCCGCCTTCACCCTGCACGAGTTCGAAGATGAAGCATGCATGCTGCTTTGGATACCGCTCGACGTATTGATCGAGTCGCCAGATGGCGTGATCAATGAACTTCGTTGCGCCGCCGACCTTCTCGACCGCAACATCGTTCCAGAATGGCATGTAATCGACCTGGGTGGTCAGCGGGATTCCATCGCGGCCAGCATGGCTGTCACCGATCTGCGCCATGGTGACGCTTCGGCCCATGAAGCAGTGCTTGAACGCGAGCACGCGACCGGCTGGCGCATGTTTTTGATAGCACACCTTGAGCGCGCTCTCGTTTGCAATGGCGCCGCTGGTGGAGATGAAGGCGTGCTTCAGGTTGCTTGAGCGAGAGGCGAGTTCGACGAGCTTTGCACCAAAGGCATACGCATCGCTGCCGCTCTGGAGGTTGCCGTGCTTGCCGGTGTCCTCGATGCCGGCCGAGACGGCAGCCCTGACCATCTCCGGGTGGCTATGCCCGAAGAAGTGGACGCCGATGCCGGTGATCATGTCCCACTTGACGCTGCCGTCATCGAGCTCAACGAGCGGACCATTGCCCAGACCCGAGCCGATGTATGGGTAGAGCAGGCCTCTTCCCTTGACGGCGCCGGCGCGTTCCATTGCTTGCTCGTAGCTCGTGACCAGTTCGGCATTGGGCGGCCTGACGTCGCTTATGGCCTTGGCGTGCTCACCTACGCGGGACACGATGGTATCGATGGCGTCGGCGATTGCTGGGTCGGCCTGCATCGCCTTGCCGAGGCTCTGAAGCTGGGACTGGTCAGCGGTATGGGCGGTTGTCATCTTGAAGATCCTCTGATGAAGCGCACTCTTCGATGGGGTGAAGACTGCCGATTATCCATGCCTTGCGAGTCAGGCACTTGGTGCAAGCCTGGCTTCTGCGAGTCGGGAGATGGTCAGGGCAAGGAGCTGGCATCGTTCGACAAGCGATGCCAACTCGATCCACTCGTCGGGTGTGTGCAGCCCGCCGCCACGCACGCCCAGCGTGTCAATCGTCGGCAAGCCGGCGGCCTGAAGTTGATTGCCATCGCAGACCCCGCCGGTCTTCGCAAAGGGAAGGCGCTGTCCAAGGTCCTCGGCTGCCTCTCGTGCCAGCAGTGCGAGGTTCTCGGTCTCTGGTGTCAGGGGCTTGGCTGGCCGGTTGAAGCTCCGCATCACCTCAACCCCGGGAAGCTCCCCCGGCGGAGTTGTCAGTGCGTCCAGCTCCGAGGCCAGCTCCTGAGCCACCCCGTCGGTGGGATACCGCACGTTGCCCCATGCCCAGGCCTCGTCGGGCACGGCATTGGTCGCGGCCCCCCCACGCAATGGACCGATGTTCAGGATCTTGCCTCGTTGAATGTCAGGCATGCGACCGGCCTGAACGATGCATTCGCCGAGCTTGGTGACAGCGGACACCCCCTCCGCAAAGGCCCGTCCAACATGAGCCGCCCTGCCGGTGCAGCGGAGTGCAAACTGCCCTGAGCCCATGCGTTCGATGGCGAGTTCGCCGCCAGCCAGCGCCGGCTCGAGGGCAAGACCGAAGTCGTGCGTCTTGGCTTCCGTTTCCAGCGCGGTATCGGAGAAGTAGCTTCCGGTTTCTTCATCACTGTTCATCAGGAAGGACCAGCTGCAGTCGATTCCCGCTTCTTCAAGCGCTTCGAGCGCCGCGACCGCGATGACCAGGCCGCCCTTCATGTCAACGCAGCCCGGACCGGTTGCCGTTTTCCCATCGGCAGCGATGGAGAGTTCACGGAAACGGCCCTTGGGGTCGTGCACCGTGTCAAGATGGCCCGCGATCAGGATGCGAGGCTGCACGTCACGGAAGCGGCGGCAAACAGCTGTGGGAGGAGCGAAGGCCTGAGCCGATGTGGCCGGCCGCGTCGAGAGAAGCCAGTCAGGTCTGGGGTCGGGCGCGTGCTGATGCGTGCGGGCTCCGAGCGCTTCCAGCCGCTGCGTGAACCGCTCGCGCGTCTCGTCGAGTGCCGGTTCATTCTCCCCGCCGGTCGGAAGTGCGACATGCAGCCTGAGATCTTCCAGCAACGCGTCTGCGCGGCGTTCGATGATGTTTGTGAGCCGCGATTCCCGCTCGGTGAGCCTCTTCGACGCCATAAGCAACGGTAGCCGCCTGAGGCTGAACAAGCCCATGGAATGTCAGGTCTGCATCGCTCCTCCCCCAGCGAAAGCGAGTGCCCCGGCAGCCAGAACCGAGAGGAGGATAATTGCCCGCAGCGCCCAAACCGCCCGGTCGATGGACCGGCGGTGCTTGTCATCCATGGCCTGCTGTTCGAGACGGCGACAGCGGAGTGCGATCGAGCCGTGGCGCAGGCTGGGCTTCTTGAGCGGCACGCCGTTGAGCTTCGCGACACGCCGCAGCGCTGACGCCATGACCTCGGGCCCCGCCATCGATTGGCTCGCGACAAAGCGCGCTGCGTGTGCATCCGCTTGCCATTCGAATCGCCGGCTGATGAAGATTGCCGCGAGGATTGCTGAAACAATCCCAGCGAGAGCTGCAGCGACTTCTCCGAT
>CAZSBR010000011.1:0-25916 GCA_964605165.1 uncultured Phycisphaeraceae bacterium
CGCCCACGCAGAGCAGGTGGAAGAAAGGAAGAGGCCATGAACGAGGCATCGCAAGTTCAGAGTGCCGCCGCGGGCCGAGCAGCAGAGCCCGTCCAGAATCGGCGTGAGTCCATCGCGCCCGCCAAGGCCAGGCAGGCCACCATTCAGAGAGAAAGTGACAACGTCGAAGTATCGGAGGCAGCAGTGTTCCTGAGCAAGCTCCGCGAGCAACCGGGCATTCGTGCCGACCTGGTTGCCAAGATTCGCGGTGAGATCGCACGCGGCGACTACGACACCCCCGAGAAGCTCAGCCAGGCCATCGATGACCTCATCGATGATGTCGAGACCTTCGGCCAGTGATCCCAGAGCAACCCACTCCGTGAGAGAGAGATCGGAGCGGGAGAGATCAGGCGCCCCTTCGGGAGACCGAGGGTCCGCGTCTTTCCAGCAGAATCGACCAGATCCGCTCGCAGCCTTTGCCAGCGGAAATTCGCTCAGTCGGGCTGGGTTCAGTCGGGCCAGCCTTCTTTAGGCTTCGTTCAGTTGGGCCTCGGCCAGCAGCGCCGCGCCGATCAGCCCCGCATCGTCCAGCAGCTCGCTGCAGACCACCTCGACATCGCGGCACTTCTCGGGGAAGACCCGTGCCCGCACCGATCGCCGGATCAGGCCCACCAGGTCCTCGCCCATCGACTCGGCCAATCCGCCGCCGATGACGATCCGCTGCAACGCCAGCAGCGTGATGATCCCCGCGAGCTGCGCACCCAGCAGTTCGCCCGCGTGATCCACGACCTTGCGTGTCAGCGCGTCGCCCTCGGCGTAGGCCTTGGCCACCACCTTGGACTTGATCTTCTCGGGGTTGTCGCCCGCGAGCTGGTAGATGATCGAGTCGTGGTTGGAGCTCACGAGGCGCGCGATGTCATCGACGATCGCTGTGCGTGAGCAGTTGTGCTCGACCGAGCGTTTGCCGGGCGGGTTGCCGGGCAGCACCTGCATGTGGCCCAGCTCGCCCGCAGTCATGAAGTGCCCGTAGTGCAGCTTGCCGCCGAGCACCAGCCCGCCGCCGACGCCCGTGCCGATCCACGCAGCGATCATGTCCGTCGCGCCACGCCCAGCCCCGGCGCGGTATTCACCCCATGCCGCCGCATTGACGTCGTTGTCCACGACCACGGGCAGCCCGAGCTTCTCGCTGAGCATGTCCGCCAGCGGTGCGTTCTGCCACCGCAGGTTGGGCGCTTCGAGCACCGTGCCTGTGGTGTGGTCGATCGCGCCCGGAGCGCCGATGCCCACACAGGCCACATCTTTGACGTTCACGCCCGCGTCTTCGCAGGCTTCGCGAGCGGTGCTGACGATCCGGTCGAGCACCGCCTCGAGGCCCTGGTCGCTCTTGGTCTTGGCCCTGCTTCGGCCCAACAGGGCGCGCTTGTCGGCGTCCGCGCCGCCGGGCACGAGGCCCACCTGCATGTTGGTGCCTCCGAGGTCGATGCCGATGATCGGTTGCTCGTTCGCCATGGCGGGGGGTTCTCCGTGGGGTGGGTCTTGGGGGTCGTGGGGCTGAATCGTGGTCATGACCCGGCAAGCGTGAAAGCAATTGCCCAGCCATCACCAATCGGCCAGTGTAGAGCCGCTGTCACCGGGTGCGTAGGCCCATCTCCGATGGCTTCTCAGGCCAGCCGCGTGGCGATCACACGCACGGGCGGCTCCATGCTGGCCGCTGCTACGCACAGCGCCCGACCAAGCTCATCGCCCCGGCCGCTGGCTGCAAGGGTGAAGAGCGTCGATCCGCTGCCCGTGACCATGACCCGCTGGCCGATCGCTGCCTCGAGCGCTCCGGACACCTCGGCAAGCTCGCTGCGCACGGCCATGGCGGGCTTTGCCAGATCGTTGAAGAGCCTGCCCGTTGCCATCGCCTCCACGACGTCGCCTGCAGCAAGTGCTCGCACCTCGGCGTGGCGGAAGGGCTGCCCGCTGCCGAGCGCATCGAAGGCTCGGTACACCTCGCCGGTCGGACAGCCAAACCTCGGCAGGGCGAGCACGACATCCGCCGAGGCCGACGCGACCGGTTCGATGATCTCGCCGGTGCCCATGACCACCGCGGAGCTTGACCTATTGCAGCCGCACCACACGAAGAACGCCGCATCGCTGCCGATGCTCTGCGCAACGCGCATGAGTTCCGCCGGCTCAAGCCCCAGCCCGTGCAGGGCGTTCATGAGCACAAGGGCGGTGGCCGCCTCGCTCGAGCCCCCGCCCAGCCCGCCGCCCACGGGCACGCGCTTGCGGACCTCGATGCACGTCGCGAGCGTTCTGCCCGCGTGGGCTTCGAGGCCAGCGTGGGCCCGCATGACGAGGTCGTCGCCCGCAGCCCAGTCGAGGGGCGATGGCTGGGGCGCGTCGTCCGCCCAACAGAGGTTGAGCGTCGTCTCGGGTTGTGCCTTGGGCGAGGTCTGGGCGGCGTGGCTGACGCGCACCTCGCCCGCGAGATCGATGAGGTGCATCCAGCTTGCGATCTCGTGCAGCCCGCCGGTGGCGGTTGGTTGCTCGGGGTGCTGCACAGCCAGGGCGAGGTTGAGTTTGGCGGGTGCCCGGGCGACCAGAACCGAACCATCGCCTCGTTGCTCGATCGCTGCCGGCATCTCGTACTATTGGCTATGCGTGTTGCCGATGTCATCGCGGCTCTTGAAGCCATCGCCCCTCCCTCCCTGGCCGAGTCATGGGACGCTGTCGGCCTGGCTGTGGGTTCGCCGCAGACCGAGCTCACCGGCCCGGTCATGCTCACGATCGATCTGACCGAGGCGGTGCTCGCCGAGGCGATCGAGGCCAGGGCGAGCGTGATCGTCGCGTATCACCCCCCGATCTTCGAGCCGCTTCGGCAGGTCACGGACCGCACGCCGCGGCAGCGGATCATCCTCGGCGCAATCGAGGCGGGCATCGCGATCTACTCGCCGCACACCGCGCTGGATGCTGCGCCGGGCGGCATCACGGACTGGCTCTGCGAAGGGCTCAGCGGCTCGGTGGGCTCGGCCCAGGGCAAGTTGGCCATCGCCGGCGACTGCCGGGCGCTGTCGCCCCACACCGCCGGGCAGACACGCAAGATCGTTACCTTCCTGCCCGAGGCAGATGTTGACCGTGTGCGCGACGCCATGGCCTCCTGCGGCGCGGGTGTGATCGGGGCGTACCGCGCGTGCTCGTTCATGTCCCGCGGCGAGGGCACTTTCCTGGGCGATGACTCCACGCAGCCGGTGGTGGGCGATGCGGGGGTGTTCGAGCGTGTGGCGGAGATCCGCCTGGAGATGGTCTGCTCACCCAGAGCCGTGCCGCTGGCTGTGGAGGCGCTTCGCCAGTTTCATCCGTACGAAGAGCCCCCGATCGATGTCTACGAGCTTGCGGGCGTGCCCCAGCGTGCGGTCGGCCCGGGGCGCAAGCTCGTGCTCGATCAGCCCGCGACGGTGCGCACGCTGGCTGAGCGTCTCAAGCAGCACCTGCCGGAGTCGCGGCTGCAGTTCGCGCTGCCCGAGGCGGATGTCGAGATCACGACCCTCGGCGTGGTGCCGGGCAGCGGCGCATCGCTCGCCAGAAGCGCGCGCGAACAGGGCGCCGAGCTTTTTGTCACGGGCGAGATGAAGCACCACGACATCCTCGCGTGCCTCCACGGCGGGCTGGGGGTCCTGCTCGCTGGGCACACCAACACCGAGCGTGGCTACCTGCCCCGGCTCAGCCATCGCCTGAGCCAGTCGCTTGGCGGCGTTGAGATTCGCGTTTGTCAGCGTGACCGCGACCCGCTGGAGTCCATCTGAGCGGCCAAAGCAACCGCCTTATCGCGGGGTCATCGTGCCGATCTCGCTCGAGCGCGGTGGCGGCGGGGTGGCCGCGCCCGTCGGAGCAGCTTGGCTGCTGCCGGTTGACGAATTGGTTGCCGAGTTGGTTGCCGGGCTGGTCGTCGGCACCTGCACCGGGCTTGCTGCCACGCCCGTGATGCCGTCGAGGGCCAGCGAGCCCCGATCGCTGAACGAGACCTTGGGGCGGACCAGTTTCGCATCAAAGAGCGTGTCGGCCAGCGCGCCGGGCTTGGAGTACTCGATCTGCCCGCTGAGGACGTACCGCGGGCTCGAAAGCCCCGCGAGCGCTTCGAGCGGCACCGTCGCCGGCAGGACGATCTGCTGGCGGTCGCCCGCGGGCAGCGTGCGCTCGGCGGCGCGTCGCCCGCTGAAGACGGTGTCGCCCTCGATCTGCAGGGTGTAGTCCACATGCCGCAGGGGCAGGGGCTCTTCGTCCCGGTTCGCTCCCGTCAGCGTGAACTCGAGCTTGACGCCCTCATCCGTGCGTTCGACGAGGTCCGCTGCGGTGACTTCAAAGCCCGGCCGAGGCCCGCCGAAGGGGCCCACGCAGCCGCCGAGACCAGCCGCCATCAGGCCCATGGCAAGCGTGATGCTCCACGCCCTTGTGCGCGGGCCAATGGACAACCACGGCGTGCCGGCTTGCTCGATGTCTACGGGTGTTCGTCCCACGCCTCGGAGCGTAGCACGACGCGCGTGGGTGCGCGCCTCGGCGGGGCATCAGTCGTCTCGCGAAGCGTGACCCAGTCGTAGACATCCGTCCTCAGGCCGCCATCGATCTGGCAGGTGATGACATGGATCTCGCTGGAGTAGGTGTCCCACCGGGCCGTGAGCCACACGAGCACCGAGCAGCAGAGGATGGCACCAAGCTCGCTCGAAAGACGACGTCGGGCGATGTAGAAGATGAAGACCGCCAGCCCCACGGTGAGCACCTTCCACAGCACGACCGCAGCGGGCCCGCCACCCGCGACGAGCACGCGGGCGATGGGGTTGGATTCCATCAGTCCGGCGTGTGTCAGGTAAAGCATGGTCGCAGCGAGATCAAACAGACTCATCGCTGCCACCGCGATCAGCAGCACCACGACCCGTGTCGGGCGGTAGTGTGTCCCAAGGAGGCCGTGCTTGAGTGAGGCAGCCAGGACCCAAGGGCCCGAGCGTGCTGACGTGGGTCGACCGGCAGACGGGTGGACAACAGCCATGAGAAACACGTCGCATCGACCTGCCGGGAGGATCGCAACAGGCTTGTATATATCGACTTACGCCATCGGTCCTGCCGCGAGGCCGCCTGCATGGGGTGTGCTGAACGCGCCGGCCAGCGAGGGGTCCGATACACCTTGGCCAGCGGGCCCCGCCTCGCCCGGAAGGTCTGGTAGGCGATCCGTCTCGGGACGTACCCACCCATGCGTGCGGCTCCTCTGCGTGGCGGCAAGCGTGCTCGTGTGTCTGTGTGTTTCGTCGCCGCGAGCCAGCGCTCAGAACGCGGACAACCCCGTCTTTCCCGATGTTTCGCCGCTGGCGCGTGACAGCCTGCGGAGCCTGCCCGGGCTGATCGCAGCCGAGAACTGGCCGCAGGCCATCCGCACGCTTCAGCAGGTGCTCGACGAGCACGCCGAGCGGGTGATGCAGTCGCCGGCGGACGACAAGGTCTTCATCACGGCACGTCAACTGATTCACGAGCAGCTGCGCGCCCAGCCCGCGCTGCTCGACCGCTACCGCAGGACCATGGCGCCCGAGGCCGAGCGCCTGCTTCAGGCGGGTCAGCATGCTGCGGTCGAGCGCGCGATGTTCATGACCGCTGCGGGCTACGAGGCAACGCTTCGGGTTGCCGAAGAGCACCTGCGTGCTGCGCGCTTTGATGCTGCCGCCCGCACGCTTGCGCAGCTCGAAGCGCATCCGGACCATGCAGGCGACCAGCGCCGATCGGCAGCGGCGCTGCTGATGAGGGTTGGCTCGTTTCTCCCGGGCGCGGGCCTTGCCGAGACGGCGCGCAGGTGGTCACCCGAGGGTGTCGAGGCGCCCGAGCCCGTGCAGTGGCCGGCGGGTGCTGCGATCGAGACAGCTTCACCGCTGACCATCGGCGGCGAGGTGGACGTGACCGGTCTTACCGCCACCCCGCTGCGCACGTATGACTTTGGTGCGCGGGCTGTGCTCGATCCCTCGAGAAGCTCGGGCATGGACATCACGCCGCCCTCGTGGGTCTTCCCGCTGGTCGTGGGCGACCGGGTCTTTCTCAACGATGGCTATCGCGTGATCGCGATGGACCGCTATGCCCTTCGGCCCCAGTGGTCGCAGGAGCTTTCGAGCGTCAGCAACGTGGAGGTGCAGTCGCTTCGCCTCAATGAGCCGACAAGCCTCGCTGCAGCACCCGGTGTGCTCCTGGCAACGACGGGCATCGTGAGCGACAACGGCGAGCGGTGGGGCGATGGCCGCCTGCACGCGATGGACATCGACACGGGTGAGGTGCTCTGGTCGGTCGCACCCGAGTCGCTCGATGCGTCGCTCGACAACGCGATCTTCCGCGGCCCGCCGGCGATCGAGGGCGACCTTGCGGTGATCATCGCGCGGCGGGCGGATCCGGGCCTGCGTTCGACGAGCGCGTTCCTGGCGGGCATCGACCTTGCCACAGGAGAAGCGCGCTGGGTGCGGAGCATCGCAAGCGCGGGCTCGGTGGGCTACAGCCGGGAGATCTCTGCGGGGGACTGGCTTGCGCATCAGGATGGCGTGGTGTACCTGACCGAACGGATCGGCGCGATCGCTGCGGTCGAGGCGGCGACGGGTCGCACGCTGTGGGTCCGTCTGGACACGGCCCCCACACGCCGGCGAGGCTCGATGGTGATGACCTGGGCGGTTCAGCAGCCGGTCATTCATGGCGAGCATCTGGTCGTGCTCAGCAGCGACCGCGAACTGGTGCTGTGGGTCGATCGCGCCACGGGCCGGCTTGCAGGCTCGTTGCCCGCGCCGGGCCTCGACAACATGGCCCAGTGCATCGTGCCCGTGGGTGATGACACGCTTGCCATCGTCAGCGCTACATCCATCGGCTTCATGCCCGCGGATGTGGCGCGCGCAGCAGCGGCGCAGCCGACCAATTCGGGCACGCTCGATGGAGGCGGTCTGCGCGGCCGGCCCTTTGCCATCGATGGCCTGCTTTATGCGCCGGTCAATGATGGCCTTCTCGCCATCGATCCTGCTCAGCCCGCTTCGCCCACAGCCCTGCTCATGGAGGGCGCGGGCAACGCGATTGCGCTCAAGAGCCAGCTTCTGCTCACCAACGACCGAGCCGTGCGCAGCTACCTCGTCTGGGAGGTTGCAGAGCGCGTGCTCCGCGAACGACTCGAGCAATCGCCGACGAATCCTGACCCGGCGCTGACGCTCGCCGAGCTTGCCTTCCGCTCGGGTCGTCACGAAGCGATCGTGCCGGCGCTGGACATCGCGCTGCGCATCATCGAGGGTGGCGTCGAGTCCGTCGAGGCGCGGACCAGTCGCCAGCGGGCGCACGAGGTCATCCTCGGGATGCTTGAACTGGGTGGCGCTGCGTGGCTGTTCGATGGCACCTCGGCGGGTGCGACCGATCGGCTTGCGATCGAAGGGCTGGCGCTTCCCGAGGCGTTGCTTGAGCGCCTGGGTAGCGTTGCGCGCACGCAGCAGGAGCGAGTCGGCGTGGCGATGATCGAGGGCCGACTGGCCGAGGCTCGCAGCGAGGGCGAGCGAGCGGTCGAGGCGTACCAGTCCATCGTGCTCGATGACGAACTGGCCGCCTCGGTCTGGTCGAGCCGGGCGCTGACCATCAACGCCGGTCGCGAGGCGACGCGCAGGCTCAGAGAAGTGGTCGAGCGCTTCGGGGCCCAGGCGTATGCGGACTATGAAGCCCGCGCCCGCCGAGCGATGTCGACCGCCGAAGCGCGCACACAGCCCGAGCGGATCGCAAGGCGATACCCGGTCAGTTCCGTGGCGGCGCAGGCGTGGCTCAGGGCTGCCGAGGCGCATCGCGAAAGCGCGCGCACGAGCGATGAGCTCGCTGCGCTCGAGTCGGCGCTGACTGTCGTTGAGCTGCAGCGCACACTCGGGCAGCCGGTCGAAGCGCGCGTTGCGGGCGAGGTGGTGGGGCGGACGCTTGCGCTGCGGATCGAGACGGGCCGGCTGTCTTCAGCGCGCCGACTGCTCGAGACGCTGCCGGCGGGCGAGAGCTTGTCGCTCACCTCCCTCGGTGAGCCGATCGATCTGGCTGCCGTCAGAACGCGCGTGGGCGAGCGGCTGGGTCAGCAGGGTCGTCTTGCACGGGTGGGTTCCAAGCTCGGCACCACGCCGCAGGTCATCGAGGGCTGGCGACTGGCGCCGCCCATGCTGGGCACGGTCGCCTCGCGCTCGGACGACACGCTCACGATGGTCAGCGATCGCCCCCGGCTGCTGGGCCTGTTCGAGACGCAGCGCGATGGTGGCGAGCTCACGCTCGAGCGGCGATGGGAGCGCCCGTTTGATGCGCGCATCTTCGTGCTCCAGCAGGATGACCAACGGCTGATCGTGTACCTCGAGGGTGAACGCGGGCGCTTCGTCGAAGCCATCGATGCGGTCAGCGGCCAGAGCACGTGGCGCATCGGGCCTCTCAACGAGGTCATCAACATGCCCGAGGACGCACGACAGCGCGGCGGCGGCGTGCAGACCACGCTCGATGGCTGGCGCCAGCCCGACGACCTCGTCTTTGCGATCGAAGCGCAGACGCTCGTGCTCGCTGCCCGCAATGGGCTGGCTTCGGGCATCTCGCTCGACGATGGCTCGACGCTCTGGCAGGCGGAGATGCCGATGGACCGCGTTGTGGATGTCAGCGCCTCGGAGGGCGAGGTCGTGATCGTCGGAGATGATGTGCTCGGCCGGCGGCGAACGGGTTCAAGCCTCGTGCTGCTCGAAGCGCGATCGGGCGCGATCAAGCAGCAGATCAACAACCTCTCCCAGCCCTTCCGCTGGGCGCAGCTCTCGGATCGCGGGCTGATCATCACCGCGGTCGATGACGGGCTCGTGGCGCTGCGCACCGGCACGGGCGAACCGGCCTGGGCAGCGCGCGAGAACCTGCTCACGGACACCTTCGGCGCGTGGCACCTGGGTGACCAGCTCCTCGTGCTGGGCGATCAGAGCCAGCTTGCGCTGGGTGAACTCGCGACCGGTCAGTTCACCGGGCCGCTCTCGGCGCGCACCGCGGGGCGCGACCTCACCGGCATCTCGGCGTGGCTCGATGACGACCGGATCGTGATCGCCAGTGAGCAGGGCCTTGGCATCTACGACCAGGGCGGCACGCTGATCGCTACCGATGGCCTCGTCGGACTTTCACCCATGCTCACGCCCGCTGCGGGCAGGGGCGTGGCGTTGCTCGCTGAGCAGGAGCCCGTGCGTTCTGCGCGCGGCGATCTGGGCTACCGCATCCGTCTGCTCGATACCCGCACGGGCCGCCTGATCGACACCAAGCGGCTGCTGCTCCCCGAGCCGCCCGCGCTGACGACGCTGCTCGATGGGCTTGCTGTCATCTCCACGCCGAGCGTGACGGTCGCGTTGCCCGTGCCGACGGAGTGAGGCCGGCGGACAGTTCGCGGATTGCCCAGCAAGCGGACAAGCTTGGGCGAGCGCCTCACTCCTTGATCGAGTCGGGGTCCTTGCCCGCTTCGATGGCGTCGATCTGCCGCCGGCGGCGTTCGTGGCGGCCACCCTCGAAGCTGGTGGCCAGGAACACCTCGACAATGCGGTCGATGACCTGCTCGCTGAGCAGGTCGCCCGAGAGGCACAGCACGTTGGCGTCGTTGTGTGTTCGGCTGAGCTGGGCGCTGAGTTCATCGCTGACCAGTGCGGCCCGCACGCCGGGGACCTTGTTGGCCGCGATCGAGACGCCGATGCCCGTGCCACAGACGAGGATGCCCACGTCCGCCCTGGCCTCGGCGACAGCCTTGGCGACTCGGGCTGCGGGGATGGGGTAATCACAGCGCTCGGCGCCGAAGCCCTCGACGAGTTCGGGCTCGTGCTTCTGCAGCCGGAGCTTGTCGGCGAGCCGCGCGCAGATGTCGTAGCCACGGTGGTCGGCACCAAGAGCAATCTTCAAGGTCAGGCTCCCTTCATGGGGGCGGGATGCTGCGCGTGAGCATCGGGCAAACTGAGCGTTTCGAGGCGTCGCGCAATCAGCTCGCTGAGCCTGGCTGCGGTCGCGTTGTAGATCTGTTGCGACAGGCCCACGGGGTCGGGGATGTCGCCGCCATCAGGATCGAGCAGTTCGACGCGGTCCATCGCATCGGGCGCGCCGGCGAGCACGGCCCGCTGGTGATGCTCGCCCATGACGAAGATGTGCGTGGCCCGGGCGACCATCTCGCGCGTCAGGCTCCTCGAGCGGTGCGCCCGCGCCTTGATGCCAAGCGAGGCAAGTGCCGGCCCTGTCTCATCGGATGCGGGCTGACCATCGCCCGCAGCGGCCCCGGCGGAGGACACCTCGATCGGAATGCCGCCGGCGAGGGCGCCGGGCTCGGCGCGCTCGATGGCATCGCGGGCGATCGCCTCGGCCATCGGGCTTCGGCAGGTGTTGCCCGTGCAGACGAAGAGGATGCGTAGCGGCAGGCGTTGATCGATCTCCCGCTCGGACACCGCGCCCTCGTGCTCCACGCGGTAGCCGCCCGTGGCCACAAGGCGGATGAGCGTTGAGGGCAGGCCCAGCACCGGGCCGTCGTCGAGGATGTCCTCGATGCCCGCCTCGCTCGCGGGTCCGGCCGCAGCAGCCGGATCACGATCGGGCGTCCAGCCCGCAGCGGCAAGCCGCTTGGCGACGACCGGCACGCCCGCATCCTCGAGCACCCGCTGCGCGATGGGATGCGCCGGCACGCGAAAACCAATCAGGCGTCCCGCCCGCTCGCTCGGGTCAATGCATGAGATCACGCCCTCGGGCACAGCGTGGCCGCTGCTGGCAAAGGGCATCTCGGCATCGGGCCCCACCTCCAGCAGGAAGCGGACCGCTCCGGGCGCGAGCACCGAGATCAGCCTGCGATGGATCGCCGAAGTGATGGGCAGGGCATCGAAGACAGCCTCTACCGAGGCGGCATGCCAGGTGAGTGGCTCGCCGGGCACGCCGCTGGGGCTTGGCGCGAGTTCGTCGAGCCTTGCCAGGGCCTCGGGGCTCAGCGCCGATGCGGCCAGGCCATAGACCGTGTCCGTCGGCAGGATGACGAGCCCGCCCTCGCGGAGCCGGGCGCCGGCATGCTCGATCGCCTGTGAGCGCTCGGCCGGGGACATGGAGATGATCGGCGTGTGATCGCGGGGCATGGAGGCAAGGAGTATCGCAGCCGGCCGAGCGTGAGGCAAACGCCCGTTCCGAGGCGACTGCGAGAGGCGTCCGTTTCATGTTTGCGTTCTGAAAGGGTCGGTCGCCCCCTGCTGGAGCCGCTATCCTTTGACTTATCCACGGCACGCCGCGGCAACACCCGCCGGCCCCCAGCCGAACAGCAAGGGGGCGGGGCGGCAGAAGACCGTCCGCGTGCATCCAGATTCTTGTGGTCCGTCTGCCGTGGACGGGCTGCACATCAAGGGGGGCTGAGCGAGCTTCGGGTGGGGTCGAGTCGGCAGCGTGGATCTGTGAACCTTCGGGTTCGTCCCTGGCTTGGGCAGTGGTCACGCCGCGGTTGACGCAGCAGCTCAGCGCATGCAAGTGCGGGCCGGGTGCCCGCGGGGAGTTTGGGTCTATGTCTCTTTCTCATGGTCGTGCAATCGACCCATCGCGCAGCCGCAGCGGCTTCACGCTGCTCGAACTGCTGGTGGTCATCGCCATCATCATCCTCATCATCTCGATCACGCTGCCCGCGCTGAGCGGCGCACGGGACATCGCGCGGACGACCTCGTCCAGAGCGCTGATGACCAACCTCTCCACCGCGATCGGTCAGTATCGCAACGACAACGACGACCAGATGCCCGGCCCGTTCACGCAGGTCGAACTGGGCAGCTCCAACAACCAGATGGTCGGCCTGACCGCGATGGAGAACGCGATGCTCGATCTCGTCGCAGCCGATGCCATCGGCAATGGCGACGACCAGATCAGCCTTGACCCCGCGGGCACCGGCGGCATTGATGTCGGCCTGGACCTCATCGGCGCCGGCTCGTCGTACTTTGATATCACAGCGACCAACTACGTCGCCCAGACGGATGGCCTGCAGCTTGGAACGGTCGATCCGCGCCTGCCAGACCTCGTCGATGCGTTCGGCAACCCGGTCCTGCTCTGGGTCGAGGACACGGGCGCGCCGCTGCCGCCAGCGGACATCGATGAGTTCGCAGCGATTGATTCGGAATCAGGCCGCGCACGGTTCTACTGGAACACCAACGCGGCGTTCCTCGATGCGCCTTTCCTTGGCAAGTCCGGTGAGCCGCAGTTCGCCGAGAGCATCCTGAGCTCGGCGCGTGATGCAGCAGACCGCCAGAATGCCATGGCGGCGCTGCTGGGTGATCCCGGTTCGCCCACGCCCGCGGTCGGCCTGACAGCGGACAACGTGCTGCCCGCTTCTGCCCGCGGCCGGTACATCATCCAGAGCGCAGGCCGCGACGGCGTGTTCCTGTCCGCGGAAGACAAGAACACCGCGGGCCTTGCGTACCGCGACAACTTCTTCCTGCGTGATGGATCCCGCCTCACAGATGATGCGGATGAAGTGACGTCGGAGGATGTGATCGACGCAACCAACGACATCATCGTCAGCGGTCGATAAGCAGCACTCGCTGCGGGTAGACCGAGGGCGAAGAGCACGCCGCGGAGGCGGCTGCTCAAGAACGAGTGGGGGGGGACCCACTCTTGAAGGGCTGGCGGCTGGGCCAGCGTGCTGCGAGCGAAGGATCGCTCCCGGCGCTCTGTGCGAGCACTGAGCGGTCTGCTCATCGTGCGCGCTGCAAGGTCTGACACACCCGGGGCGGCCGGCATCGTGCCGGTCGTCCACTTTTTTGTTGCTCGTAATCGGCGATGGCGCGTGGCGACGGCTTGCGTGAGCAGCGCGCACCTGCGACGCTTCTCGCGTGCTGCTGCTCGGCGATGATCCCATCCACGGCTCGACCACGCCGCCGGGCGCTCGGCGAGCGGTGGCGATTGCGCTGTCGGTGATCGCGGGCATCGCGTTGACACGCTGGCTCTTTGACCTGGGTGTCGTGCTGCCCGCAGCGATCTGGTGCAGCGCTGCGGGCGTGCTCATCGCGCTTGCGCTGCTTCTGCCCAGGCGTTGCACGGGGATGCTCTTTCTGTGCGCAAGTCTGTTGCTGGCCTGCGGCTGGTCAAGCCTGAGGTGGTTCGAGCCCTCGCGCTCATCGCTGGCGGGCATGGTCCGCGCCCATGACACGCCGCTGGCGATCGAGGTGGAGGGCGCTGTCTCGTCTTCGCCTCGGCTGAGTCGGCCCCGGTCGGGCGCGATGGCCATGCACTCCCATCGCACTCAGCGGGTGCTGGTCTTTGAGCTTGATGTGCACGCCGTCCGCTCGGCGGGGAGCATGAAGCCGGCGACGGGCAGCGTGACGGTCATCGCAGACGACGACCATGCAGGGGCGCTGGCCTTGTCGATCGGTGACGAAGTGCGCGTGCTGGGCGTGCTGACGGCACCCTCGGCGCCCATGAATCCGGGCGTATTGGACCGAAGGCTTGCGGACGCTGAGCAGGGCCGCGCTGGGCTGCTTGAGCTTGGTGTTCTGAAGGTGGTGAGCGATGCGTCGGGCCGGGTCGATTCGGCGGGCTGGTGGTCTTCGGCGCTCGGCAGTCTTGAGCGTGCGCGCAGCCGCGCGCGGGCCGCTGTGCTCGGCGAGGTGGACCCCGCCAGTGAAGGCGCAGCACCATCACCGAGCAGGGCGGTCGTGGGGGCGCTGGTGCTGGGCGAGCGCGAGCCGGGCTCAGAGGCAACGCGTGCAGCGTTTGCGCGCCAGGGCGTGGCGCACCTGCTTGCGATCAGCGGCTTTCATCTCGTGCTGGTGTGCGCAGCGGCGACGTTTGCCGTGCGCACGCTGACGGGCGGCCGCTTCGGGTGGGCCGAGCCGATGGCGATGGCGCTGGTGGTCGCGGGCTACCTGTTGCTGGTGCCGGCGCGACCGCCGATTGTGCGCTCGGGTGTGATGGTGATGGCGCTGCTCGCCGCCGAGGCGCTGGGCCGGCGTCATCACGGGCTGGGCGTGATCTCGTGGGTGTGCGTGGCGATGCTCGCATGGCGGCCCTCGTGGTTGTTCGAGACGGGCTTTCAGTTCAGCTTCCTGATGACGGCTTCATTGATCTGGCTCGGGTCGCGCGTGGATGCGTGGCTCAGCCGCTCGCCGCTCGGGGAGCTTCGTTTACCGCCGGATGTGTTTGATCGCGCGTGGTGGGTCGCGCTGGTGCGCAGGCCGATCTCCGCGGGGCTTGTGTGCTGGGTGGTCGCAGCGCCGATCGTGGCAGCGAGGTTCGGCTGGCTCAGCCCGCTTGCGGTGATCAGCACGGTGGTGCTCATGCCGATCGTCGCTGTGGTGCTGGTGGTGGGTGCTGCTGCAGCGGTGCTTGGCGCAGTGGGGCTGGAGGTGCGCGCAGCGGGGGTGCTTGAAGCACTGGCCCAGCCCGCTGCCGGCTGGGTGGAAGTGGTCGAGCGGTGGAGCCTCTCGCACGTGTGGATGGCGCCGATGCCGCAGTGGCTGGGCTGGATCGGCGTGGTGATCGCGCTGGCCTGGCTCGGCGGGCCTCGCTCACATCGACGGCTCATCGGGGCTGTTACCGCGTGCTGGTGCGTCGGCGTTGCGGTTGCATGGGCCGGGCCGCGGCTGGTCGGTGCAGAGGCGAGACTTCACATGTTCGCTGTCGGCGATGGCACCTGCATGGTTGTGCAGAGCCGGGGCGAGGCGCTGCTGTGGGATGCCGGCTCGACGCGACCGGATCTTGGCGTGTGGGAACTTCCGACGGCCATCAGGGCTGCGGGCATCGGACGCGTGCGCACAGCGGTCATCACCCACGCGAACTTCGATCACTACAGCCTGCTGCCGGACCTGATCGAGCCGCTGGGCATCGAGCGCGTGCTCGTCAGCGAGGCGTTCACAGCAGCGCCGGTGTCTGTGGGCGCTGCGGAACTGCTCGATCAACTCGCAGACGCGGGCGTGGCGGTGGAGGTCGTGGGTGTGGGTGACGTTGTACGGGTGGGACGCGCTCATCTCGAAGTCGTTGGCGCACTGCCTGCTGACGAGGCATCGGAGGTCAATGACCGATCGCTTGTTGTGCGCATGCAGACGCCCGGGGGCGGGCGTGTGCTGCTCACGGGGGACATTCAGGAAACGGGCATGCGCGGGCTTGCAGGTACTGATGTGCGAGCGCACGTGCTTGAGCTACCGCACCATGGCAGTGTGCACGCTGAGGCGATGCGCTTCGTGCAGCGGGTGAAGCCGATGGTCGTGCTGCAGTCCACCGGGCGTTCGCGGCTGGATGGCGAGCGGTGGTCGGGCGTCCGCGGCACGAGCATCTGGCGCGCCTCGGCGGCGAGCGGTTGGACTCGTGTGGATCTCTACGCGGACGAGCTTGCTGTGCACGCGCTGCACCTGCCGAGCGTGCGCATGCCGATGACTGCGAACAGCAGCAAGCCCGATGAGTGAATCGACTGAAGGCGATGCGTGCGCGGTCTACTGGCCGGTGGCCTGATTGATGCGTGCGCGGTCGGCTTCTTCCTGATCTGCGCGGAGGTTGCCCAGCAGGAGGTTGAGCCCGCCCTCGGGAACGCGCATCTGGGCCGCATTCCAGAGCAGGTCGCGTGCCCAGCCCGAGCGGGCGTCCTCCTGGGGCAGGCGGCGATAGAGCTCGAAGACATCTTCTGGGTTGCCCTGCACAGCGACCGCAAAGAGCGCCGAGCGGGCGATGCTGGGGGTGATGGCTTCGGGCCGATCGCGGAGCATGGCTGAGGCGATCTGGGCGGTCCGCTGATGATCGCCCATGAAGGCCAGCGCGCGGAAGAGTTGCACCCAGTCGCCCGCGCGGGCGGACTCTCGCATCTGCTGGCCGAGATCGACCACGGAGTCCAGCGGCAGGTCATCGGCAGCGATTCGGCGCGTCGGCGGGCCGATGCAGAAGAGCGCATCGCCAAAGACCGCCACCCGCCAGGGTTCGGTGGAGGTCGTGCGCGCCGAGGCAGCCCACGGCGAGGTCACGAGCATGCGGCCTGCAAAGATCGGCGTGGGCACGAAGGCTTGAAGCCCCGGCTCCTGGATCGCGCCGACGTACGCGAACGCGCCGCGCTCGAGCCACCTGCCGGCGATTGTCTCGCGCTTGCCCGGGAAGAGCGCCGACCACGAATGCACGAAGTGCACCACCGAAGGGCTGAGCATGTGCGGGAGGTCGCCCGGGCGTGCGCGGCCCGGCTCGAGATCAAAGAAGTCGCTGTTGCCCGAGGTGTTGACGAGCACCATGGCGCCGCTGTCGCCCCCGATGCCGCGGGAGCCGGCGATCCGCCAGGCGGTCAGGCTCTGCTGAGGCTCATCCGAGAGCCGGACATCGGTGAAGAGCGGCTGTTCATTGACCTGTGCGGTGCGGAGCAGTTCGGCAGCGGCTGTACCATCCCACTGGCCCCAGGGCTCGCTCGATTCGTAGGCATCGAAGATCCACGCGGTCCTTGGCTGGATGAAGAGCGAGCACATGGCCATGTAGGCGCTCTGCGCAGGCGTGCCGAAGACCTGCGAGGCCCAGGCCCATCGGCGGTCGTCCTCGTGGCGGCCCACAAGGTCGGTCAGCGCCCGGGTGTCGTCCTCGCCAAGTCTGACGCGGGCGGGGTCGTTGAGGCAGAGCGTGATCGCGTCGATGCCGTCACCGAGCCTGTCCCACGTGAGGTTGGCCTGAATCGACCAATCGGAGACAGCCTTGCTGAGCATGGCTGCGTGCTCGCGGGTGGTTTCGTGGTCGATGGGCCTGTCGAGGCTGTCGACGAAGATCATGGGCAGGCCGCGACCGACAGCCAGCGCCAGTGCGCCCGTCCACGCGGGATCGGCCGCATCGGTCACGACCACGCCGGGCGGGATCCACGTGCGGCTGGCCCACGTCTGGACGAGCAGGTCGGGGTTCTCCTCGGGTGCCTCCCACGCTGCGGCTTGCAGCCTTGCAAGCTCGGCGGCTCTTGCTTCGGGCGCCTCGGGCAGGGTTGGCGGCTCAGCGGGTGTCCATCGCACGATGCGCTCGGCATCAAAGGCGTGCGCGAACCGGCCGATGGCGTGCATCGACCATGCGGAGCCGTCATCGATGAGAACGGGGAAGCGGGACTCGGCGGTCCATCGGCCCACCGCGTGCGCGTATGCCTCGGGGGAGTCGACGATGACCAGCACGGGGATGGTCGCGAGCCCTGCGCGGGGCAGTTCAGCGCGCCGGCCGAGCTGGATCTGGGCCTGCACGTTGGACTGCTCCTGCAGTGCCAGTGCGGTGCTGCTCCCCAAGCCAAGGCAGATCAGCGCGCAGCTCAGCAGCCATCGTGCTGAGCACAGCGGGGCAGCGGGGTTCTGGCAGGCGGAGTGACGTGTATTCGTGCGGGCAGCCATGTTCAGAGCGTATCGACTTCTCGGGCCCGTTCCTCCACGACTTTGGCGCTCGGGCGGGGTTCTTCGTGCGCCCGGCTCACGTACGATCCGCCCATGGCTTCGATCAGCAAGGATGGCTTTGTGCAAGCTGCGGCTCAGGCCAGGCAGGCTCACCCGGGCAGCACGCTCGCACTGCCCGTGGCTGTGCGCCTGCTGGCGGACCAACTCACACCCGCGGTGGCGTACCGCAGGCTCGTCTCGCAGGACCCTCGAGAGGCGCCCTCGTTTCTCTTTGAGTCGGTTGAGAATGGTGACCGCGTGGGTCGTTATTCGGTCATGGGCGCAGCGCCAGCGGTCGAGGTGCTCGCAAGGCAGCACGACGTCGTCCTGATGGACCATCGACCGGACGTCGCTGCGGGCGATCGGGAGCAGACATTCCACAGCGAAGACCCGCTGGAGGTGCTCAGGTCATGGACGCGCGGGATCGTCAGCGGCAGGCGCTACGTCGATGCGCTGGGTCGCACGATGCCCCGGTGCGCCTTGGGCGGCTGGTTCGGCACAGCGGGCTACGACACCGTGCGCTACGCCGAGCCCGAGCGTCTTTCGTTTGATCAGGCGCCGTCGGACGATCGCGGCCTGGCCGATCTGCACTTTGGGCTGTACCTCGGCGTGACGGTGTTTGATCACGCAGCGAGCCTGGTGGATGTTGTGGAGGTCAGTCTGCTCAGGCCCGAGGACGATGCGGGCGAGGCGTATGAAGCAGCGCTCGCAGCAGCCGAGGCCCGAGCGCAGCTGATCGAGAGCCCGGTGAAGGTGCTGCCGGCGGGCCGGGTGGAGCCGCCCAACCCAGCAGCGCGCGTCGAGCCGATGGCGTCGAACATGACCGAGGCGGAGCACGCCTCGATCGTCGAGCGGGCCCAGCGGTACATCCGCGCGGGGGACATCTTCCAGGTTGTGGTCGGTCAGCGGTTCGAGCGGTCGTCCACAGCGGACCCGTTTGATGTCTATCGCGCGCTGCGGAGTGTGAATCCGAGCCCGTACATGGTGTACCTGCAGGCGCGCGGGGCGATCCTCGTGGCTTCGAGCCCCGAGATTCTCTGCCGAGTCCGGGAGGACGAGCAGGGCCGACGGATCGTGACCAATCGCCCGCTGGCGGGCACCCGGCGTCGAGGCTCAACGCCAGCCGAGGATGCGGAGCTTGCGCGCGATCTGCTTGCCGATGAGAAGGAGCGTGCTGAGCACACGATGCTCGTGGACCTCGGGCGAAACGATGTGGGCGTCGTTGCCCAGCCCTCGACCGTCAGGCTCGAGAAGGTCATGGAGATTGAGCGCTACAGCCACGTCATGCACCTCAGCTCGACGGTGACGGGTGAGCTTCGCCCGGCGTGTGATGCGTGGGATGCACTCCGCGCAGCGCTGCCCGTGGGCACGATCAGCGGTGCACCGAAGATCCGCGCGATGCAGATCATCGATGAGCTCGAGCCCGTTCGGCGGGGCCCGTATGGCGGGGGCATCGGGTACGTGGACTTCGAGGGTTCGATGGACATCGCCCTTGCGCTGCGCACGATCGTGGTGCCCACGGATGAGAACCGCTGGCGGGGCACCGAGGCTGGCAGGCCCACGTGGACCTACCACATCCAGGCAGCGGGCGGCATCGTGCTCGATTCGGTCGCGGCCGACGAGTTCGCCGAGACGGTCAACAAGTCGGCGGCGCTGGGCCGGGCGATTGAGGTGGCCGAGCAGGCCTTTGCCGAGCACCCGGCCTCGACGCTCGGTGCTGGGGAGGGTGGTTCCTGAGCGGGCAGTCCGGCGTGCGGGGCGCGAGGAGCTTCTGTCACGACCCTTTTGTCGCGGGCCCTGCACCGATATCCTGTAGGCATGACCACACGTGACGAGCAGACGCAGGACTTTCATGACAGCTCAGCCCCGGTCGGCGTCATCGAGTTCAAGCCAAAGCCCAAGGCAACCAAGCCCAAGCAGCCCAGCAACTGGCATGTGGTGCTGATCGATGATGACGACCACTCGTACGACTACGTGATCGCGATGGCGACCAAGATCTTCCGCAAGAGCGCTCGCGAGGGGCTGGAGATTGCCAAGACGGTGGACAAGCACGGCCGCGCGATCTGCATGACGACGCACCGCGAGCTCGCCGAGCTCAAGCAGCAGCAGGTCCACGGCTTTGGGGCTGATCCATTGATCGCCTCCTCCGTCGGGCCCATGAGCGCGGTGCTGATTCCCGCTGAAACCGACGCGGACTGATGGCAGCGTTCTACACCCTTGCCGATGACCTGAGCATGCGAGTGCAGGCATGACGGCGTCTGGTCCTGCTGCGTCGTCCTTGCTTGCGGTGATTACCGAGGATCTGGATGCAGAGCCTGCGCTGTGGCTGGGTCAGCGGTGCGAGGTGCTGTGGCGTGCGCACGACGATCCCGCGCTAGCCGATGTGCTTCTTCGCACCTCGGCGTTGATTGTGCGGACCTACACGCGTGTGGATGACGCACTGCTCGCGCAGGCCCCGAGGCTCAAGGTCGTGGCTCGCGCGGGGGTGGGGCTTGACAACATCGATCTTGAGGCGTGCCAGAAGCGCGGCGTGCGCGTGGTCTCCACGCCTGGTGCGAACACGCGGGCGGTCGTGGAGTACGTGGTCGCGATGCTGCTGGATGCGAGCCGGCCGCGGGTGTTCCTCGACAGGGCGCTGGACATCGACGCGTGGAAGAAGCTGCGCAAGGACCTTGAGGCGCCGCGGCAACTGGCGGGCATGACGCTGGGCATCGTGGGGATGGGGCGGATCGGTCAGCAGGTAGCGCGTGCTGCGCAGGCGCTGGACATGCGGGTGGTCTACCACGATCTTCGTGAGATTGGCGTTGAAGCTCGGTTTGGTGCTCAGCCCGTGAGCAGGGATGAACTGCTCGAGCAGGCCGATGCGATCACGGTGCATGTCGATGGCCGGCGTGAGAATCGCGGTTTAATCGATGCCGACTGGTTCGGACGCATGAGGAGCGACGTGATCTTCATCAACTCCAGCCGGGGGATGGTGGTGGACACCGATGCCTGCAGCGGGTTTCTCTCAGCGCACGCCGGGGCGTGTGCGCTTCTGGATGTGCACGAGCCAGAGCCCATCGAGCCGGGCCACTCGCTGCTGACATTGCCCAACGCGCACCTGTCGCCTCACATCGCGGGCGGGACGCGTGCTGCCAAGCTCGCGATGAGCTGGGTGGTGCGTGATGTCTGGCGTGTGCTCAACGGCGAAGAGCCCGAGCACGCAGCGGTGTGAGTGGTCGGCGTGAGCTAGGCGGTTCTGAGCGAGGCTGCATCGAGCTTTCGTTGTTCGACCTTGCTGTAGATCTCGCGGAAGAGGAAGAACCCACCGACGCCGAAGAACACCCCAAGCGTGCCGGGCAGCATCATGGCGTACCAGACGTGGTAGGGCTGGCCGGTGATGAGGGCGTAGATGCTCGTGCCAAGCAGCGCGAGTCCGAGTGCGCCGAGAAACATGATGTAGCTCATCACGAACTTGCGGGCCTTGCCGAGGCCAGCCAGCGGGCCGCAGACCCCGCCGCCGATCGCGCCGACAAGGATGCCGCCGAACCCAGCGCCGCCGATGACGCCGCCATACATGCCCGCTTGCTCCGGGGTGAACCATGCTTCGGTGGTCGTGGCAGCGACCACCATGGGCAGTTGGGTCGTGGTCGCCAGATTGAACGTCATGACATCAAGCAGTGCCTCGTTCATGCGAAACCTCCTGCAGGGCGAGTGTGCCCGGTGTGAAGCGGGGATGGACGTGTGCCGGGTGTGTGCTTCGGCGATTCTGACTGCTCGGTGGGCAGCGGGGTACGGGCTTTGGCGAGCAGGTCGCGCGCCTGGGCGGTGGTGATCTGCCCGCGCTCGACCAGATCGGCGAGCATCTCGCTGAGCGGGTCGCGCGGCCTGCCCTCGACGAGGCCCCGGAGCCGCTCGATGACCCTGTCGAGTCTTGTGCGAATGGTCGGATAGCTGACGCTGTAGCGCTTGGCCAGCCCCTTGAGCGAGCCGCTCTCGAGCACCAGGGCCGCGATGAGATCGAGGTCCTCGGGCGGGAGCTTGGTCAGGGGGTGCTCGGGTGCGGGACTGGTTGGCGTGGTGGCGTGTGACATGAGCGGCGGCTTGAACAAATCAAAGTCAGAATTCAACATTATTGATCTTGTTGAACATTGTCAAGGGGTCTGTTGATATTTTTGAGGTGGTCCCTGCTCGATCTCCTGCTGCGGACGGGGCGGTGGCCCGGCTACCGTCGCTCCGCATGCCTCAACTCGGTGTCAACATCGATCACGTCGCCAGCGTTCGGCAGGCCCGGTACCGCGGGGACGCGGCTTCGAAGGTCTCGGCCGAGCCCGATCCGGTGCGCGCGGCTCACGAGGCCGAGCTTGGCGGGGCTGACGGCATCACGGTGCACCTCCGCGAAGACCGCCGGCATATACAGGATGCCGATGTCGAGCGCCTCAGGCAGTTCATCCGCGTGCGGCTCAATCTCGAGATGGCAGCGACGGACGAGATGGTCGCGTTTGCTGGGCGTCTTAAGCCGAGCACGGTGATGCTCGTGCCCGAGGGGCGCGAGGAGGTCACCACCGAGGGCGGGCTGGATGTCGCGGGTCAGCTTGAGCGCATGAAGGACGTGGTTCAGCGGCTGCGGGAATCGGGAGCGCTTGTGTCGGCGTTCATCGATCCTGATCCGCGGCAGGTCGAGGCGGCGCACGCGTGCAGCTTTGATATCTGCGAGGTGCACACGGGGCCTTATGCGCACGCCTGGCACGCAGCGGGCGGGGACTTTCGCCGACCCGAGCTGCGCGATGCGCTGGATGCGGTGGCCAGCGCGGGCGATGAGATCTTCGGCTCTGGGATGCGTTTTAACGCGGGCCACGCCCTGCACTACCACAACGTCGAGCCCATTGCCGAGCTCGAAGGCGTGGAGGAGTTGCACATCGGCCACGCGATCGTGAGCCGGGCGGTGTTTGTGGGGCTTCGCCAGGCGGTGGCGGAGATGAAGGCACTGATCACAGTGTGAAATCTGCTGTCGCGCCGCCGATGCCATGCGAAAAGTGCTTTGGATCGCGACGGCTCCGCACTAGACTCGCCTATGGCCCGTTTGACTCCCCCTTCAGGCGATGCTGCGACCGCTGCCGAGAGCTCCGCAGTGACCCCGACCAGTGCCCCGAGCGACAAGCCCCTGAGGCCTCGGCGGTTTGCAAGCTACGCCTCGGCGCTCAAGTTTCTTGACAGCCAGATCAACCTTGAGCGTGTTCGGCCCAAGCAGGTCGGCCAGGACACGTTCAAGCTCGATCGCATGCGTGCCCTCCTCGAGGTGATGGGCGAGCCCCAGCACTCGCCGAGATGGCTCGTGCATGTCGCCGGCTCCAAGGGCAAGGGCTCGATCGTCGAGATGCTCAGCTCCTGCCTCGGGCCCAGCGGCTGCGGCTACACGGTGGGGGTGTTCACCAGCCCGCACCTCGTCGATGTGCGCGAACGTGTGCGGATCGGGCAGGAGTGGATCAGCGAGGCAGACTTCGTATCGAGTCTCGGGCATGTCGCAGCGGCTGCGTCGGCCATCGAGGAGGAGTTCGGCAAGCCGACCTACTTCGAGCTGCTCACCGCGGTGGCGATGCGGTACTTCGCCGAGCAGGCGGTGGATGTGGCGGTGTACGAGGTCGGACTGGGCGGCAGGCTCGATGCGACCAACGTCATCCGGCCGACGGTGTCGGTCATCGGTGAGATTCAGCTCGAACACGAAGCCATCCTCGGTGACACGCTCGAGAAGATCGCTGGCGAGAAGGCGGGCATCATGAAGCCGGGCGTGACGACGCTCGTCTTCGAGCAGGACGAGCGGGTGATGGAGCGCTTCAAAGCCTCGGCTGACGAGGTCGGCGCCGAGCTGCGCGTGCTGGGTAAGGACGTGGACTATTCCTCGCGCTTCGAGGCCACGCCTGAGCTCGGCCCGCACATGCGGGTGTGCTTCTCGAGCCCGCGGACAACGTTCGAGCATCTGCCCGTGCCGCTCAAGGGCGCGCACCAGTCGCTCAACTGCGGGCTTGTACTCGGCGCGCTCGATGAGCTGCACGCACACGGCCTGCAGACACCCGAGCGGCAGGTGGCGCTCGGACTGGCCGCCACGCCCAGTGCGGGCAGGCTCGAGCAGGTGTGGGACCAGCCGCGGATCATGATCGATGGTGCGCACACGCCCGAGAGCGTCGAAGCGACGATCAAGGCCATCGGTGCGCACATGCGGTTTGACTCGATGGTGGTCGTCTTTGGCTGTGCTGCGGACAAGAACATCGATGAGATGCTCAAGCGGGCTGCGATCGGAGCGGACAAGCTGATCCTTACTCGCACCAACGACAACCCGCGGGCTGCTCAGGCCAAGGACCTCGGCGAGCGGCTCAAGGCGATGGAGTCCATCAACATGCGGATGGCGCAGGTGATTCCTGATGTCCGCGAGGCGGTGAACACAGCGGTCCGCGCAGTGGGGCGGGATGATCTGATCCTGGTGACCGGCTCGTTCTACCTCGCGGGCGAGGTCAAGCGCTTGCTGCTCGAGGCCAAACAGAAGCGTGAGGGCCAGCAGGACGCCGGCAAGCCGCAGCAGCAGATCGAAGCCAAGCGGTAGGGGCGAAGCCATGCGAAGATGGATGGTCAACGTCGTGCTGGTCGCATGTTCGGCGTCGCTGTGCTTCGGACAGGCGGAACTGCCGACGACGGCAGATGAAGCGTGGCACGTGTACGAGCGGTCGCTGTCTGAAGCGCAGGGCATCGCTGCAGCGGAGTTTGTTCCTTGGATCGATCAGTTC
This sequence comes from uncultured Phycisphaeraceae bacterium, assembly GCA_964605165.1. Classification (GTDB taxonomy): domain Bacteria; phylum Planctomycetota; class Phycisphaerae; order Phycisphaerales; family UBA1924; genus OFTM382. Next base: position 24,110 of record CAZSBR010000011.1, read on the forward strand.
AACTTAAATGTTCTTGGGATCGACGAACATCCTTCCTATGCAGCTTTGCAAGACTGGATGACCGTCTTTCAGAGCCACCATCTGATCGCGCAGAGCTTTGTTGCATCATCCGAAGGCCTGAACGATTTTCTGGGCGAGTATGACATCTTCCTCTTGAGGCGACGGGCGACACCAGACGAGGAGCTTCAGGGCGATGAGATGGCTCGCTGGACCGAGCAGCAGACCGCATATCGACATCAGTGGGTCGACCATTTGGCGAAGGTCGGGCTGTGGGAGACCTTGGATCGTGCTGTTGGGGCTGGGCCGGTGCTTCTCGCTGAAGCTCTCCATGTGCGAAGCACAAGGGGGCTTGCGAGATCGCTTGCGATGCGCCTCGAGAGCGCGATCACGCGGGGAGATCCTCAGGAAATCGAGCTGTCGGTGCGCGCCTTTGGCAGACTCGCGGAACTCAGAGCTCTGTGGCCGGCCACCGCTCCAGCCTTCAATGTCATCGAGGCATCCTCGATGCCAGCTCTGTTGCGGCTCACGCTGTTTGATGCAATCAGCCGTGACGCATGGACTGATGCGGGCATTCAGGGGGCTCTGCAAGCACTCGAACCTGACCTGCAGCTGGACCTGTCGCCATGGGTGCTCGCTCAGCACGCGAGGATGCTGAGTGAATTAGAAGCTGCGCCGTCCATGCTTGAACGGGCCCAGCAGGAGGGCGATCGAGAGCAGATAAGAGAAGTAGAAGCGATGTTGGAGCATGTTGATGCACTGCGTGCTGAGATCTTGGACTACACATCGCATCAACTGGGTCTCATCAAAGCTCGGCAGCAGAAGCACATACGCCAGGCCTCGACGCTGCGAGATGCATGCCTCGAATTCGAGAACATGCTTAAGCACCACGACGAGATGAATTCAAGAGATCACTTGCGCGTGTTTGTTGCGGGTTTCACAGCTGCGAATGACACCGTGCGGACCTCAGCGGTCAACGCTCAGGCTCTTTGGAGCGCTTGCAAGGTCGTGCTCGCATGCGAACGCGCTCGACTCAAATGGGGGCGGTGGCCAGAAGATCTTGAAGAGATCACGCCGCGACTGCTTTCGAGCATTCCGGCCGACCCGTGGGACATGACGGGTGGGCCACTCCGCTACAAGGTCGAAGGCGACACCTTCACGCTCTGGTCCGTCGGGCCCGACGGTATCGACAATGGCGGGACACCCGATCCCGAAGGCACGACCTCCGTCGGCGAGGGGTTTGATCTCGTCCTCTGGCCGCGGGACTGAGCGGAGCGGGTTTGGGGGGTGGGGGAGCAGGCGCCCGACCCCTACACTCGCTGGCAATGGCTACCGAGACTTCCAGAGAGACCGCCCACAACGTCCACCCGCACCGCTACACCGCGCAGCTTGCGTGCGAGATCGAGGTGAGGTGGCAGCAGGCGTGGGCCGAGGCGGGCGTGCATCGTCAGCCCAATCCGGGCGAGCCGGGCTTTGATGCGACCAAGCCCAAGTTCTACGTGCTGGACATGTTCCCGTATCCGTCCGGGTCCGGGCTGCACGTCGGGCACCCCGAGGGCTACACCGCGACGGACATCCTGGGCCGATACAAGGTGATGACCGGGCACAACCTCCTCCACCCGATGGGGTGGGATGCGTTTGGCCTGCCCGCTGAGCAGCACGCGATCAACACGGGCGAGCACCCGGCGAGCTTCACACGCAAGACGATCGATACGTTCCGCGGCCAGCTCCAGCGCTTCGGCTTCGGGTACGACTGGTCGCGCGAGCTGGCGACGATCGATGAGGGCTACTACCGCTGGACGCAGTGGAT
>CAZSBR010000012.1:0-18191 GCA_964605165.1 uncultured Phycisphaeraceae bacterium
CATGAACGACGCACACCCATGGACACGCCACCTGCTGGCGTTTGCATTCGCTCTTCTGCTCGGCTGGACGCCCGCATCGGCTCAGCCGGACTTTGAGGGACACGTTCGCTTGTTCGATGGCCGCACGCTCGAGGGCTTTGCCCCGATGTTTGGTGGGACGCTCGACGCCTGGGACGTGGTCGATGGCGAGATACGCATCGTCAAGCCCGGGCAGGGCGGATGGCTCAGGACGGCGCGCATGTACCGCGACTTTGAGCTCCGGGCGGAGTTCATCATTCCCGAGGGGGGCAACAGCGGGATTGGGCTGCGGTGCACGAGTGTGGGCGACCCCGCATTCACAGGCTTTGAGGTCCAGATCTTTGATTCGCATGGCGAGGCACCGAGTCGGAGCGGCTGCGGAGCCATCTACAACGCGGTCCCGCCGCGAATGCAGGCCGTGCAAAGGCCCGGCGAGTGGAACACGTATGAGATTCGACTGGTGGGAGACACACTCAACGTGTGGCTCAATGGCGAGCACATCCATCAGGACACCAAGCTCGACGATCGCGGCATCTTCCGCACCGATGACCAGCCGCTGCCCTTGAATGCCCGGGCAACGACGGGGTACATCGCGTTTCAAGACCATGGCGAGGGCGGGCTGCGGCTCAGGAACATCACGATCAAGGACCTGTCGCCCGATCCGGATCCGGGTGATTTCCGGCCGGCCTTCAACGGGCGAGATACGCAGGGCTGGACGCAGCGAGGCGGCGGCAAGTTCGAGTTCGAGCACGGCACGCTTGTCGCTTCGGGCGGGCCGGGGCATCTCTTCAGCAACGATCGCCACACGGATATCGAACTCCATGCGCTCGTGCGTGTAGCGACGCGGTCCGAGACGTTGCTGCCCATTACGGGCAACGGCGGAATCTACTTCCGGACGGTGCCGAGGCCTGAGAACCCTGACACATGGCCCCTGGGGTACGAAGCGCAGATCGACAACCACGACCCCGATCCAACGCACTACACGGGGTGTATCTATGACCAGGCTGCAGCGCGCACTGGGCGTCCCATCACGCGTGATGGTGCGTGGTTTGACTACCGGATCGTGGCGGTCGGGGACCATGTGCGCACCTTCATCAATGGTCAGCCGATGGTGGATGCTGTGCTTGATGCCTTCGATGAGGGGCATGTCGCGTTCCAGACGCATCACCCGGGAAACCGCATCGAGTTTCGTGATGTGCGTTGGCGCGTGCCGGATGCGGATGCAGCGGCGGATGCTATCGAGGCGAGTCCGTAAGCCCAGCAGGGGAGTTCCCTGTCGACTCGGGCGGCTGCACTACCGCCAGTCGACCCACACGCCGCCCTCGCGAGCGCTTTGGACGCAGAGTTCCACGAACCGAACGCCGGCGTGGCCCTCGGCTGGTCCGGGCAGGAGTTCAGTGGACGCGTTGGGCTTGCCGCTCGCGGCGCGCGCCGTGATGTCGTGCGCTGCGCCGCGGTAGATGTTCGCAAATGCCTCGATGTAGCCTTCGGGATGGCCAGGCGGAATGCGGCTCGAGGCGACGGCGGCGGGGCTGAGCCCGTCCATCCCGCGCGTCAGGGTGTGCACAGCGCCATCGAGCCTGAGCAACTCGAGCGTTTCTGGCTGCTGCTGGCGCCAGCGAAGTCCGCCTCGATCGCCGTAGATGCGTATGGAGAGCGCGTTCGCTTCGCCGGCGCAGATCTGGCTCGCCGAGAGGAGGCCGCGAGCGCCGCCATGAAAGCGGAGCATGACGGCTGCATCGTCATCGAGTTGACGGCCTTCGACGAAGCTCGTTGTCTCAGCGCAGAGAGAGGCGATTTCGAGCCCGGTGATGAAACCCGTGAGATGATGAGCGTGCGTACCGATATCGCCTAGAGCGCCGCCCGGGCCTGCAAGGGCGGGGTCGGTGCGCCAGATGGCCTGTGGCACGGACTGCTCTGCCTTGGTGCTCAGCCAGCCCTGGTGGTACTCGGCGTAGATGCGGCGGATGGTGCCGAGTTCACCAGCGAGGACGCGTGCTCTCGCCTCGCGGACCATCGGGTAGCCGCTGTAGGTGTACATGAGCGCGCAAGAGAGGTTGTTGGCCTCAGCGAGACTGCGGATCTCCGCGGCCTCTTGGGTGCTGATGGTCATCGGCTTTTCGAGCACGACGTGGAGCCCGGCCTGGAGGCAGGCCCTAGCGATGGGGTGGTGGGTGTGATTGGGCGTGACGATGGCGACTGCACGCACGCGGTCTTCGCTCGGCCTTTGAGCTTCACTCTCCAGCATCGCTTCGAGTGTGGGGTAGCACCTTTGGCCGTCAACATTCCAGGAGTGGGCGGCTTCGAGTGATCGCTGGTGATCGCGGGAGAAGACACCGGCGACGAGCTTGAAGCAGCCATCGAGCGCGGCGGCGCGGCGGTGGACATCCCCGATGAAGGCGTCTCCGCCGCCACCGATCATCGCCAACGGTATGGGATGTGCTGCGTGGTTCATGAGCGAGCCTCGCGATCGAAGGCAGCGTCGAAGGCGTTGTCAGCGGGCGGGAAGTCGATGCTGCGAATGAAGTCGCAGGCTTCGCGTGCGCCGTGGAACCGATCCATGGCGGCATCTTCCCACTCGACGCTGAGGGGTCCGTTGTAGCCTGCGCGGTTGAGCGCACGGATGATGGCGTCGAAATCGACCTCGCCCCGGCCGGGGGAGCGGAAGTCCCAGCCCCGGCGTGCATCACCAAAGTCGAGGTGCGAGCCGAGAATGCCGCGGGTTCCATCGAGCATCGTCGAGGTGTCCTTGATGTGGACGTGGTAGATGCGATCCGGGAAGCGGTCGATGAAGGCGGCGGGGTCGATTCCTTGCCAGATCAGGTGGGAAGGATCGAAGTTGAAGCCAAAGGCAGTTCGGCGCTGCAGGGCTTCGAGGGCTCGCTCGGCGGTGTAGATGTCAAAGGCGATCTCGGTCGGATGGACTTCGAGAGCAAAGCGAACCTGGTGCGAATCAAATGCATCGAGGATGGGATTCCATCGGTCCGCGAAGTCGCGAAACCCTGCTTCGATGTCCTGCTGGGATGTGGGCGGGAAGGCATAGAGCTTGTGCCAGATTGCTGAGCCCGTGAAGCCATTGACGACGTTGACGCCGAACAGACGGGCGGCCTGTGCTGTCGCCTTCATCTCTTCCGCGGCGCGTGTGCGCACGCCCTCGGGCTGGCCGTCGCCCCAGATTCGATCGTGCAGGATGGCCTTGTGGCGCTGGTCGATCGGGTCGCAGACGGCCTGGCCTACGAGGTGGTTGCTGATGCTCTTGCAGATGAGGCCATGCCGATCGAGGAGGTCGGTGACGGACTTGCAATAGGAATCATCCGAAATCGCGCGATCGACTTCGAAGTGGTCGCCCCAGCAGGCGAGTTCGACGCCGTCGAAGCCCATGTCAGCGACGCTGGGCAGCAGTTCTGCGATCGGGATGTCGGCCCATTGCCCGGTGAAGAGCGTGACGGGGCGGAGGTTTGCATCGTTTTTGTTTGGGTGGGTGTCGCGCGTCATGGAGGCGACACTCTACCGGGGTGATGGTCCGCTGCAAGCGGATTCGCGGCGGGGGCGGGAAGGGTGTTGGCAGGGGGGAGGGTTCTGGTATAGTGCCGAGCCAGTGAGCGCAGAACCCCACAGCCAAGCCCGCCGTTCGCCCATCCCGATGCTCTCGGTGATGATGTTTTTGCAGTACGCGATTTGGGGGGCGTGGCTTCCGATCCTCTATCCATTCCTGCTCGGGCACCGGGGGTTTGATCTTGATCAGGTCGGGGCGGTTCTCGCGGGAGGTGCTGCGGGTGCGATAGCCGGGCCTTTCATCGCGGGCCAGATCGCCGACCGGTTCTTTGCGACGGAGAAGTTTCTTGCGTTGAGCCACTTGGTGGGCGCTGCGGTGGTGTGGTTTCTTGCGGGGATTGACTCCTTCGGCGCGTTCCTGGCTGTGTCGGTGGTGTACGGGATCGTGTACGCCCCGACGCTGGCACTGACCAACTCGCTGGCATTCCACCATCTGCCCGACCGTGACCGGGACTTTGGCAAGGTGCGTGTGTGGGGCACGGTTGGTTGGATTGCAGCGGGCATCACCGTGGGGCAGTGGCTTGCTGCGAGGCATACACCCACGGGTGAAGAACTGGCCATCGTGGAGGCAGCGCAGAACGCGGGCCGCGCGGACGCGTTCCGGCTGTCAGCGATCCTCGGCGTGGTGATGGGGGTGTTCTGCTTCTTCCTGCCGCACACGCCGCCGGCGCGTTCCAAGGAGTCGAGCGCACCGGTCAAGGCGCTGCGCGAGGCATCGCGTCAGCCGTTGATCACGCTCTTCCTGCTCGCCGTGCCGATCTCGATCATTCACCAGTTCTACTTCGTGCACGCTTCGCAGTTCCTGACCGATGTCCAGAACCGGGCGGGTGGCCAAGCCATCTCGAACGCGATCAACAGTGTTTTTGGTGTGGGCGGCGGCGGTCTGATGACGATTGGTCAGATGACCGAGATCGCGGTGATTGCCTCGATGCCGCTGCTTGCGACGCGCATTGCACGCAAGTGGCTGCTGGCTGTGGGGATCACCGCTTATGCGCTTCGGATGGCGATCTTCTTGCTGCTGCCCGAAGGTGACCTCGGCCTGATCCTTGCGATCGTTGGTGTCGGTCTTCACGGATTGTGCTTTGGTTGCTTTATCTTCGTCGCCTTCATGGTGGTTGATGAGCACACGACGCCGGACGTTCGAGCGAGTGCGCAGAACCTGTTCAACATGGTGATCGTGGGCATCGGGATCATCGTGGGGAGCTGGTTTGCGACGAGCATCGTCGGGAACTGGGCGATGGGTGAGGACGGCGAGATGCAGTACGGCAGGCTGTTCAGCGTGCCGCTGTGGATGTCGGTTGCGTGCCTGGGCGTCTTGCTGGTGGCCTACCCCGGTCGGCGGCTGGGTCGGCACGCTGCTGAGGAACCGGACACTGAACCAAGCGGCCCCAGAGACGGGGCAGAGGATGGGAGCATTCCATGAGTTCGATCGAAGATCAGCACGGCCCCCGGCACTCGTCCGGGTCACGTCGGCGGTTCCTGAAGCAGGCTGCACTGGTTGCCGGCGCGGGACTGGCTGGCGTTGCTGCGGCGGGTTCAGGTCACGCGCAGCGCTTGACGCTTCCCGCGGGCGGGCGTGGCCCCGGCCCGAGACCGCCGAAGGACGACGAGGTGATTCGCCTGGGCGTCATCGGCGTGGGCGGCATGGGGCGTGGCCACTGCAGCGGCCATGTGAGCGCGGCGCGGCGAGGTGATGAGCGAGTGGAAGTGGTCGCGGTGAGCGATGTGAACGATCTTCACATGGAGCAGGCGCTCAAGACGATCGCCGACAATGGTCAGACGACGCCGGTAGAGACGTACCGCAACTACAAGGACTTGCTTGCACGCGATGACATCCATGGCGTGGTGATTGCGTCGCCCGAGCACTGGCACGCGAAGATGGCGATTGATGCGGTCGTGGCGGGCAAGGACGTGTACTGCGAGAAGCCGATGACGCTTACCCACGAGGAGGCGTTTTCGGTTCGGGAGACGGTGCACAACAACCCGGGTGTGATCTTCGTCGTCGGCACGCAGAAGATGATGCTGCCGAAGTATCTTGAGGCCAAGAAGCTGATCGAGGCTGGGGCGATCGGCAAGCCGGTGTTCAGCCAGACGAGTTACTGCCGAAACTCACCCGATGGGGAGTGGAACTACTACGCGCTGGATCCACGCTGGCAGCCCGGCGAGAACCTTGATTGGGAGGCATGGCTGGGCGACAAGGGCCCGCGCGAGTGGGATCCCAAGGTGTACATCCGCTGGCGCCGGTACCGGGATTTCTCGACGGGCATCCTCGGGGACCTTCTGGTGCACGAGATGACGCCGATGATCCTCGCTCTGGACTCGATGGGTTGGCCCACGCGTGTGATGGCAACTGGCGGGCACTACATCGACAAGGAGATGGAGAACCACGACCAGGTCAATCTGACGATTCAGTTCGAGCACGAGCACACGATGATCGTCGCGGGATCGACGTGTAATGAGGTGGGCCTGGAGAATCTGATCCGGGGCCATGAAGCGAACATCTACCTCAACAGCCGCCACTGCGATGTGCGTCCCACCCGCCCGTTCGTGGACATGGTCGATGCGCGGCGGATCGAGTGCCCGGACATTGGCAATGACCAGGACCAGATGCGGCTGGGCTGGCTCAGGGCAATCCGGACGCGTGAGCAGCCGGACTCGACGGTGGACTTTGCCACGAAGGTGATGGTCGCGGTGGACCTGGCGGCCAAGTCCATCTGGAGCGGCCACGCGTACACGTTCGATCCGACGACGTTGAAGGCCACGCGTGTCTGAGCAGTTGTGTGTGCGGCTGGCCGCCGAGGCCATGCGATGCCGATTCGAGTTGCTGCTCGTGGGCGACGACGAGGCATGGTTGAGGTCCGTGGGCGAGGCTGCGATCGATGAGATCGAATCTGCCCACGCAAGCCTGACTCGATTTGAGCGTGGCTCCACGGTGAGCCGCATCAACTCGGGCGGGCTCCAGCGCGTCGATGTGGACGTCTTCGCACTGCTGGAACTTGCAGAGCGGGTTCGTGGTGCATCGGGAGGTGCCTTCGACATCCGCAGGCGGGGCACGGGTGAGGTCCGCATGGATCCGGCATCTCGTAGCGTCGAAGTGCTTCGGGGTGCTCAACTGGATCTGGGCGGCATTGCCAAGGGGTATGCCATCGACCGCACCGTCGCGGTGCTGCGAGAAGAGGGCGTGGAGAGCGCGTTTGTACATGGCGGTTCAAGCTCGGCGGCGGGGATAGGAGTTGCCCCGGATGGCTGGCCGTGGCGCGTGAGGCTCTTCGGTGGGACTGGCCCGATGATCTCGTTGAGTGATCGGGCGCTGGGTGTCTCTGGAGACGACCACCAGCCCGGGCACATCATGGATCCTCGGACGGCTGGGCGCAGAGAGGTCACGATGTCGGCGGCGTGTGTGGGTATGTCGGCTGCCGAGTGTGATGGTTGGTCGACCGCGATCGCGGTGCTCGGCGAGGTTCCTGAGCACATGCCGGGCGATGTGGAAGTGCATGTGCAGTCCAGTTGCGACGAGCGGGAAGCGCCGCCGTCAGGCCCGGTTCGATTCGTCCGGGGCGATTACGAACGCGAAAGTGTACTGATAAGGCAGTCGTCGGGCGACGTGGCTGCAGGAGGTTACGTGCGTGTCACTCATTGATCGTCGGTCGTTTTTGGCGCAGTCGGCGGGCTTTGCTGCGGGCGTTTCGCTCGTGCCGTCACTTTCGTCAGCGATGGGGAGATTCATCGCACCGGTGCAAGCGGGTGTGATTGGGTGCGGCCGACAAGGGCGGGCCATCATTGCAGAGCTTTCGTCGTTCGACGGCGTGCGGCTCTCGGGTATCTGTGATATTGAGCCGCGCCGATTGAGCGCGGGGCAGCGGCGTGCGCCGGATGCCAAGACCTACGAGTCGCACGAAGCGATGCTTGAGGATGCTTCGATCAACGCAGTGTTCATTGCCACTCCAACGCACGCTCATCTGCCGATCGTGCGGGATGCGCTGCAGGCGGGCAAGCACGTCTACTGCGAGGCACCGCTGGCGCACACGGAGAGTGATGCGAAGGCCATTGCGGCGGCGGCACGCGGCGCGAGCACGGTATTCCAGGCGGGTTTTCTCGCTCGGGCCAATCCCGTGTATCAGCTTGCGAGGACGTTCTTCGTTTCTGACGCGGTGCGCACTCTTGTGTCTATGGAGGCTGTCCGTGCGCGGAAGACTTCATGGCGGACACCCGCCCGCGATCCGGAGATGGAGCGGCGGTTGAACTGGCGGCTCGATCCCGAGTTGACGACGGGTCTGAGCGGGGAGTGGGGCAGCCACCAGTTCGATGTCTTTCATTGGTACACCGGTGCATATCCCGAGCGTGTAAGCGGTCTGGGTTCGATTCGGCTGCACGAGGATGGCCGCAAGGTGCATGACACTATCTCACTTGGTCTGCAGTTCTCGGGCGGCGCTGTGCTCTCGTACAACGCGACACTTGCGAACAGCTACGAGGGTGCGCACGAGTTGTTCCGAGGCGAGAATGCGGCGATTAAGCTCGCGTGGAGTCACGGCTGGATGTTCAAGGAAGCCGACGCTCCGACGCAGGGCTGGGAGGTCTATGCAAATCGCCAGCAGTTCCACGACGATGAGGGCATTACGCTGATCGCGGGTGCGACGCAGCTCGCCGAGCAGGGCAAGCTGCAGGAGGGCGTGGGCTTGCCACACTCTTCTCTCTGGTATGGAATCGAGGCGTTCCTCAAGTCGGTCACGGAGGGTGCGGAGGTGACGTGCTCGGCGAGCGAGGGCGCCCGTGCGACCATCGTCGGCATCCGGGCGCATGAGGCCGTGACTTCGGGGAGCGTCGTCGAGATCGATGCCTCGGATCTGGGGTGAGCAAGCGATGAGCGTCATGCCCCGTCCACGGATGTTGTTGTGCGAGCTCTCGCTGCTGGCGAGACTGGGCGTTGCCGGCCTCGTGATAGTTGCGATCGGCGGCACGGCCGCTTCGGGGCTGTACCTGTACATGCATCATGAGGAGCGTGACGAGCGCGAGGGTCTGACCATTGACGACGTCAAGGCTCACTACCATGGCATCGTGAGCGAGGCGCCGCTGCTGGTCTCGCTTGAAGCCGGGCACCCGAAGACGCTTGAAGCTCGCGATCGTGAATTGCTGATCGAGTGGCTTCGCGGTGATCCGGCGACCATGAGTCAGACATATGACAACCTTGATCTGGGGGAGGATGCTCCGGCAGAGATCATCGCGATGAGCTGCCTTGATTGCCATGCACGCTCATCGACGGGCGAAGGCGTTGCGCCGGAGATTGCGCTTGAGTACTGGGATGATGTGGAGGCGCTGGCGATCAGTCGGGATCTGCAGCCTGTACCTCTGGAGATTCTGGCGGCGTCGACACACACGCATGCGCTGGGCATGTCAGCGATCGGCATCGCGATCGCGCTGCTTTCGTTGATGACACGGTGGCCACGGTGGCTGGTGGGCACGGTGGTGGCTGTGACGGGTGTGGGGCTGACCGCAGACCTTGCGGGCTGGTGGCTCACGCGTATGGACGAGAGCTTTGCCTACATGGTCGTTGCTGGCGGGGCGGGCTATGGCGGGGGTATGACCTTGCTGGGCGTGCTGATCATGCTCGACCTGATCTGGCCTCGATTCAAGGGCAATCAACCGGCAAGCTGATCGCTGACCTGCTCGAGAAGTTGCTTGGTCAGGCGCACGCCTTCCGCCTCTGAGTGCACGTTTCCTTCGTACTCGATGCCGACGTATCCGGAATAGCCGGCATCACGAACGATTCTCATCATGCGGAGGAAGTCCGTGCGGACTTCATTGCCGGCATCGTCGAACTCATGTGACTTGGCGCTGACGGCCTTGGCGAATGGCATGAGTTCCTCGACGCCCTGATAGCGGTCGTACCAGGCATCGGGTTCGTCTTGCCTGGACCAGTCCATGCAGAAGTTGCCGAAGTCCGGCAGGGTGCCGCAGCGAGGGTGGTCGACCATTCTCATGACACCTGCGAGCCAGCCGCCGTGAGAGCTGAAGCCGCCATGGTTCTCGACGAGCACGTTGAGGTTGTAACCCACAGCCAGCCGTGTGAGCCTGGCGAGACCATCTGCGGCGAGCTTCTGTTGCTCTTCAAAGCTGCCGGAGGAGGCGGCGTTGACGCGTATGGAGTGGCATCCGAGCCTTGCTGCGGCTTCAAGCCACTGGACGTGGTTATCGATCGCCTGGCCTCTCTTTGTCGCGTCCGGGTCGCCCAGATCGCCTTCTCCATCGACCATGATGAGCAGGCACTTCACGCCAGCGTCCTCGGCCCGACCGGCGAGTTGGTTGAGGTATGCATCGTCGCGAGCCTTGTCCTTGAAGAACTGGCTGACGAACTCGATGGCGTTGATGCCAAACTGTTCGCGTGCGGCGAGCGGGAAGTCGAGATTGTCGAGATCGCCGCTGTAGAGCGTGCGATGCAGAGACCATTGAGCCAGTGAGATCTCAAACGGCTTTGCGGGCCTGGCAGGCTGCCTCACCCTTGTTGCGGTGGTGGACTGCGCGACGCTCGCCAGCAGCGCGGTGCCCGCAGCAAATCGGATTGCATCTCGGCGGCTCATAGGGAGCGAGGTGGTCTCGTCTGGTGTGTGCATGGCGGAAGTCTACCAAAGAAAAGCGCTTCATCGGCCGGTGGCCCAACCGAGTTTGACGGGGCGTTGTTCCGTGAGGCTGGTTCGTTCGGCGAGCAGCACGCGCGTGACCCGAGCCGCTTGCTCGAGTGTGACGGGAGGAGCCGGCGCGTTCTCGGTTACGGCGTGCAGGAAGGCGTTGATCTGGAGTTGCCAAGCGGACTCGGTCGAGACGTCGGGGACGACCGGTGCGGAGGCGGCTGAGTGGAGGATCAACTCCGGTGCTGAGCCGAGTACGAAGAAGGCTGTTGCTTGTTGGAACGTTGCTCGGTACCGCATGGTGAAGGGCACAGACGCTCCGGGCAGCCAGCCACCGGCAGCGGTGAATGGACCGGGCTGGTCGTCGGCGTAGCGGAAGAGCGTCGCCACATGCTTGGGTGAGCCGGTGCTGACGATTTCGGTGGGGAGGCCCGCTGCGTGCAGCATGAAATCGGTGTCATGACAGTGGACATCAAACAGCGCGGAACCGCTCCTGGATGGATCGAGGTAGAAATCGTCGTTCCAAGAGGGTGCAGCGCCGTGTCGAGACAGTTCGAGTGAATGGAGTGCGCCGTAGGCCCCGTCATCGATGCGGTCCTTGAGCCATGACCACGCGGGCCAGAATCGCATGCACATCGCGGGCATGCAGAGGCGCTGCGTGCTCGCGGCCAGATCGGCGAGGGTTTCGATGGGAGGTAGCGTCAGGGAAACGGGCTTCTCGATGAGTACATGTTTGCCTGCGCGCATGGCGGCGGCGGCGATCTCCGCATGGGTGTCCGTCGGTGTGCACACGCTGACTGCCGAGATCTCGGGAAGCGCAAGGAACTCATCGAGGGAAGAGAGCAACGCCGTCTCTTCGAGATCAATGTCAGAGGCGGCATCGAGGTTGCCCTGCTGGTCATCGAGGCGGCTCGAGAAATGCTCGGGGTCCAGTTCGGGTGCATGGATCGCGATGAGCCGGGCCCCTGCACGCTGGTAGGCAGCGGCGTGCGTCCTTCCCATAAAGCCGAATCCGATGACGCCCACCCCTACGCTCATGATGCGGTGCTCAGCAGTGGGGTGAGGTGGTCGATTGCGCGTTGCATGTCAGCGAGTCTGTTGTCACCCGCTTCGCGTTCGATCATCATGTTGGCGTGCGGGCAGCGTGTTCGGACTCCATGGATGAACCGCGTCCAGTCCACTTCGCCGGTGCCTACCGGGACCTCGGTGCCCCAGGTGCCGGGTCGGGCGGGGGAGACCGCGTCCTTGATGTGAACCTGAACGATGTGGGGCGCGAGCATGTCAAATGCGGAGAGGGGATCACCCATGCTGTAGAGCAGCATATTCGCAGGATCGAAGTTGACGCGGACATCAGGAAGATGATCAAGGTATCGGACCAGTGTTTCAGCAGTTTCCTGGCCGGTCTCGAGGGCGAGCTGCACTTCATGCTCGGCAAGCACCCGGGCAAAGTGGTTCAGGCGGTCGATCATCTTGCAGCCTTCGGTCGAGCTTGGATCCTCGGCCAGGTGGCCTGCGTGCAGTGACACGAGCCGGACACCGAGTCTTGCGGCGAGTCGTGCGTTGTCCTTGAGGGCGGCGAGATTGGTGGTCCACGTCGAATCGGGTGCTATGCCTCCGGTTCGGCGAATGGATTCGAGGGTGGAATAGTCCTCACCCTGCGTGGTCATCATGCCACTGGCGAGTTGAACGCCGGAGCGGTCAAGGGCCGCGATGAGCTGTTCCTCATCCCACTCGCCGAGCCGGATCGGGTCCAGATGAAGCTGGACATGGGTGAGGCCGAGGGTGGCTAGAGCATCGACGAGGGCATCGGGCGTTGGTGGCTGAAGTGACCAGGAGCATGCTCCGAGTTGAGAGGTGGGCGCCGGCATGCACGAGCATACATCGTGGGCATGCTCTTGGGCGGTGTTGCTTGAGCTTGCGGGGTGTTTGTAAGCGGCAATGGCCTCGGTCTGGAGCGGCCTTGTTCGCTCCACGGAGCCGGGTCGTGTGATTCGGGGGAGTTGCCGGGGGACCGGGAGGCCTACGGGCATGGTCCAAGGACGGTGAGCGCAAAGAGGAAGTCGCCGAAGTTCACTTGGCCATCGCCGCCAGGGAAGCCGTCGATGTTGGCGATGTCGAAGTCGCATCCGGCGGTTTGGCCCGGGCAAGGTCCGAGCAGACCAAGTGCGCGGATGAAGTCACCGAATCCGACATGGTTGTCAGAGCCGGCAAACCCGAGGTCATCGGCGATGTCTGCGACACACGGCAGTGCATCGAAGATCACTGTCAGTTGTGGACGCGTGACCGATGGCCCATCGCTGGAAGCGATGTGCCACTCCTCGGCCAATGTTGGAAGGATCGCCCAGCCATGGTTCAACGATGGCGAACGCTGCCAGGCAATGATGTCGTCGGTGACATCAAACTCGAGCCACCCGGCGACGGCGCTTTCGACATCGGTGGCTGCTTGCCAAGCTTCCGTGTCGTCGGTTTGCAACCCGTCGCCGCCAAACGTGCTGGACCAGGCAGCCGAGTCATCCCATGGCTGGATCATGCGGTGGAGCATGGCATTGCCGCCGTTGGATGCACCGGTGAGCGTCAGGAATGCTGCTCGGATGATTGCGTCTCGTGAGATGGGGCCGGTGGGTTCAAACAAAGCATCGAACCTGAGGAGAGCAGCCTCTCCTCCAGAGCCTGCTCTCAGGATGCTGGATTCGGCTGTGGTCGATGCCTGAAAGCCGGGCGAGATAAATGTGTCGTGGGAACTGTTGTATCCATGCATGCCGTCCCGAAGTGTGATGGCCCTGAGACCCGGCTTGAGTGACCGAATGGTGAGGATCGGCGGTGTATCCGTCTCCGAGCTTGCGAAGATGGTCTGGCTGGCCTGATTGTGAAAGGGCAGAAGACCAAAGCCGTGGTTGGGCTGACTGGTGCTCCATGCTTGCACCGCTTCTGAAACGTCGATGGTAACAGCGTCCGCGGCCAGACCCAGTCCAACGAAGGCGGGGTTCGGCTGAGCGCCGATCAATGCCAAGGGCTCCTCGCGTGCCTCAAGACCTGGTGTAACTCCGTCGTCGCCAAAGTCAGTCCATGGCGTGAAGGCGTCCCATGGCGTGAGCATCTGGAAAACCTGAGCACCGGGTCCTGGCTCTGTGACTTGAAGCTGGAGGAGGGCGCTTGAGATACGCGCCTGCGGTTGCAACTGGCCCGTGTCGTTGCCGATGAAGTCGGGGAAGGCAATCAGAGCATGGCTCGGGTTGTTTTGAGGCGCGTGATCGGATGGTGCGACAATGAGCCTGGGATCATCTGGTGCTGGGTCGGCGGGGGCCAGTGTCCGGTCAATCGTCGTGCCGTAACGGTTCCTTCCGCTCTCGACCGTGAATACATCGAAGACGTCGCGTGCGGCACGAATGAACCGGAAGCGCTTGGCAAAGTCGATGTCGATCTCGAAGGTGCTTGCGAAGCTGCCGGCGTCGTCGACGGTCTCGGTTTGAAAGGCATCGAGCACAGGTGAATACGTCTCGACCCTGATGGCGTTGGCAGTGAGGTCGAAGGTGAAGATCCTGAGCCAGCCATCGCCTCCGTTGGGGTAGAACTGAAAGTCCTGAAGAACTTCCAGCACAGGCTTCCCGAAGTCGTTGAGAGCTACCTGGTGGTATTCGCCGCCATTGGGAGGTGGGCCCCCGAAATGGCCGCAGAGCACGAGGAAGATCTGATCATTGGAGCGGATCAGTTGCTCCCACAGATCGCGGCCTGCCGCGGATCTTCCGGGGGAGGAGTCGTCATTGACATGTTGGTGGGTTGAGATGATGACGGGAAGATCGGGATGGGCATCGATCACGTCCTGAGCCCATTCAACGGGGGATGGACTCCGCACGGGCCCGTTGGTGACATTGATCGTTGGTCGATCCTCCATGGCGATGTGAAGGATTGTCAGGTTGCCCGCCTCGATGAACTGGTAGGTGTTGTTGCCGGACTGATCCGCACCTCCGAACCACGGGGCATCGCTGAAGCGAGACGGACCAAAGGTAGCGAG
This sequence comes from uncultured Phycisphaeraceae bacterium, assembly GCA_964605165.1. Classification (GTDB taxonomy): domain Bacteria; phylum Planctomycetota; class Phycisphaerae; order Phycisphaerales; family UBA1924; genus OFTM382. Next base: position 14,209 of record CAZSBR010000012.1, read on the forward strand.
GTAGAGGTCCGTGCCTGTCGCCTTGTCGCCGGTCGTGGCGTAGTCGTGATTGCCCGGGAGGATGCTCCATGCGACGACTGGTTCCCGCGCGCGAGGCCCTCCGTCGAGGATGCTCATGGCCTCATCAGCGCGTGCCATCTCAACTGTGTTTGAACCGTTCTGAACCACGTCGCCTACGTGGGTGACGAATACGATGTTCCGCTCATTGCCGGTCTGTATGTGGTCGACGACCCACTGTGTCTGAGCGTTGAAGAGAGGCGCGTTCGCAGCAAACTGGGCGTACTTCTGTGTGTCGGGCAGCACAATTATTGAAAAGATGTCGTCGCGTCCCGAGGAGCAGGTCACTGCAGCGCCAAGGGCTACAACGAGAGCCAAGATGTTTGTAATGCGTCTTACAAAGAGCGCCCTCATGTTATTCTCTCCGGTGGAGTGGTCTGTGTGCGCCTGTGTCAATTCATTGCCCTGATGAAGTGCTGGGGATCTACATGTCGTCATGCGTCAGTCATCGCGCACGTGCGTGAGGTGCATTGCGTCTCGGATCCGGTCGTGTCCTCGAGCGGTCCACAATCGCATCGTCATGCGGGCCCCGTCGATCTGCGCCGAACGTTTCCGTGCGGGCAAGATCAACGCCACGGCGGAGATACGCAAGCTTGATCGAGCGAGGCACGTTTGCAGATCCATGCTGGATTCCTTTCGCTCGAAGAATCGCCTTGACCAGAATAAGTGTCTCGGCATGACTCATTGCATGAGACTCGTAGGGGTCAGTCCGACGGTACAAAGCTCTGCGGCCGATGGCCTTCTCAAGACGCATCTTGACACAATCTTTGCGCGCGGGGTCGGGGCATACTTTGTGTGTGGTGATGCATGCCGGCGTTGGGTGGTGCGGTATCGTTCCGCATGCTTACAACCACGATGATGCGGGTGTGCGTGATCCTCTGCCTGGTCTATGGGCTGTCGGTGCAGGGGGCGGTGGGGCAGCCGCTGATCATCGGTCATCGAGGGGCGCCGAGCTTCGGCGGCGAGAACACGCTGGCGAGTTTCGCGCAGGCGATAGACCTCGGCGCTGACGGCATTGAGCTCGATCTGGTGCTCTCTCGTGATGGTCAACTGATTGTCTTTCATGACTGGACACTCAACAGGCTCGTGGGCGTTGAAACGCTGGAGGCGAAGTTTCCAGACCGATCTGTCACCGTGGATGGTGAAACGGTGTGGCGTGTCCGGGACTTTGATGCCGACGAACTTCGCGGATTGCCTGTCACGCAGCGGGGGCCCAGAGGTACTGCCGATCTGAACCAAGAGGCGCTTACCATCGTCGTATACGAGGAGGCTCTTCGATTTGTGGCTGCCATGCGAATGCAGCACCCGAATCTTGTGCTCTACACCGAGGTCAAGACCAGCGCTGAGTTCACAACCGAGAAAGACCTGCAGGTCATTGTTGATCGGTTGATCGAGGCACTGAGATCGACGGGTGAGCATGCGCACGCACCGCGTCACTGGATTCAGTCCTTCGATGGCGAGCTCATGAGGCTGATCGCGCAGCAGCGCATGCTCGATGGCTTCAGGAAGTCGCTCCTTCTCTCGTGCGAACCAGGCCTCGTGACGAGCGCCAATCCTGTGATACTCGACCTTGCTCAGGTGTCAACCGAGCAGCAGCTCGTTGACTTTCTTCGCGAGGAGGTCCGGGGCCGTGGTTGCGACATCGTTCATGGCTGGAAGCTCATGTGGTGGCATCTCGGCAGCGAGAGGGGCATCGATTGCCTGCGGGCTGCACGCTTAGCGGAACTGGATATTCACGCCTTCACGTTCCGGGATCATCGATATGCACAGGATTACGAGCGTCGCCCCGTGCTGGTGCCAAGGCCACCTGTGTTTGGCAGCGCGTCTGAGGAGCTTGGCTGGTTCGTAGCCAAGGGGTTCGATGCTCTCATGAGCGATGATGTGGTGTCCGCTTTGGAAGCGCGGCGGGCAGCATCGCTGCTCATGGATGATCGGTGACGCGGGTGTACTCGGTGGGCGCGGTGGGATCGAGGCCACGATCACGGACAATCGGCATGAGCAACTCGATGAGATCGGTTTGGACGATGTTGAAGCCGAGATCGAGCACCGGGCCGAAAACACCCTCTGGGTCGTTGATGGCTTGTCGGTCGCCGTATCCGGCGCTGATGCGACCTCCCCAGAGGGTGTTGATCCATACTGAAATGCCTTCGTTCTGGAATCGCTCGACGGCGTCGCGAGACCAGTATGGATCATCGGGTGTCTCGATGAGGAGTTCGACGGCCGGCCACTTATCCCGGGCAAAGGCGGCCTGAAGATCCTCGCCGGTGCTGACGATGGGCATGAAGAAGACATCCGGGTTTGCACGCAGCCAAGCGAGTGTCTCCTCGTCAAGCCGATCCCAGAACGCCTTGAAGATGCAGTGGTCCAGCACCCCGGCGGTTCGAGCCAACTCGGCGGCCTCGCGAATGCTCATGGACTTGGGATCGAGGTTGAGCATGATCTGGTCCCGCGCGGCATCAAACGCCTGCTGGAGCGTCGGGATGGTCTCGGTAGATGGCCGGATGCCGTGGCGGAGGGGGATCTGCTGCAGTTCCTCGCCGGTGAGTTCGTCGATGGCTTCCTTTCGGAAGGTTGTCCGGGCGATGGTCTTGTCGTGCATCAGGATGTAAGTGCCGTCGGCAGCACGCCCTACATCGATCTCCACGATGTGGGCTCCTTCGTCGATCGAGGCCTGAATTGATGCGATCGAGTTCTCGGGCACCACCAGGTGATGGCCTCGGTGGGCAACGACTAGCACCGCAGGATCCGCTGGGTTCAGCAGCGCTGCTCGAATGCGGTCCGCCCGCGTCTTGCCCGAGGCCTGTGTCACCGGTTCTTCAGCGAGGGCCTGTGCTTGCACGGCACCTGTGAGCGACAGAACGCAGCAGCCGACAAGGCACACGACGACGCGTCGAAGCGCTTTGCGGCCGGGCCAGCCGCTCAGGAACGAACGACCACGCAGCAGACTCTGTCGGTTCATGGCGCACCTCCTGTGGCTGTCGTCCCCGCCGGCGGAACGCGGCTCGGTCACGGCAGCCTGCAGCCGGTACGCGGAACTTGGCGGGGCGCAACACCAAGCGGACTCGAGCGTGGTGAAGGCAGGTGCGGCAGGTGCCTGGCGAACTGGTGCAAGGCGAGGAACGGCAGATAGTTGTGCCGAATGTAAAGCACGTCTGGTGATCGCATGAAGTTTGCGCAAACCGGCTTGGATCATCGCTGAAACTCGTCACGCAGCGGATCCGAGATCGAACTATTCAGTGAAGTGACTACAGCGCCACGCCAAGATGCTCGCTCAACGCTCGAGGCCTTCACACGTTGCTGGCTCGATGCGCAGCCGTTGCTCCGTTCATACGTTCGGGGAGCGATTCAGAGCGAGGCGGATGTTGACGACGTTGTTCAGGATGCTGCTCAGAGGATCGCCGGCTCCTTCGAGGGGTTTGATCTCGATCGCCCCTTTCTCCCGTGGGCGCTTGTGATCACACGCTCAGCGGTGATCGACTATTTCCGCAGACAGGGTCGGGAGCGTCATCAGTTCGGCACTGAGGCGCTGGAGGCGGTGGCGTCGAGTTACCAGCGCTTGCAGGTCGAACTCGATATCGATCGGCGAAACATCTCCGGCTGCCTCGAAGCATTGCCGCCGCGATGGGCGGAGATGATCCAACTCCGGTACGGCAATGACGTGCCGCCGCGTCACATCGCATCACAGATGCGGATGAGTCCGGAGGCTGTTCGGACCGCCTTGGCGCGTATTCGCCGACGGCTTGCCGACTGCCTCGAGCAGCATCGAAGTGAGGGGGTCCGCTGATGCCCTCTGATCCCGGTGCGAGTTCTTTCAATGCGTCGGCTTCGGCAGCGTTGGAGGATCGTTATCTCACGGGCGATGTGCTCACTCGGCAGGAATTCTCTTGCTTTGAGCGGAGCCTCATCGAAAGCGAGGAGTGCGCCGA
>CAZSBR010000012.1:18291-24471 GCA_964605165.1 uncultured Phycisphaeraceae bacterium
GAGTGCAGGCCACGGCTTGCCCGGTGTCGCAGCGTCGGGCGCGGAGACATCGGGCGGGTCTGGTTGCGGGCTTGTCGTTTGCAGGACTGATCGCTGTTGTCGGGGTCTTCCTGGGTGCGCCTTGGGGGGGCGATGTGGAGGATGCCAGCGCCGTTGTGATGGCGGCGCAGGTGCCCGCTTTGGCTGCGGTGCAGGTTGGAGATCTGATCGAGCCCCATGCAGAAGTCCATATCGGGGACGGGCTCATCGAACTTCGAAGCGGTGATGCGTCCCGCCTGCTCGTGGAGGGTCCGGCGTCGTTTGTCATCGAGGGACCTTCGTCGCTTTCGCTCATGAGCGGGGCTGTGGTTGTTCGGTCAGGCAGTGACGAGGATTTCGTGGTCAGCACGCCGCAGGCTCGCATCACGGATCTGAGCACGGAGTTCGGTGTTCGCGTCACGCTTGAGGGCACTGAGGTCACGGTGATCGAGGGACGCGTCGCGGTGGAACCTGTCGTGTCCAGCGGGCGGTCCGCACCGTCATCGCTTGAGCTCCGTGCGGGTCAGTCTGCAACGTTCGCCGATTCGTCACACGTGCCTGTGGTGACAGCATCGGTTGGTGCATTCAAGACGACCTTTCCAGAGTGTTCGTATGGACTGGAGATGCTGGAGCTGAAGCCTGTTGCGTGGCATCGCTTCCTGTGGAGTGCTCCGCAACTGAATCGTGTCGACCCGACGCGATCGTCGCTCAAGATGGCGACGTCTTCGGTCCTGACGACGACTGGCCCGGCCCTCGGGCATGGTCGCCACAACTCCGCATTGGTTCTCCCGGGAGGTGAGCGGACCCGTGCGGCATCGATGCGCATCGAGGGCGCGTTGGCCGAGGCTGCGGCATCGGAGCAGTTGACCATCTCGTTCTGGCTGCGTTGTGATCGCCTTGAGCCACAGGCGGTGCTGGCGGGTGTGCGGCAGGCGGGCAATGCGATTCATGAAGACTTTGCGTTTCGTGTCTTCGGCAATGGTGGGCTGGCGGCTTCGATGGCCATCCGGCCCGCGGGCGAGCTCTCCGGCCTTGAAACGCTGGCCCTCGACGGTGGCGATACGTACCGCGATCAGATGGGCATGCGTTCACCCTCCGAGAGCCTTGAGCTGCGAGGCTACGCGGGCATAGAGGCAGGTGTATGGCACCATGTTGTGCTGACCGCACAGTCCTTCGGGATGTGCTCGATGTACGTGGATGGTGCGTTGGTCGTCTCCGAGCAACTGGACCGGCCGCTCGACCTGGGCGATGCGGACCTGATGCTCGGTGTGCTGCCTTCCAACACATTGCCGCGCGGTGCGGAAGCGCCATTCCGTGGCGGCATCGATGAGCTTGCCATCTTCGATCGTGTGCTGAGTGAATCCGAGATTCGTTCGCTCTGGGATGCGCGTGTGCTCTCGGCGGGAGGCACGCCGTGAGGCCCACGTGTAGACGGTCGCTCCTGGCGTGTTCGGCGGCTTCGGCGCGGGGCGCGGCTCGCGGTCTTGCGCTGGTCGAGGTGCTCACCGTTGTTTGCGTGATTGTCCTGCTGCTCGGGCTGCTCCTGCCCGCCTTGGCTTCGGCTCGGGAGGCTTCGCGGGCCGCGGCCTGCCAGGCGAATCTGAGACAGATTGGCCTTCTCGTGGCTGCGTACGCGGGGGATCACAAGGGCAAGCATCGCCCCAACCGGCCCAACTGGGTGGAGTGGTTCTTTACCTCCGGCCGGGAGCGCGGCGCTCGCACGCTGCTGCAGGGTGACGACAAGGCCGCGTATTGGGGCGTTGCCTACGCCGAGTACGTGATGGACCCACTGCCGACCTCGGCGTTTGACCCATCGGTGGGCGTCTCGAGAGCATTTCGCGAGCCATCGGCATGGGATCTGTTTCGGTGCCCATCTGCTGCGTGGGTCATTCCACAAGATGATGCCCGGGTCTGGGAGGATCGCGTGATCAACGGTCTCGATGGGCCGGTGTTCGACGAAGTCCTCCAATGGTCGACCTACGGGCACAACGCGCACTCCATGCTGTCGTTCGAGGATGCGGCGCGGCATCCCGGGATGCTGTATCGCAGGCTGACGGCGGAACAGGCGGCGGAGCGACCGCTGATGCTGCCCCGATATGGCCGCATGGCCCCGCGCGCGGGCGAAGTCTGGCGACCCGCTCGGCTTGATGCGGTGACGCACCCCGCAAGCCTCGTGCTCGCTCAGGACAGCGCCGAGAACGTGATGGATGGCAACGGCGACACGCTTGATGCGCTCAACCAGGAGTACTGGGTGAAGGCATTCGGTGATGACCGCTGGATCCGTGAGTACTTCCGGCACAACGGCGCGGCGTCGATCCTCTGGGTCGATGGGCACGTGAGTGCGCACGCCGATGGTCAAGAGGCAAAGGCGACCTGGTACACGGGACACGCCAGGCGCACCCGAGAGGGCTCGGATACCGACGGCATGCTTCGAGAGCGTCGTGCAGAGACGAGAGAGAGATGACCAACCGCGGCATGCCCGCCGTGGTACGTGGAGGTTGACCGCTATGGATCAGAGGAACGACCAGATGGGAGTCACGCCCGTGCTTACAAGAGATAGCTCCAGAACCCCTCGTCGCGCAAGCGGCTTCACCCTTATCGAGTTGCTGGTGGTCATCGCGATTATCGCGCTGCTCATCGGCATTCTGTTGCCATCGCTGGGCAAGGCTCGGGAGGCCGCCAAGCGGCTGCAGTGCAACTCCAACCAGCGGCAGGTGATGGTTGCTGTGCAGATGTATGGCAACGACTTCAAGGAGCATCACCGCGAGTTCTGGCAGAACAACTTCCAGTGGTTCGATGGTGATAAAGCAACCGATGACCGGATCACGCTGCTTCGCGGCAACGATGTCGCCGCCTACTGGGGCGTGCTTTACACACCCTACCTCGGCGCGGATGACTTTGATGAGTCCGCTTATCAGCCCGGTGTCGGCGTGAGCGCAAGCACTTTCGGGGCGCCGGCTTCATGGGAAGCCTTCAACTGCCCGTCAGCCAAGCTGGTTATTCCGCAAGTTCCCGGCGATGATCTAGGTTATGAGCCTGATTTTGATCTCAATCTGAGATGGTCGTGCTTCGGTCTCAACGTATCTACACACGGAATGAACGTAGAGGATTCAAAGAATTACCCCAGCATGCTGTGGGAGCGTGTCAGCCCCGCCCACACGGTCCGCGTGCCGGAGTATGGCCAGATGACCAACTATTCCAACACCAACAAGCCTCGCCCGATGTGGGCCGCGCGCAACCCATCGGAGATGATCTTTGCACACGAGAGCCCCGAGCCTCTCATGGACGGCAACGGCGACACTTTGGACGAACTTGACCAAGAAGATTGGGAAGATCGGTATCCCGACTTCGATTGGGTCGGCGAGTATTTCCGTCATGGTGGCGGTGCGAACGTCGCCTGGCTTGATGGGCATGTGAGTGTCGTTGACGAGAAGCTCGGCACCGTCAACAAGGCTTGGTACAAGGGCTACCCCAGACGTGAACTGCGATCAACCGGCGGTGGTCGAGGTCGCTAAAGCGCTCAAGTTTGCTTGCAACAGCTTGAATCCGCAGCGGAGAAATGGCTCCGTCGCGGCTGATGGATGTCGGTGTCTCGCTGCGTTGCGGGGACCACGAGAGATATGAGAATTTAGAGAGAGGTTCTGATGTTCAGCAAGAAGATGCTCAGTGTGGCCGCTCTGCTCGCAACCGCTGGTCTTGCGTCTGCGCAGGTTCAGCATGGCCGGGTGGATGTGGAGTTCGGCCCGTTCACGATCGATCTGACCGTCGGCAACGGGTCGTTCACGGTCGATTCACCCGCCGCCGGCGTGTACGACTTCCTCAGCGGCGGTTCGCAGGCCTTCCCGGCTTCGGGCGGCGTGCTGCTCACCAACGTGTATGAGAACGCAAGCTTTGACACGTTCACCAACTCAACCTTCGTGTGCTCGGCGCTCGAGAACGCTTCGGGCGGCTGGGGCGTGCGGACGTTCGAGAGCAATGGCTTTGCCGATCCGAGCGATCCGAGCCAGGGTGCTCAGGCCAACGACGTCAACGATATCGATCGCAACATCGTGACGGATCACGACTTTGCGTTCGCATACTTCCCCTTCGCTGATGGCTGGCTCGCTGGCACGGCGCTGCCGGACAGCACGGTTGCCAACGGCCCGCTGACCTCGATCGTTTCCAACGGCGTGGCGCTGATCACCGAGGCGGACTTCGCCAGCTACGACGGCTCCTTCAACGCGCTGGTCGATATCCCGGACACCGCTCTGGTGCCGTTTGTGCCTTTCGATTCGGATATCGATGTGACGACTGGCGGCCGCTTCGTGCTGCACCTGCCGGAGATCGACCAGCCGATCCGCAACGGCATCCTGCTGGCCACCAGCCCCTCGGGTGAGTCGCAGGTGGTCTTCCCGGTTCCGGGCAACAACGACAACGACAGCTACATCGCGCCTTACTTCGATAACCTCGACGCCTCCAAGAGCTACGGCCTGTGGAACTACGATGTGAACTCCCAGATCGCCGGCTTTGAGGCCGACGGCGTGAGCTTCGTCTACATCCCCTTTGGCTCGACCTACGACAACGGCAACGGTGCGCAGCCGCTTCCCATGGCCCTCGTCAACGGCACCTCGATCATCGAGATCGGCCAGGGCAACGTGACCTTCACCACCACCCGCACCGACGGTGACGCCGGTGGTCTGGCGTGGACCGAGGCCGAGATCCTTGTCGATGGTGGGGCGATCAACCCGACCAACGCCACACTGATCGTCAACGCCTCGGGCGGTGCCAACCAGTCGCAGGACAACATCCTGACTTCGGCTCCTAACGAGAATGGCACGGGCTGGATCCTGCAGCTCCGCGACGGTCCGACCCACTCCGAGGATGGCCTTGCACCCGAGTGGCACGCGGTTCAGTTCGTTGTGCTGCCCGACAACGCTGCCATCGTTCCCGGCTCTGGCGATGTTTCCGCCGCGCCCGCGGCGACCATCGCCGGTTCGTGGACGATCGAAGCTCTCGGCACCGGCAACGGCACGGGCACTCGCTTTGCCGATCCCGCCAATGGCGTGTTCCCCGACCTCGACATCCAGCAGGTCGGTGGTTCGTCGCTCTTCAGCATCATCGGCGAGAACACCGGCGACAACGTTGTGGCCATCGAGGGCCTGATCGCTGTGCCTCAGCTTGGCATCACCGTGCCGCAGTCGAACGAGCTTGGTCGCTTCGACATCGACAGCGGTGATGTTGACACGGGCGTGGATACCCGCACGTACAAGAGCGTGATTGAGTTCGGCACGCAGAACTTCGAGAACCGCTTCATTGGTGAATCGCTGAACGACAACGGCGAGCTTCACAGCAACTTCGTTGCGGTGAACTTCCCCGTCGAGTCGGGCTTCCCCCAGCAGCCGGAGGTCACATTCCTGGCCGGAACAGACACGGAAGCCGAAGTTGTTGTCGCAGCAACCGCAGGTGAGCTGGGCTTCGGTACCAATGAAGGCGTGCTGTTTGCTCGAACTAGTGCGAACAACGCCAACATCTCGGCAGTCGACGTTGATGCAACGCAGTTCGAGGTCCGCATCGTTCAGCCCAACGTGCTGCTCGACACCACGAACGGTGCGCAGGATCCCGTGACGGGAATCGACACCGACAGCAGCCGCCTCGGCTGGGTTGCGCTGCCGTACTGTACGGAGGGGCTCATCGCGGGCCAGATCAACGCGGACGCAACCGTTGCCAATGGCACCGGCGGTTTCACCATCACGGCCACGTCGATCACGACCAACGTGATCAATGCCGATCTCCTGGACTCGGGCATCGACAAGATCTTCGCCAACGGCTACAACCTCGTCATCCCGGGTGTGGATTCACGCACTGATGGTGTGCTGCTGCTGCAGGGCATCGGTGACCCGACCGAGGACGCGCTGGGCGCCGTCTACCCGATCTACGAGGCCGCGGACGATGGCTCGTTCAACATCGTGGTTCTGGATGCGACCGATCGCGACACCGCCCTGAGCGCGAACATCCTCGACGAGGATGCCGACGTGCAGGCCCCGTTCATGTTCGCGTTCATTCCCTACGCCGGCCTCTCGCTGCCCGGCGGCGTGTGCCCGACTGTGGACTGCCCCTTCGATGTCGCAGATGACTTCGGCTTCCCCGGCGGCGATGGCCAGGTCAGCTTCGGCGACTTCCTCG
>CAZSBR010000013.1:0-1130 GCA_964605165.1 uncultured Phycisphaeraceae bacterium
CTCCGATGCCATTCTCGACGCCATGCTCGCGCGAGACCCCCACTCCCGCGTCGCTGTCGAGACGCTGGTCGCCACCGGGCTCGTTGTCGTGGCGGGCGAGGTGACGACCAACGCCTACATCGAGGTGCAGGAGGTCGTGCGCCAGACCATCCGGGAGATCGGCTACACCTCGGGCGACATGCGGTTTGATGCCGAGAGCTGCGCCGTGCTCGTGGCGCTCAATTCTCAGAGCCCCGAGATCGCCATGGGCGTTGACCGCGAGGGTGCGGGCGACCAGGGCCTGATGTTCGGGTATGCCTGCCGCGAAACGCCCGAGCTCATGCCCCTGCCCATCATGCTCAGCCACAAGCTCGTGGCCCGTCAGGCCGAGTGCCGGCGTGAGGGCATCATCAGCGGGCTCCGGCCGGACGCCAAGAGCCAGGTGACCGTCGAGTACGACGACGCGGGCAAGCCCTCAGCGATCGACACCGTTGTTCTCTCCACCCAGCACGGCCCGGACTGGTCGGGCGACACGCGCCAGGCCGAGCTCAAGAAGCAGGTCATCGACCACATCATCAAGCCCGTGCTCGGCGAGTGGTGGAACCCCGGCATCACCGTTCACATGAACCCCACTGGCGGCTTTGAGATCGGCGGGCCCCACGGCGATGCGGGCCTGACCGGTCGCAAGATCATCGTGGACACCTACGGCGGGCGCGGGCGTCACGGCGGCGGCGCGTTCAGCGGCAAGGACCCGACCAAGGTCGACCGCTCCGCTGCGTACATGGCCCGCTACGTCGCCAAGAACATCGTCGCAGCAGACATCGCTGACGAGTGCGAGGTGCAGCTCAGCTACGCCATCGGCGTCGCCGAGCCCACCAGCGTGAAGATCGACACCTTCGGCACAAGCGACTTCGACGAGACCAAGATCGCTGCTGCCGTGCGCAAGGTCTTCGGCCTGCGCCCGAGGGAGATCATCGACTCGCTCGGCCTCAGGGCACCCATCTACCGCAAGACCGCACGCCACGGCCACTTCGGCAGATCGCCCGGCAAGAGCGAGGACGGCAAGCACAACCTCTTCACGTGGGAGCGCACCGACAAGGTCGATGCGCTCAAGCAGGCCCTGTCCAGCAGCGAAGTCATGGTCTGAACCC
>CAZSBR010000013.1:1230-7456 GCA_964605165.1 uncultured Phycisphaeraceae bacterium
GGGGGCCCTGCTGCTTATGGGGCGAGCGGGCCGCGGGCACGAAGACCAGCCACGAACCCCTGGCCATCGCTCGATCGCGTGCCAGAGCCGAGAGCTGCACATGCGCAGCGTGGACGGGGTCAAACGTGCCGCCAAACAGGAGCACCCCCGGCGGGTCTGCCCCGCCGGGCAGATCATCGAGCCGCGAGACCACGGGGACTGGATGTGCTGCCTCTGTGCTCATGGCGTGGGGTGCCTTCGTGCCGAGAGGGTATGGGCGTGCCGGCGCGACGAAATCGTTGCTCGCGACCAGCCCTTCGCAGCAAAGATTGGCTACCATCTGCCCGGCGGCCCCGTCGTCTAGTCTGGTCTAGGACACCAGGTTTTCATCCTGGTAACACGGGTTCGAATCCCGTCGGGGTCATTTGCAGCTGGGTGTGCGGTGCTCGAACGTGTTCGTTCGCATCGCCCGCCAGCATGCATTCGTCGCAACACGAGAATCGCCAGAAGCCTTCGTGGTGCGCACCGCTGGGCCGGGCGTGGCTGTGCTGCGCACAAGGTTCGCGCGCGGGTGTCTGCATTTAGCGCTCTGACAGCGAAAACGATGGTTGATTGAGTCGCGAGCAACAGGTACCGTGCTCGCTCGACGCGCTCGGCTTGTCGCATGCCGGGCCTACTCCATGGAGGGAGCCACGGATGGGTATGTTCGACAAGCTTTCCGGTCTTCTCGGCGGCGGCAAGGGCAAGAAATCCGGCTCCGCTGGGGGCTCCAGCCCGGCCCGCACGCCGGTCACCACGCCAAAGCCCGCCCCTGCCCGCCCACCTCAGGCGAGCAGCATGCAGCGCGATGCCCTGCTCAACGGCTCGGGCAGCGGCTCGTCGCCCCAGGCACGCTCTGCCTCATCCGCTCCAACCGCTGCCTCGGCCAAGACCAGCACCGCCTCTGGCGGTGGTGCCGGCACCGCGACCATGCCCCGGCCCGCTGATCGCGTCGTCATTGATCTCTCGGACGACGCTCCCGGCACGACCATCAGCACGGAAAGCGTGCGGAGCACCCCGCAGAAGGCGTCTGACATGCTCAGCGATGTGCCGCCCCCACCGCCGGCGTTCAGCCAGCCAGAGCCCGCTCAGCAGCGTGTCACGGGCCCGGCGTCCGCAGCGATGATCCAGGCGCAAGACGATGCCCTCGAGCCCGTCAAGGCGCCCAAGAACCGCCAGGAACTCATCGAGGAACTCCAGAAGAACTACACCGAGATCGTCTCGCTCGTCCGCAAGGTGGACACCCACCTCGACAGCCAGGACAAGCGATCCGTTCGGCTGCTGGAGATCGCAGAAACGCTGCCCGGCGCCCTCCAGGAGCTTGGCACCATCCGCGAGCAGCACGCCAAGCTCGCCACCGCGATCGATGCCCTCACCGAAGCCACCAAGCAGAGTTCCGCCAGCAGCGAGGCGGCGCAGAGCATGCAGATCAAGACCCTTGGTGAGGTCCGCTCCCTGCTTGAGTCGAGCGAGAACCACGAGCGCCAGGTCGCCCAGACGCTCGAGGAGTTCAAGGGCTCCATCGGCGAGGTCGCCCTCTCCACCGGCAAGCTTGGCGGCGTGCTCGAAGGCATCGAGAGCCGGCAGGCTCGGCGGGAGACCGAACTCCGCGAAGCCATCGAGAGCGGCCAGAAGTGGATGGTCACCGCGGTGGTCCTCGGTCTCGTCTGCCTGGGCATCGTGGTCATCGTCGGCGTCATCGCCTTCGCCTGACGCAGCACAAGCGCTGAGAGCCATCTCGCTCAACAGGCCCCAACTGCACGCGTCAGGGCCTGCCGGACTTGCCAACCGGTGGTTGAGCCCCTGATACTGTCCGCATGGACCATCCCTTTCGCTCTGCTGCTGTCGTTTTCTCGGCCCTTGCACTGCTTACCGCTGCCGGGTGCGAGTCCGGCTCTCCCCGCCAGACACTGGCCGGCAGCACGGGCTCGCTGACCAGCACCAGCGGCATCGTGATCGATGGCTTGGTCGATGAGTGGCCGCAGGACGTCGCGGTCGGGAGTGACGAGCACTACCTCTACCTCCGCACCAAGATCGAGCAGAGCGACGCTGCGCTTCAGGCCGCCAACGAGAGCCTCGTCATCTGGCTTGATGTCGACAGCAACGCAGCGACGGGCCTGACGCCCACAGGCGCGCGTGACCTTGAGTCGATGGGCGTCGATCTTGCCATCGAGTTCAGCCCCCGCTCGTCCGATGGACCCCGCGGCGGCGTGCGCGTAAGCACCTACACCGCTGGCGGCACAGCCAACGAGATCAGCCCCTACGACCTCGGCCTCCACTTCGCGCCGACTTACGCAAGCGAATGGACGGAGATGCGCGTCGAGCGCAGGGGCGATGTCCTTCCCGCACTGACCGCAGCGGGCACCGCCAGAGGTGCCTACGCCCTCTTTGACAGCGAGGGCGAACTCATCGGTTGGTCGGACCCCTTCCAGATCGAAATGCAGGCAGGCTCGCCCCCGCCGCCGGTCACAGCGGACATCCCCGATCAGCCCGAGGGAACCGTGCGCATCATGGCGTGGAACGCTCTGCGAGATGCGCCCACCGAGAACCCGGGGCCCTTCGCCCGCGTGTTCCAGGCCATCGATCCCGACATCATCCTGATCCAAGAATGGGACAAGGACGCAGCCGCGATGGAGTCGTGGTTCAACCGCACCATGGGCGCCATGCCCGGCCAGGAGGGCGTGACCTGGAGCGTCCGCGACAGCGCCGCCTGGGGCGTGGCCATCGCATCCAAGCACCCCATCCAGCCCCTTGGGCCCGACAGCCCAGAGCCCCGCGGCACGAGCCGGCATCCCACCCGCTTCGTGGGCGCGTTGGTCGTCACGCCCGTGGGTGACGTCGCAGCGGGCAGCATCCACCTCAAGTGCTGCGGCGCTGCGGACTCGAGTGAAGACCACACACGCCGCGCTGAAGCCCTGTACATCAACGACGTCTTCGGCCAGGCGGCAGATGCTGCAGCCCCGGGGGCGATCAGAGTCCTCGGTGGAGATCTGAACCTCGTCGGCAGCCGCCAGCCATTGGATGCCCTGCGGACAGGACTCGACGAGAACGGCATGGCGCTGGAAGTGGCCGACGCTCGGGTGCTGGGCGATTCAATCCTGGCCACCTGGGGGCAGGACACCAGCCGCTACTCGGCTGGCCGCCTTGACTGGATCCTCTTCGGCGACCACAGCGCCGATCTCATCAACGCCTTCGTGCTCGACACCTCGAGGCTGAGCGATGTCTCGCTCGCCCGCTCGGGGCTTGATCGAACCGACACCCAGGCGAGCGATCACGACCCGATCGTTGTGGATCTCAAGCCCGCCAGAGGGTGGTAACGACAGCCGCCATCGCGCAGGGCACGAAGGCTCAGTTCGTCGTCATCTCATCGGCATCGTCGAGCGCGGCTTCGACCTCATCGCTGTCGTCGCTGGCCATCTGATGCGTGCCGTCATCTGAACGGGTGATCACGTTGAGCGCCAGCAGCGCGTGGACCGCTGCCTTCTGCTCGGCCTGCTTCTTGGTCGATCCCCATGCCGGCTCGAAGCGCTGGCCACCGATCTCGACGCACACCTGAAACGCCTTGGCGTGATCGGGGCCCTTCTCATCGAGGCACCGATAGCTCGGCGAGCATTCAAGCTCGCGCTGGGCGTGCTGCTGCAACAGCGACTTGAAGTTCTGATGATGCCCGCTCTCCGCAGCCTGCTTGATGTGCGGATCGACCAAGGGCACGAGGAATCGCTCGGCCGCCGCGTACCCGCCATCCAGGAACACCGCGCCCACCACAGACTCGAGCACCGCTGCGACGAGCGATGAGGGGACCTCGTCCTGCGTCAGCATGCCCTTGCCCAGTTCGAGATGCTCAACCAGCCCGAGCTCGCGCGTGATCTTCGCGCACGTCCGACGCGAGACCGTGGTGGACTTGATCTTGGTCATGTCCCCCTCGAGCATGTCGGGGAACATCTTGAAAATCCGCGTGCACACCACCGAGCCCAGCACCGCATCACCCAGGAACTCGAGCCGCTCGTTGGATTCGAGCCGGCGATCCGTGGTCGACGCGTGCAAGAACGCCAGATCGATGAGCGACGGATCGCTGAAGCGATGGCCAATCACATCCTCGATATGAGCCCGGGCTTGTTCGTCCAACTCCACACCACCTGCTGATGATGAAATCGGGATCACAGCGTGCATCCCGAACATCTAGGTCGGCTCATGGGTCCGGCTCGATGAGTGCCTTTGCCCGCATGGAAGAACCAAGCGGCCCAAAGACCCTCCTGCCGATCACAACCTTAGAGCCTTCAAACACCTGAGACGATCGCAGACAGCCCCCCACAGCAAAGACCAGACACCGGCCTCAACCCGCGCGCCGCGAGAACAGCCCGGGAGCCCGTGTTCTCGGACCTGCTTCGACCGATGTCCCCGAGCTCCCGGAGCAACGTGAACCGGGACTTCTGCGAGGCGACAGGTCGACGGCATCCCCTGCTGTGCCTATCGTCCCAGCCTGACTGAAACGGAGCACCCGCCATGGCCATGCACTACCCACGACGTGTCAGCCGCATCAAGCGTAAGCGATCCATTGGCTTTCGCGCCCGCATGAAGACCAAGAGCGGCCGCAAGGTCATCAACAGCCAGCGCCGTCGCGGCCGTCACCAGCTCAACGCTGCCGAGCGGTAAGCACCGAACTGCAGGCAGCGATCCGCAGCGAGACGCCCTCGCTTAGAGCCCATGCCTGTTTTTCAAGAACTCACTCAAAGCTCAGATGGTCGATCAGTCGGCCCTGGTTGTCGCGTGACCACGAGAGCGTGATCCGCGGCCTCGTGGCCACCGCCTCCACGCCCGGCGGCAGGTCGCGTCCCGCGGGCCTTGTCAATTGCAGGCGTTGCTGCCTTGGCGAGGGTCTTGCGTCCGCCGCCGGGAAGTACCGCGGATCGCGGGCCCGCTGCACGGTTGTGATGCCGTGGGACGTGTGCCTGACCTGGAAATTGGCCTGCTTGAGCATCTCTCCGAGGGCCTCGTAGCTTGAGGGCATGCGGTCCGGCGCGTTCTCGTGGATCGACTTGAGACCCATTGCCGCGAAGAGGATGCGATTGCGGGTCGTGCTGAGACCGTCGGGCTCCAGTTGCTCGAGTGTGACCCTCTCCCAGAGCGGTTCGAGCGAAGGCAGACCTCGGCTGCCGTAGGCCCTTCGCATCGCTTCCTCGTAGGTCTTGCCCCTTGCGAGTTCCTGCATCATGAGGTCAAAGCGTCGCGTGCCGCCGCCCGGGCCATTGGAATGACGCAGGAAGTGCACGAGCGACCACGCCTGCTCGTACAGCGTCCGCCCACTGCCGCGACGCATCGCCTCGTGCCATGCCTCGTTGTCAATGGTCAATAACTCCTGCAACGTCAGCCATTTGCCCTGCCGATGGGCTTCGCGCAGGTGGTCGAGCCTGTGCGCGGGTACGAACCCCACCTTGAAGCTGCCCCGATGGACCAGGCCATCCTCGAAGTACTCGGCGAGCCCCTCGTTGAGCCACATCGGGATGGGATGCTCGAACCGGGCAGCCGCGAACTGGTGGAAGCCTTCGTGCTGGGCCACCGCAAGCACACGTGACCGCAGATCGCTGTCCAGAGGCAGGGCCACGGCACGCTCATTGTGCTCACGGGACCAGTAGTGGATGCCGCCCGAGTATCCCCCATCGATCCCTCGGCTCTGGAGGTGGGCTTCATACACCTCACGCGTGGAGAGCAGGTACACCAGCGGCCGATCGTCATCGCCGCCCGGTGGGATGTTCAGGACGCGGCGGTAGCCATCGAGCATGCGGTGGTAGTGCCGCGCGATGGCGTGCACCGTGTCGCGATCAGCATCCGACCGGAGATCGACGTTGCCTGCGACGTAGGGCCTGAGTTGGGGCTGACCCACTGCGCCGGGGGCCATGAGAGCGATACATGCCGCAAGCAGCGCGAGCACGGTTCTGTGGGCGCATGCGATGGGCGTCGTCATGCGGGCAGTATGGCAATACGGCTGAGCTGGGGGCGACGCGGGGTGTGAAAAAAGACAGCCCCGGCCAGATTGACCGGGGCTGCAAGAGTCATGCAGTTGGGAATCCCGAAGGATTCTCAAGCATTAGCGGCGACGACGAGCCGCGACGAGGCCGCCGAGACCGAGGACAGCAGCGCTGGCCGGGGTCGGGACGACTTCGATGGTGACGCTGCCGCCGACCTGCGTGGGGGCGGTGGCGTTCTCGCC
>CAZSBR010000013.1:7556-10452 GCA_964605165.1 uncultured Phycisphaeraceae bacterium
GCGTCGTCGTAGTTCATGGTGATGGTGACAACGTCACCGGGGTTGACGCTGGTGGACGAAGCGGACAGGCTGAAGCCCTGACCGAAAGCCGAACCAGCGATACCAGCGACAGCGATCATTGCGATAGTGCGGGTCATGGTAACCGATCTCCAGAAAAAAAGAACCTTACTACTCTCCTCGCGATGGCCGGGATCGGGACTCTCCCTCCTACCGGCCGCACAACACGAACGAGGTCTTACAGACAAAGATAATCATGTTCCGAGTGATGTCCACCATTCTTGTCCTCAGAAGATGCATTCTTTTCGTTCTTCGCGCCTGTCTGACACACCCTCAGGGCGAACATCCGGCCAAAACACCAGCCAAGGCCAATGATTACCGGACCCATTGGATGCGAGGTCTCGCACCCTTCGCGAAACCACTTCTCCACCATGGGCTTAGGCCCGGCCAACCCCCACTGGCTGGGGCGTCTGCACGTGCGTCGGCTGCACAGCGATGCCCAGCGGAACACGCCGACCACCCGGGCCGCTCGGCGGCATGCCCTCCTGGTCGATGTGACGCTGGATCGCCATCACGCCTTCGATCAGCATCTCCGGCCTCGGCGGGCAGCCGGGAATGTACACATCCACCGGAATGAACTGGTCGCACCCCTGCACCGTCGCGTACGTGTCAAACACGCCGCCGGTCGAGGCGCACGCACCCATCGAAATCACCCACTTGGGCTCGGTCATCTGGGCGTAGATCCGTTGCAACACGGGCAGCATCTTGATGCCGATCCGCCCGGCGACGATCAGCAGGTCGCTCTGGCGGGGGCTGAAGCGCATGACCTCCGCACCAAAGCGCGCCAGGTCATACCGGCTGCACGCGGTGGCCATCAGCTCAATGCCGCAGCACGCTGTGGCGAACGGAATGGGCCAGATCGAACTGCGACGAGCCCAGTTGATGACGCGCTGGAGCTGCGTGGTCAGCACAATATCAGACGGCAGTGCGGCTTCTACGCCCATGCTTCACCTCCATGCTGGGGTCGTCCGACGCGGACTTGCGTCCGGCACGCGACCGTACGCACCCTCGACCACATTCGGCCTGCCGGACTGTAGCGATGCAGGTTCACTCTGGCCTGCGCGCTCTCTACGGCAGGCCCTGAATCGTGCGCTCTGCAAGGTCGATGTCGTCCACTCGCATCACACACGTCAGCGGGCACCCCACCGATTGCGACCCGCTGTAGACATACCGGACATTGACCCCCGCCTCTGCAAGATGCAGCGCGATCTCCAGAAGGCCGTTCTGACGCTCCTCGGTGTGGGCGACCAGCACATCCGCCTCGGCGACGGGCCCCGCCCCGGTCTCGCACATCTGCTCACAGACGCTCCGGAGGGTTTCCTCCGGTGCGCCGATCAACCGTACCAAGCCCCGGCCATTAACCTCGCTGACACACACGCCCATCAACTGAGCACCCGCTGCAGCCTGTGCCTCGAGCACGCCCGCCATCTCGCCGGGCCGATTCTGAAGGTACACCGAGAACTCGCGGGCACGCGTTACCTGCATGGCGTTCACTCACTCCTTGGCTCGCACCGGCGTTGGCCCCGAGGCACCACCCGCTTGCTGTGCATCGAAGGTCAGTCCGTGCCACCCTTGAAGACGCCCACGCCAGACCGCTGGTTCCGGGCTGGCTCCTCTCCAGCCCGCTGGATGCCGCGGACCGCCGGCTCGATGGGCCACGCCTCCTGGTAGGGCTCCTCGATGTCCACCGAGCGGTTGCCCAAGCCCGAGGCGCTCACCGTTCGCTGATAGCACCCGCCCAGCAGCAGCACTGAGCACGCCAGGCTGGGCACCATGCCCCACGCTTGGCTGCTCAAGACCACCGTTCTGGGGCGCGCAGCGACCTTCTGGTCACCGGGCTCAGTCGGCAGCATGCGGCTTGGGCGAGGAGCGATCGGACTGGGATGGGCGGGCGGATGGTGCATCGGGAACCGGCATGTTAGGCGACCAAGGCGGGTCGCCGGGCCCGGGCATCCGTGCTTTACGACTCAGGCGTCAGCGCCACGACCTCGGCCAGCGACTTGCCGCGGATCGCAGATCGCTGGGCTTCACGCAGCCCGGCGATGCCTCGACCGGCTGTGAGTTCCAGGCCCACCTCGAAGGCATCGGATGCCGAGAGCCGCTCAGCGGGCTCAGCGAGCGTGAATCGGGGTGAGGCCTCGTCGCCATTGTCCGCGACAGGCAGCAAAACACCCCGCTCACTCAGCCGCTGGAGCATCCCCAGCGCGAGTTCTTCATCAATACCGATGGACCGAGCGGCCAGCGCGGGGGTGAGCGTCTTGCCATCGGCGAAACGCCTCGCTGCCAGCACCGCCACGGAAACCGCTGCGCCGGGCTCAACGACCCGCCACGACCGGCTGGGGTCATCGCCCATGACATCGCGCCGGTGCTGGGCAAGAAAGGCACACTGCAGCCCGAAGAGCACGATCATCCAGGTGATGTAGACCCAAAGCAGAAAGATCGGAATGAGCCCGATCGCGCCGTACAACCGCTCAACCCCGCCGCTGAATGCAGAGAGGTACTGCACCAGACCGAACTTGGCCAGTTCCCACAGCACGGCTGCGATCACGGCACCCGACAGCGCCGCCCGCAGGTGCACCTCCGCATTGGGAATGACCCGGTACAGCAGGACGAACAAGAGGGTCGAGATCATCACACCCACCAGCCGCGTGATGAAGGCGGGTAGCCAGGCCACCTGCCACTGCATCCATTCCGCCACGCGCTCCAGCGCCTCGGTCAGTTCGCTGCCGAGATAGAAGGTGAGGATCATGAAGATGGGCCCGACCACCAGCAGGGTCGTGTAGTTGGTGAATCGCCTCGACCAGCTTCGGCCATCGCGGGCACGGTAGATGCTGTTGAA
>CAZSBR010000013.1:10552-24185 GCA_964605165.1 uncultured Phycisphaeraceae bacterium
CGATCAGTGGCCGAGCCGTTTGCGGGCGCTGAAGACCCTTCGGCTGCACCGGCTGCGGGGCCCACGGGCTCCAGCACGATGCGGTCGATGCCGGTGAGTTCGAACACCCGGTCCACCGCCGCCTCGACGGTGTCCTTGTCCGCGAGCGTGCCGATGACCGCTACCCCGATGACGAACATGGGGATCAGCGCGAAGATCGTGCGGTAGGCCAGCGCCGCAGCCATGCGGGGAATCTGCGTGCGATGGGTGCGCACCGCGGCGTTGCGAACGCCATGCGCCACCGCCTTGGGCCACGGCTTTGGTTCGTCAAACGCGGGCGTGCGGCGGGCTCTTGGCCGGCTCACGGGCTGTCCTCCCCGCCGGGCGGCGTGCTCCAGCTTCGCCTGACCGGGCGCCGGCGCCTTGCAGCCGACTCGCCCACGGGGGGCGTCGTGCGTGATGCGACGTTCCGCGGCCCTCTGCAGGCGTTCTTGAGCGCCTTGAGCTCCGCAGCGGAAAGCTCTCGCCATTCGCCCCGGGCGAGCTTTTTGAGCTTCAGTGGCCCGATCGCCACGCGCTCGAGCTTCTTGACGGGTGCCCCCACCCCCGCGAGCATCCGGCGGACCTGCCGGTTGCGACCCTCTTTGAGGGTGAGCTCAAGCAGGGTTCGATCCCGATCTCGACGGATGATCTGCAAAGCGACGTGCGAGGCTCGCGCTGCACCGACGGTCCGGCCCTCTCGGCGCTCGGCGATGAAGATGCCTCGCTCGAGCTGGCTCACACGCTCGTCATCGAGCAGGCCTTTCACGACGACGTGGTACGTCTTCTCGACGCCGAACCTCGGATGCGTGAGCCTGTGAGCGAGCGAGCCGTCATTGGTCAGGAGGACCAGGCCGGTGGTGTCGTAGTCCAGCCGGCCTACGGGGTAGAGCCGCGCCTTGCTCGGGTGATCCACGAGGTCGAGGACGGTCCGGCGGACCGCGCCGGGCTCATCGCGAGCAGAACTGATGGTGCGCGCGGGCTTGTTGAGCATGATGTAGATGTGCCGCTCGGCAGCCGGCAACGGCTTTCCATCGACCGTGATGACGTCCTCATGGGGATCAACCATCACCGGGAGCGCGCGCACCACCTTGCCATTGACGGTCACGCGGCCTTCTTCGATCAACAGCTCGGCAGCTCGGCGCGAAGCGAGCCCCGCCTCGGCGATGACCCGCTGCAGGCGCATGCCGCCGCCGCTGGCGGGCTCTGCCCCGCCGGAGTGCTGAGTGGATCGTCGACCGTTGGCCATGGGCGCAGTCTATGCGGCGCAGGGTGCCAGCCTGCATGAGGAGTCCGCGCGGCTGCCGGCGGGCGTGTGCTGGCACATGCCACAACGCCGCCGGGCAAGCCGTGCCGACGTGCGAACAAGCCGCGTGGTACGATCGACTGCAGTCGCCATGAGGGCGCGCACGGTCAGGGAGGACCGCCAATGTCGCTGAACACCAGGGATCGCTGGATCGAGGGAGAAGAACGCCAAGGCGAAGCGGGCGACCGCTGGGTCGAAGCAGGCTTCCTCAGCCCGCGTGTGGTGAATGCTGCGACCTTTCAGGAACTCACCCAGGCTCTTCGCCAGGCGGTGCGGGCAAGCGCTGCCGAGCGCGAACACCTGCTGGAGCTGATCGAATCGACGCGCGGCCAGCGCGAGGAGATCGATCGCAACGTGGCGAGCGTGCGCGACGGGCTGGCCCCTGCTGCGCGGATGGTCGCCACGCTCGATGATCGCCTTCGCCGTGCAGAGGAGGCCTCGCGCCGGCTGGGGGATCCCGAGAACTTGCTCGGCGAGGCGCTCGAAGAGGTTGTGGGCCGTTCGCTCGAGCGTGCCCACCAGGCGGGCGCCGCGGTGTGTGAAGCGGTGAACAACGCGGCGCACGAGGCTGTGCGCACGGCGGGCGAGCAACACGAACAACTCGCTGGTGCACAGCTCGACCGGCTCGAGGAGGCTGTGGCCGATCTCGAAGAGCGCGCAGCCCACGCCGAGCAGCGCATGCTCTCAGCCGAGCGAGCGCTGGCACAGGGTGTCAAAGCGGCCGAAATGAGCGCCCAGTCCTTCGCGGATCGAGTGGTCCACAAGCGAGCCGAAGAGGCAATCGCGCAAGCGATGACGTCGTTGCTCGAGCCGATGGTGCAGCAGGCGCTGGCTCGCATCGAGCAGAGCGTCGAGAGCTGCCTCCAGCGCCTGGCGGAGGTGCTTGCCGAGTCTCAGCGGGTGGATGCTGCACTGGCCGATTCGAAGGACCGCGCTGAACAGGAAGTAGAAGCTGCTTCCAGGCGAATTGCCGAAGTTGCCAGCCATGCAGCAGCGCAAGCACAGGCAGCAGCCCGAGCAGCGCATGCAGATCTTCTCGAGCGGCTCAACCGCACAGCCGAGTCCAGCGAGCAATGCGTTGAACGCATCGACGACAGCCTGACGGGCCTGGAAGCTCGCGCCAAGTCGATTGCGGATCGGCTTGCCGGGCGTATCGATGACCTCGCTGCGGATGCCGACATGGTCGCACAAGACGCGCGCCGGCGGGTGGATGCATCCAGTGCTGGCGCGACGCGTGGCGCCGAGTCGGCGGGCGACCAGGGATCTGAGGCCCGCCCGGCGAGCCTCGCGGAACAGAAGCCGCCCCGCGCCAAGGCTCGCAAGTCGGCTCGCACCAAAGCCGCGCCGACCGTGTCTGTTCCCACGGATGCACCCGCAGCCGAGACAGCTGCAGCATCGGCTGCGGCCGATGATGCAGACCATGGACAACGCTCTGCGAGTGCACCGTCCCCATCGGGGCGGCAGACATCGCGGAGCCGTCGATCGGCCTGAGCAAAAACACCACCGACCCGGTGCGATACCGGGCCGGCGGGGGTGGAGGGTCAGGATCGCGTCGGTGACGCGTGGATGGCTCAGTCGTCCTGCACGATGAAGTTGGCCAGTGCCAGCGAGTTCTGCAGGCCGATGAAGAACGTGCTGTCCTCGGCGTCATCGACACCCGTGGAGAGCCTGCGTCCGACGTTCACAAGGTCGTACCGCTGACCCGGACCGGGCACCTCGGTAACGGAGTTGGCTGCGAGCACGTCGATCGAGCCCGACTGGCCTGTGTTGTCGGTGAGCACGAGGCCGATGAGCTCGCCGATGCGCCGTGTGACCGAAGCCGTGAGCGAATCGGTGAGATCGTCGATGCCCTCCTGCGAGGGGGTGTAGCCGATGAGTGCGAGCGAGGGCACGAAGACCACCGCCTCGTCGTTTCGGTCGGCGTTGCCGGCATCGACACGCTCGCTGAAGCCGAAGGAGAGCCCGAAGCCAAAGACGTCTTCGCCGCCAGCGATCGTGATCACGTTGCGAGCCGTCAGGCTGCTGATGGGATCGATGGTGGAGCTGAGGAAGATGGTGGAGAAGGGCTCGAACTCGAAGTCGCGTGTATCGGTCGAGATGTTCACATCAAGGCCGGCACGGTCGAAGATGGCCTGAACGCGGTTGACCGTCTCGTTGATGAGGAAGGTGTTGAGCGGGATGTTGTCCGCCGTCTCGCCGCTGAAGCCGATGGTGGCCGCGTCGAAACCGGCCAGTTCAGTGACCTGTCCACCGACCTCGAGCCAGTCGACCGAGCCGCCCTGAGTCTCGATGAAGATGTTCTGGCGACGCTGAATGACGGGCTCGTTCTCGGGTGTCGTGGTGACGGAGAGGGCGTAGTCGGTGTTGAAGGCACCCTGCAGGTAGATCGAGTAGCGCGGGTTGCCCGCGTTGCCATCGAGCCTGGGGCCGACGATGAACTCGAGGAAGAAGTCGCCGTTGGCGTCATAGCCGTAGGTGACGTTGTCGCCCTGTGCGATGGTGCCGGGCGTTCCGCCGTTGGGCGAGAAGTCGCTGGGTGCGTAGAGCACCAGGCCGTCGTCGATGTCGGTGGACGTGGTGCTGTCGAAGATGGCGAACTGCACGTTCTCGGCGAAGCTCTGGAAGTCTGCTGCGGCCGAGCGGCTGCCGAAGTCGGCGCCGAAGGCAGCCATCTCGACGGTGACCCGCACGCGGGTGCCCTGCTCGATGGGCTGGTTGGCGTTGAGGTGGAACACGTCGACATCGGGCACGATCGCCGAGGGGATGCCGGTCGCGCCGGGCTGACCGATGGCATCGACAATGCGGGTCGTGACCCTGCCGCCTTCGCGGACGACGGTCTCGCCTTCGCTGTTGGTGCCACGGACGAGGTCGTCGGCGGTTCCGACGATGCCGTCCAGCCCCGGATCGAGCGTGAAGCGGAAGCCGCTGGCATTGATCTGCGTGCGATCGTCGGCGGTGCCGAAGTTGCCGTCAACGCCCGCGAAGTCCTGAACGGTCGGCGCGGCGGGCAGATCCTGGCCATCGCCCGAGTCGGTCCCGGCATTGAAGCCCGAGTTGCCGTCGTCAAAGACCGTGATGCCGATCGAGTAATCACCCAGCACGTTCTGCGCCGAAGCGATATCGGGCACGATCGGCGTATCGAACGACGGTCCGGCGTTGCCGATGACGAGGGTGAAGGTGCCCGTCTGCGTGATGAGGAAGTTGCGTTCCTGATCGACGTTGAGGTCTTCACCCACTGCTTCGCCGGGCAATGCAATGTTGAAGGCCGAAGCACCCGCGAGCGGAGCCGTGGTGCCATCGGGGTTGACGAGCAGCACGAGTGCGCGGAACGCGGCGCCCTGCGTTGCACCGAGTTGAAGGATCTGACCGGCCTGCAGGGAGATGGAGTACACGTCCACATCGGCGCGGAAGTCGAAGAACCGCGCGTCGTTGTCCGGGTGGTCGCCGATCGTGCCGCGGAGCGTGAAGGTCCGGTTGACATCGGGCAGGCCATCGGGCTCGAAGTTGTTGTCGAGCACGGCGTTGAGGTTGGTCGGACCGAACATGTCGATCTGGCTGGTGGCGCCGGTGATGCTGGTGGCTGTCAGCGTGCCGGAAGCGGCCTGCGACTTGTCACCCGCGTCACCCACGATGTCGTTGGCCGAGTAGTTGTCGTTGGCATCGACGATGCCATCGCCATCACCATCGAGCACCGCACCCACGACCTTGGCCCGCAGCAGGGACTGGTCGAGGTCGAACCTGTACACGCCCTGGGCGGGTTCAGTCGAGAGCAGCGGGAGATCCCGCTCGGTGATCTCGCGGTTGAAGCGGATGTCGAGCGTGTTGGTGTCATCGGTGTAGGAGAGCGTGTAGTCCGAGCCGGGCTGGAGACGGATGAGCGTGTTGTTGGGGCTGCGGATCTCAGAGATCGTCAGCGCCTGCTCGAAGCTCGAGATGTCCATCGGCTGGTTGAAGCGGATGCGACCGAAGTAGGTCTGGCTGACCTGGTCGACGCGGAGGTCCTCGACCTGGATCGGGACCGGTACGAGGCCTAGTTCCTCGATCCGCGCGTTGCCCGTGAGCTCGGGCGACGAGCCCGAAACGGTCGTTGCTCCGATGGAGCCTGTGGAAAGGACACGGAAGGACTCGGTGTCACGGTTGGAGCCGATGACCTCGCCCGCGATCGTGATCGGGCCGAGGATGGACTGCCCGGCGGAGAGCTGGTCGTCGGCCGAACCAAAGAAGCGGTCGGGACCACGCAGGCCGCCGGCGACGATGTCGCTGCGAACGAGCGAGCCACCAATCGTGATGGCCTGGTTGAGGCCGGCACGGAGCGTGTCGGCGTTGAGCTCGGTGGCGGGGCCGGTGTCGAAGTTGGCATCGCGGCCAAGGTCGCCACCGATGAGGATCTGGCTGTCGGTGACGCTGCCATCGATCTCGATGAACTCGAGGAACCCACCCGCGCTGACGCGGGTTTCGTTGATGGAACCTCCACGCAGCGTGCCGATGGCCTCGCCGGCGCGGACGAGTGCGTTGTCGAGCCCTTCGCGGAAGTCGATGTCGGTCACCACGCGGCTGACGTTGACCACAGCTCGGGTGCTGCCGCCAACCACGAAGAAGCCGCTGGAGAGGATGTCGATGAAGGGTGCGGAGTTGATGTCCTCCGGGTCGGGGTCAGCGATGGACAAGTCACCGAGGTTGCCGCCGAAGGTCACGAACGCGGCGTTCTTGGCGTTGAGCGAGCCGCCGACGAAGGGGCCGAAGAGCAGGTTGGTGGCGTGCTGACCGATGCGGATGTCGCCGCCGTCGAAGTAGCCAAGCTGCATGGTCTGAACAAAGGCATCGACGACGATGTCGGAATCACCCAGCAGGCTTGCGGTCACGAGGATGAGGCCCGCCGAGCCGCTGTTGAGCGAGACGATGTCGAAGTCCGTCAGCACGCCCGTGCTGGAGTTGACGACGATGGTCGTGCTGAAGTCCGTACCTTCGCCGAAGATGAGCCTGCTGTTGGCCGCATCGAAGAAGGCCCGGCCGTTGCCGCTGAACGTGATGTCGCCATCGCCGGCAGCGGTCGAGAAGTTGAAGGCCACGCCGTTGGTGAGTTCCTGACCGACAAAGCCGGAGGCGATGTCCGGGTCATTCACGGGAGCGCCCACGCCGCCGACGTTGGCTCTGCCGCCCGCTGTTGCATCGGCCGTGACGGTCTCGCTGAAGACGCTCAGGCCGATCGCATCACCGGGTGCTGTGACGCTGAAGACGAACGAGACGCCCACCTCGGTGGACTCGTCGCCCGTGTTGTACACGCCATCGGCGCCGGCGTTCATGCCGGCGGTGATCGCGGTGTTGTAGAGGCTGACGGCGCTCACATTCTGAATGAAGCCGCTGTTGGTGATGTCCGCGTTGGCACCCGTGCCGCCGGGGAGTTGGTCATCGCCGAAGGACCTAAGGCCCGCGATGATCAGCGTGCCGGCCATGTAGCCGCCGGCGGAGACGCTGAAGATCGAGTCGGTCGCCGCGATGATCGCACCGGGCAGCGGCGTGAGGCCGTCGTCCTGGATGTTCTCCGCAACGTTCACAAAGCCGATGGCCTGGCCCGCGTGGATCACGGCCTCGTAGATCGAGCCGCCCGCGATCGTGACCACACCGATGTTCCAGCCGGCGGTGATGCGGGGGCCATCGACAGCCGTCGACGGGCTGACACCCGGCGGGATCTGGTTGCGGAGCGGGTCGCTGCTGGGCACGGACGCGGAAAGGAACGGGCTGATGCCGACATCGCCGAAGACGCCGTCGGCGCTGGGAAGCACCTGGAGGTCCTGGAGGGTGTGGTCGGCGTGCACGTTGCCGTAGAGGTTGCCGCCGCTGATGACAAAGCTGGCGATGCCGCCGGCGAAGGCGCTGATCGAGTTGCCCGGCAGGAACGAGCCGTTGGTGAGCGTGAACGAGCCGATGCCGCCGCTGAACGAGGTGATCCCGCCGCCGAAGTCGCCGGTGATCGAGACCTCCTCGATGCGTCCACCCGCGGTGATCGAGCCGCGGCCGACCAGGTTCTGGCCCGGCAGGTTGCTGACCGCGCCGAGCGAGATCTCCTGAATGGTCGAGCCGACGACCAGATCGGAATAGAGCTGGCCGGCAGCGTTGAACTCGGTCAGCGCGCCGCGCACCACGATCAGAGCGGGCTCGCCCTGTGAACCGATGTGACGACCAGCGACGAGCGTCGAAACACCGCCAGCCAGGTCCGTCGATGCGGTCAGGTCACGGGCAGCGCTGAGCGTGCCGACCGTGGCGGTCGGACGCGTGGTGCGGATCACGCCGCCGAGATCGCCCACCGTTGTCTCGATGAGCGTGATGCGGCCGCTGGAGGTGATCGTGCCGCTGATATCGCGCGTCACGGTGATGCGATCGATGCGGCCCTCAGAGCCGGTCACGTCGATCGCTGTGTTGAGGATCTCGCCGCCAACGGTCAGCAGTTCGAGCGGACCGGAGACGATGAGCTCGCTTGCGCGGAGCGAGCCGGCGATGGCGAAGTTCTGAACCGCACCGGTCACGAAGCTCGAGCCCACGACATCGCCCGAGGCGATGATGCTGGCGACCTCGTTGTCAACATCCAGATCAACGCGGCGGAAGTCGTTGCCCGAGATCGAACCCTGCACGCTTCCGACGACATCGATGAGAATGTCAGAGAAGTCGCCGCTGAGATCGAAGGTCTCGATCCGGCCGAGGTTCTGCTGGACAAGGATCGCAGCCTGACGGAACTCAAGGTCGGTGCCCTCGACACTCGTGTTGCGGAAGCCCGCTGCGCGGAAGAGATCGAGATCCTGCGTGACCACGAGCACGGAGGCATCGAAGAAGCCGCCGATGAGCTGCGCATCGAAGAGGCGGACCGTCTCGATGGTGGAGCGGAAGATGTCCGAGTTGTTGCCCCGGATGCGGTTGATCTCGCCGCGGTTGGCACGCTCGTTGTCGCTGTCGACGGTGACGGTCTGCCAGAAGCTGTCGTGCGTCTGCGTCGCGACGTAGGCACCGCTGAGGATGGAGTTGGTCAGTTCCAGCAGGTCCAGACCGCCGACCTCGTCGGCGCCGTTGTCCTCGCCGATCTCGCCGCTGTTGCCAACATCAAGGTTGGTCGCGGAGATGATGCCGCTGATGACCGCGTTCTCTGCGACGATGGTTCTGATCTCGTCGCCGGCGAAGATGCCCGCCCGCGCGAAGGGGTCGTCCTCGCTCGAGATGATGCCCATGCCGACGTTGATGTCGTCGATGATGAACGCGAACACCGAGCCGATGAGACCATCGAAGCGGTCGCCCGGAGCGGTGCCATCCTCGTTGATGCGAACGGTCTCAAGCTCAGCGACGCCGCCCTGGAGAATGAAGTCGCCCAGTGCGCCCGCGACGGTCACGATGCGCACGTTGCCGCTGCGGACGACAATGCCATTGAGGAACGGATCCAGCGGCGAGCCGATGTCGTCGGAGTACGCCGTGCCTGAGTCGACATCCGTGATCGGTCGGAAGTCCGCGCCGTTCCACAGGCCGCTCATGGCCTCGGGCTGGATGCCCACCGGGCCGAGCACAGCCTCGTTGAGCCCGGACTGAACGCCCAGGAAGGGGCCGACTTCCTGCGGCCCGAACGCGGGCATCTGCGTGCGGCCGACATCGCCGCCCTGCACATCGAGTTCGTCGAGGCCGACCACATCGATGGCGACAAAGTCGCCGCCCGGGGTGGTGTTGCGGATGAGGCGCATCGCGGCGCCGCCAATCTGGTCGATGCGGTAGATGTCGACCTCGACATCGCCCGTGACCTCGATCGTCGACTGTGCATCGGCGTTGGTGATCAGGATGCGACCGATGGAGATCGGAGCGGTCTGGGCACCACCCGGGTTGTCGATTGCGCGGATCTGCAGGCGTCGGCCGCCGGAGAGATCAAGGTTGTCGATCTGGGCGAGCGCCACACCCTCTGATGACGAGATCGGGATGAAGCGAAGCTCACCAACGCGGACGTTGTTGGCCGCACCCTGGACCGTGATGGTGTAGCGAGCACCGCCGTCGTCGACGAGTTCGACGGGCGTGCCGCCGCGAAGCTCCGTGACGCGATCGACGAGCGCAACACCGTCGATCTTGAGCATGTCCGTGAAGCGAACGTCAGAACCCGGCCCGAGGTTGATGCCGATGTTCGGGTCCAGCGCCGAGGTGCCGAAGAAGCCGGTGCGGGCATCCTCGACCTCGCCCGCAGCATTCGCATCCTGCGTGATGAAGAAGCTGCCGATGGTGGTGTTGGCCGGCCCAGTGAGTGTGAAGCCGGGCACGAAGACGTGACCGCCCACGCGGAAGCCGCCGATATCACTCGACTCGGCGAGGCTGTTGGTGCCCACGGAGATGGCGATGCCAAAGCTCGTGCCGCGACCATCGTCGTCTTCATCCACGCCGATGGAGCCGCGGATATCGAAGAAGCCCACCGCGCCGCCGACATCGAGGGACGCAAAGGCGACGTCGCCTTCCACACCCGTGAAGCCGCCGCCCGCGACCGGGCTGAGGCCCGTGGCGAACTCGCCGAGGTTGCCTCCGACGCGCATCGTGACGGGGAACTGCGCAAAGCCCTCGATATCCGAGCCAGTGAGGATGGCGCCGACGTTGCCATCGACCTCAAGGCTCAGGCCGCCGAGGTTCAGCAGATCGTCCTCGTCATCGTCGTTGCGGTTGTTGAGGATCGCGTCGGGCGAGACCTCCTGACCGCTCGCATCGACGATGCCCGTGCCCACGCGGAAGAGGCCCAGACCGCCGTTGACCACGCTGATGGTCTGCGTGGCGTTGTCGGGAAGGTCGCCGTCGGAGGCAGCAAACGCACCGGACGTGCCGCCCGAGCGATAGCTGCCGAGCGTCGACGGCTGCATGCCGCTGACGATGAAGCTGTAGGGAACTGGGCCGTTGAGCCCGTCGAAAGCGGAGGTCACGCCCGTTCCCTGCACCACCAGGTACACAACGCCGGCGTACTCCGGGTCGTAGTTGATGAACAGGCTCTCCTGCAGATCCTCCAGCGCCGCCGCCTGCGTGGCAGCGAGCGTGCGGCCATCCTTGTCCATCAGGCGAACCTGCAGCCCGCCGGTGGTAGAGAGCTCGATGCGGATCTCGCTCTGGCCATCACTCGCAAAGGCGAAGACGTCCACAGCGTCGTCCGAGTGGTTCGGATCCGCCCGGCCGATGTCGCCCGTCACGCGTGCAGCGCTGCTCAGTGAACCGATCCACTCCGCAGCGAGGATCGAGTCGTTGCGGATCAGGTTCTCGCCGAAGACGACGTAATCGAACCGGCCCCGGTCCTGACCGGGATCGCCCGTCAGGCCGCGGAACGCTCTGGACTGGTAGCTGTCGAGCAGACCGCCCTCGTAGTCGTCCGCATCCACACCAAAGGGCGAGATCGTCTCGGTCTCGGTGTACTCAAAGATCGGCCTGGCGGGGCGCGTGTCGGGGCTCGTCAGGTCGCCCACCACGGTCACGTCCATGAGCGATCGACCGGCGACGGCAATCTCACGCACCGCGCGGCCCACGACGAGCTGCGAATCCGTGCGGAAGAACTGGTCTGCGTTGTTGTCGCTGTCGTCACCCGGCTCGAAGTCATCATCGATCGACCACAGGCCGGCTTCAGAGCCGGAGAAGAACTGGCCGAGGTCGCCCGCAACGTTCAGCGAGCCGACGTGATAGCCGACGTTCCACCGTCCGAGCGATCCATCGATGGTCGAAGCGCCGTGGACGACGCCGTGGATGTTGATCGCACCGATCGTCGAATCAGCGCGGATGCCGAACTGCGGGTTGGTGAAGCCCTCTTCGATAAGACCGTTGCCCGGGCTGGCGAGGTACTCGCCCGCCGAGCCGTTGATCGGGCGCAGGAACGCCTCGGGCGCTCCGACGATGAGCGAGCCCGGCCCGGCGGGCAGACCGGCGAACTCGATGTCGTCGTCGATGGTCGCCCACGTGTAGCCAAAGCCGGCGTCCTCGAAGTCGTCGTAGATGCCGAGGATGCTGTCGGCCCGGAAGAACTCGAAGAACCCGCCAAAGCCCTGCTCGAACTCGCCGAAGCCCACATCATCAGAGAGATCGTCGTTCCACTCGTTGGTGCCGCCGGTGAGCGTGATCGTGGTGTTCTCGTCACCGCCGGAGATGATGATCCGCCCGATGCCGTCGTTGTAGTCGGGCACGCCGTCGTCGTTGCGGTCGATCGCCGGCACGTTGGAGTTGCCGGGCGTCACGCCCGCGAGCGTGGCGACCATGTCGCGGCCGTAGAGATCGAGCACCTGCACGGAGGCACCGACCGGGCCGGTGAGCGTGATCTGTGCTGTGAAGACGCGGGACTCGATGATCGACGCGAAGTTGCCGGGCGGGAGAATCGCCTGCACGTTGTCGATGAACAGGTCCTCGTTGCCGATGGCATCGACGCGGACGCGCGTGAAGACCTGCGGATCGCCCGCAGCGTCCGGCAGATCCGTCTGATCGATCTGGAAGAGGAACTCGGTCGTGGGATCGTCGGGATCCGGCGCCAGGGGCGTGAGCAGGGCATCCAGCGCTGCGCCGGTGAACTCGCCGAGCACCTCGTCGTCAAAGAAGACCGTGACGCGGAAGGCGTTGGAGTTGAAGCCCTCGCCGTCGCCGCTGCGACCAAGGCCCGTCTCCCAGGACATCTGGTTGAGCACGAGCGGGGCGTCGTTGACGCTGGCGGTCGGGAAGAACTCAAACTGCCAGAAGTCGCCGGTCAGGGCGTTGATGTCGAGCATGAAGTCGCTCGGGTCATCCTCGGCAGGGTCCTCGGGCGTGAGGCGGAAGTCCTGGGTCGAATTCTGAAACGTCCGCTGGACGCGGAGGAAGGACTCGTCATCGCTCGGCAGGAAGGTGTTCGTGAGCACCGGTCCGGCGCCGAAGTCCTCGCCGTTGAAGTCGACGAGCGTCTCTTCGGGGTCGTCGTCCTCGATTTCCTCGTTGGTGTTGGCGTAGGGAATCGCGTAGGCGAAGGCCACCGGAACGGTCTGGAACACGCCCGGAGCGAGTTCCGCCGAGTTATCGTTGGCGATCGTGATGCTGAACAGCAGCCGCCGCTCTTCGAGCGCTTCAAACCGCTCGACCAGGTGCTTGGCATCGCTCTGCAGCGCACCGGAGCGGGCGGAGTCAAGTTCGCGCATACCAAGGGCCCGTCTCGCCTTGCCGGCGAACGTGCTGATGGAGCGAGCGGAGAGACGGCTACGGAAGAACCCTGGCATGAAGGCTCCAATTTCCTCGTGGCTTTCAGACCCAGGTGGCGGGCGTGCTACGGACGTCTGTCCGCATCGCGACGGGGCCTGTTGTGCGTCAGCGTAGGGTTGCAAGCGCCTTGCGGCTTCACCCGGCCAGCAGCGTTTCATCGAACTCCGAGGAACCTCCGGGACACCAGGCCCCGACCTCCGACGATCGACAGACACCCCGCTGGGCGAACGATCTTGTCGCTACGCCGCGACCACGGTACATCGTGGACGCTCCACACACAACCGGCCGGCTCGCTCCCTTGCTGGAGGCTTCAGCCACTTGTCATACGTTTGGCTCCTGATCCCCACCAAGCCAGCAAGCGGGGGCTGGCCTGAAGATGTGGAGACGCTGAGCCGCGGCCCGGGTTCCGCAACCCGGTCGCTCTCAGTATACCAGAATCGCCCGCCACCTGATCCACATTTCTCGAGACTTCAGCGCTCGAGCCGCCGGCCCCCGGGCCAGCCCTCAAACCTCGGCCTCGGGCCGCAGCAGCGACCTACAGGATCCGCCGCGATCTCGGATAGCTGCCGAGCACCGTCAGCGCCTTGCAATGCCGCTCGGCGGCTGCGATCGCGCTCTTCAGGGGCTCCTCCTGGCTGTGCCCCTCGGCGTCGATAAAGAAGGTGTAGGTCCAGTTCGACCCCCCGCTGGGCCGCTCGTGGATGTACGTCAGGTTGACGCCCGCGTCGCGGAAGACCGCAAGCACGTCCACCAGTGCGCCCGGGCGATCCTTGGTGTTGAACATGATCGAGGTCTTGTCATCGCCGCTGGGCAGGGCCCGCTGGCGGCTGATGACCGCAAACCGCGTCACGTTGTCCGGCCGGTCCTCGATCTTCTCAAACAACACGCCCAGCCCGTAGATCGTGCCCGCCAGCGTGGATCCGATCGCAGCCGACCCGGGCTCTGCCCCGATGGACTCGGCGAGCCGATTCTCCTCCGCCGCCGTCTGGGCGGCAGCGCTGCTGCTGGCCGAGGCGATCTGCTCGGCATGCGGATACTGCGTGGCGAGCCACTTTCGGCACTGGCTGAACGCCTCGGGCTTGGAGTGAATCCGTCGAACCGCCTTGGGCT
>CAZSBR010000014.1:0-4149 GCA_964605165.1 uncultured Phycisphaeraceae bacterium
GCGGACTTGGCGCGGATCTTGGCGCGCTGCTCGACGCCAAAGCGATGCTGCTCATCAATCACAGCCACTGCAAGCGACTTGAATTTCACCCGGTCCGTCAGCACCGCGTGTGTGCCGATGGCGATATCGATCTCACCCGAAGCGAGCCTTCGCTCAATGGATGAACGCTGCGGCTCGGTGAGTGAGCCGGTGAGAAGCGAGATGCTCACCTTGGACTCGCTGAGCATGCGTGTCAGGGACGCATGGTGCTGCTCCGCGAGGATCTCGGTCGGGGCCAGCAGCACTGACTGATGTCCGCTGGCAGCCGCCTGCAGCATGGCGTATGCCGCGACAACCGTCTTGCCGCTGCCAACATCGCCCTGCACAAGGCGGTTGGCGGGTCGATCATGCTGCAGATCAGAGGCGATGGTGCGCACCACCTCGTCCTGGCTGTCGGTCAGCGTGAAGGGGAAGCGCGCACGGATGCGGGCATCAAGCTCGGCGGACCATTCCAGAGGGATGGCACGCTCGTGCGCATCGCGCGCAGCGCGGCGCATGTACACGGCAAGCTGCAAAAGCAGCAGCTCATCGAAGGCAAGGCGTCGGCGACCCTCGCGCACCTCGGCTTCATCGCTTGGAGCGTGCAGCATGCGGTATGCCTCAGCAAGCGTCGGCATCGATCTGCTCGTGCGGTAGTCCTCGGGCAGGTGGTCCTCGATGAGCTTCAGGGCAGCGGGCAGCGCCGCCTTGACGGTCTTCTCGATCTGCCAGGTCTTGACGCGCTCACTCGCGGGATACACCGGTCGCAGACGAGCTGCGCTCTCAACGCCGCTCGATTCCGCGTCGACCTCCTGCCAGCGCGGGTTGATCATCTGCAGCCGGGCAGACGGGCCCGAACCACGCAGGCTTACCTTGCCCGTGACGAGCAGGTGCATCCCCGGATGAACGCGCTGCCGAAGGTACGTCTGGTTGAACCAGACCAGGTCCAGCCGCCCCGAACCGTCGTGGAGCACGGCTTCGAAGCGCTTTCGGCCGTAGAGCACGGGACGGGTGTTGGTGACCTCAGCGCGCGTGGTGCCGATGGCTCCGGGTTCGAGCGCCTGGATCTCGGTCTCACCCAGTTCCAGTTCGTGGCGGAAGGGCAGATGCCAGATTAGCTTGGCGATGTTGCTGATGCCCAGTGCATACAGGCCGCTGGCAAGCTTCTGATCGACGCCCGGCACCGCTTCGAGCGGGCTGGTGAGTGTCAGCGGCTGATCGGAAAGCTGCTCGGGCATGGGCGGCACCGCCAGTCAGACGTCCTTGGGTGCATCTCCGGAGCGCGGGCTCGCGTCCGCCACCGCCGGGTCGATTTCGCGCAGGTACGCCCATGAATAGATGCCCGTGTCGTGTCCATCGCTGAAGATGATGCGGAGTGCGTACGTGCCGACCATCTCCACATCCTTGATCGTGACGACACCCGATGCGCCGCTGGGCAGGACGGTCAGCGGGTTACGGGCGAGTTCTTCACGCAACTGGCGTTGGTCCGCGGAGGGCGAGTTGCGGCGGAGATACGCCACGCTGAAATACGACGACGACCCATCATGCCACTGAATCGTGATGCCGCGATCGCGCTTGACATCGATGGCTTCTGGCTGGAGTCCCGCGGGGTGCATCGCGTACCCTACGCGCGACCCTCCACGGAGACACGCCCCATGGATGCAACCTCGCTTCAGTCAGACGCGCCCTCCGGCGGAGAGGTGTCGAAGGCAGCCGCCTCGATGGATCGGCTCGCATCCATCATGGACGCTTGCTGCACGCCCGCGTGCGTCGGCATCGATCCGGACTGGGACAGGCTGCCCGAGTCGCTGCGCGCGACCTGCGGGGAGGATCACGCACGGGCGATCGAGGCGTTCTCGCTCGATGTCGTTGCAGCCGTCGCGGGCACTGTGCCGGCCGTCAAGCTGCAGTCCGCCTGCTTTGAGCGCTATGCCAGCCGGGGCTGGGCCGCGATGGAGCGGGTGGTGGAGGCGGCCCGAGCAGCGGGCCTCTGGGTGCTGCTCGATGCCAAGCGTGGAGACATCTCCACCAGCGCGCGGCACTACGCGGCATCTGCAGTCGATCTCGGTGCTGACGGCATCACGGTCAATCCCTACCTGGGACCCAGCGCCATCGAGCCCTTCCTCGAGGCGGGCCTCGCGGTCTTCGCGCTGTGCAGGACCTCCAACCCGGACAGCGACGAGTTGCAGGCAACAAGGCTCGACGAAGGCATGAGCGTCGCCGAACGTGTCGCCGAGATGCTGGCTGCGATCGGCCAACGCTGGATGGGCTTCAGTGGCCTCTCGGCCTTGGGCGCAGTGGTCGGAGCGACCAAGATGGCCGATGCCCTGACGCTCCGTGGTCGCATGCCCTGTCAGATGCTGCTGACGCCCGGCATCGGAGCCCAGGGAGCTTCCACAGCGGATATCGCACGGCTTGCTCGGCCGGGGGCTCGGAGCTTGGGCTCGTTGGGGGTGATGCCCACAGCGAGCCGCTCGGTCATCTATGCCTCGGCGGAGGATGGGCAGTCCTGGCAGGAAGCTGTCGCCATCGCTGCGCGGGCGCTTGCAACTGAGGCTGCGGGCGTTGCTGGCAGCCCTTGAGGCTGTCCTTATCAGCGGCGAGACGTTCGTCGGTCTTCTGGCGCTGAGCAGGCGCGGGCTCGGCCTGTAATGTGGCGACGCAAAAACAAAAGTGGACACTCTTTCGAGTGCCCACCTTTGGTGTTGTGCAAGCAAAGAGCTGCGGTCAGACAGACCGCGGTAGAACTCTCAAATACGCTTAGCTACGACGACGGCCGGCGGCAGCCAAGACACCCATGCCAGCGAGGGCAAGGACACCCGGAGCGGGCACGAGCACCGCGTCAGCCTGCGTCGACTCGGGGCCGAACGCAGCGCGGAAGCCCGAGCCACCGTTGTCAGGACGGATCAGCAGCGAGAAGGCGCCGTCGAGGAAGGGGAAGTCCGAGTACTCGAACTCGCCGCCCGAGGGGCCGTCGAAGTTGCCGTCACCGAGGTCGTCGCTGAACGAAGCAGCGTCGATCACAGCGTTGAAGAACAGGAAGGGGCCGGTGGCGAACCACGTACCCTCGAACGTTGCGGTGAAGGTGTCACCATCGGCGTCGATGATCTCGACGTCGCCAACGCCCTTGGCGGTCATGCCGTCGAAGTTCGCGGTGGTGATCGTGACGGTCACGTCACCGAAGCCGCCACCCTCAAAGCCGGAATCGAACTCGGCGGTGCCTTCGGGGCCGACCAGACGGCTGAAGTCGCCGCCAGTCTCGAAACCACCCTCGGAGGTCGCCATGGCAACGAACACACCGTCGAAGACATCGCTGCCGTCAAGGGTGTGAGCAGGCGCCGCGTCCGGATCGAACGAGCCGGCGAGGTCGGTGAAGCCAAACGACATGACGTCGAAGGCTGCGGCCGAGCCGCTCAACAGAGCAAGCCCAGCAATTGCGGTCAACTTCTTCATAATTCCACTCCCTCTTGCCCCGGTATGGGACAACATCTCCTCAGTGACGCCGATTCATCGACGACACAGAACTTCGAAAGCACTCCAGAGCAGTGGAGCACACAGATGGACCGGTGCCAGCTTTCCGCAAAACTTTTGTTGCACGTGCTCAAAGGGTGTAGTCCATCTCCCAGCACCCCTCTCGGTGAATCCCTTGGGAATGAGTGATGACCTCCCCGGAGTGGGCCTGAATCATGCAATCAAAACGCAAACAAAGCGGCCAAAGGGCGGGCTGGCCGGCGGCAACCCTTGCGCGGCTCGCCGGGACTGAAAAAGAAAAATCCCCGAGGCTTTGCAGGCCTTGGGGGATCTTTTACAACATACTAGGAAAATGATCGGTTCTGGGCGTCTCGAAACAGCCGCCTTCGGGCCACCGGTTCAGGCCACCGGTTCAGGCCAGCCGGCCTCCACGAGGCTGCGTTCACATCGGCTTGCGGTCGATGGTCACGTCGTAGACCTCGAGCAGCTTGTTCTTATCGAACACCATTTCGTTGCGGCTGAGCCCGATAATGTCATACTCAGTCGTCAGCTCAATGGCGTCGACCGGGCACGCTTCCTCGCACATGCCGCAGAAGATGCAGCGGAGCTCGTCGATTTCGAACTTGGCCGGGTACTTCTCGCGGTCGTCCCAGGGGCTCT
>CAZSBR010000014.1:4159-13912 GCA_964605165.1 uncultured Phycisphaeraceae bacterium
ATGCACGCCACGCACTTCACACGCCCCTCCTCATCGCGGTTCAGGCGGTGCACTCCCCGGAAGTTCCGCGGCTCGATGCCGCCATCCTCGGGTGCGAAGTGCTCGCGACGCTGTTCGGGATACTGGATGGTTCGGCTCGTCTTGCCCTGGCCCCACGAGGTGAACATGTGGCGCACCGTCGTGCCAAAGCCTTTGACGACTTCCGGCAGGAAGACCCGCTCGAGACGGTTCATTTCGGGGATCTTGATCGGCAGAATGTCTTCGTCGCGAATGGCCATGGTGTCGCATAATAGGTCTGGCGTCTGGTCTGGGCAGATGCCTGACGTCGGGCTGGGTGGACCAGTGGATCTGATTGCGGGCGACCTTACACTCACCTCTGGAGACCGCACACTCGCGTCGGCCGACCGGCACGATCGGATGAGGTCCCCGTCATGAGCGAGCCATGAGCCAGCGTCGAACCACCACCCCCCTTTTCGAGTTGCTCGATGCGTCCAAGCCCATCGAGCCGCTGCCGCAGCATCCCAAGGTGCCCACAACGGCCGATGCCGAGACAGCCGAAGCCGACGGGCTGTCGGCATCGGATAAGCGTGCGGCCCATGAGCCGGGTTCAGCTTCGACCACCACCGAATCAACGAAGGCACCGGTGCGGCCGCAGCGCGAAGTGCAGCGTCGGCCTCGTCCCGCCGCAGCGACGGCCAGCGGGCCGCGTTTGCTCGAGGGTGGCTATGGCAGGCCGGCTCTTGTCGGCGGGCTGCTCATCCTGCCCGTCCCCTTTGCCCTGATCGCGGTGGGCATCCTCATTGTCATCGGTGCTGCCATCTGGGCAACCGCCTGGCAACTGGGCGGCGATCAGGCTCGCACGCAAGAGCGGGCCAAGTTCGCAGCGCTCGGAGGCTCGGGCATCGTGGACCCGGTCGGTGAACCGAGGGGCGGCGGCCGGGAGATGGCCGATGACCAACCGCCGCCGCAGCCCCCTGTGTCTCGTGACACTCGGCGACAGGCCGAAGCCCAAGATCGCACTCGGGCGGGGCAGGACAGACCGGCTGGCGGAGGTGTGCAGGCCGATCCTCGCCAGAGCGGCCTCAACTACCTCCGGCTGGCGACGCTGGACGAACCCCAGGCTCAGGCTGCGGTCGCTCGTCTCGCTGCGGGCGGCCTCGACGCCTTTGCTGTGCCGCTGGAAACCGCCCGCCGGGGAAGCAATACTTCAGCCCGGCACGCGGTGTACCTCTCGCAGGGGTTCGAAGGCGGCCGGGCGTTCTCGCAGAGCCGATCGGCTCGTGAGCGGTTGGTGACGCGGGCGCGAGAGATTGGTGAGCGGTGGGTCAGCGAAGGCGGACCAACCGGCTTTCAAGAGCCGTTCTGGGACAAGTACGTGCCCTGAACGGCGTCAGGTCAGCTTGAACCCATGTCGTCATGAAGCCGCGGTGCCGAGAGGCATAGCCCGGCCCCTGTCAGGAGCTCAGCCGTGAGCATCGATACCTCCCTCCGCGTGCGCAGCAACCTCACCGGCTCCCGTTCGGTCCTTACCCGCGCAGAGCGCGTGGCCAAGAAGATCGCCGAGACCAAGGCCGACCCCAAGAAGATGTCGGCCATCGGTCTCGCCAAGACGCGCGTCAAGTAACCGAATCTCGGCCCGCTTGGGCAGACGGTCTTTGCATGCTGCGCGGTGCGGCGTGACCCACCGCGCCCATCCCAGCCACATCGCTGCGGGAGTTACCAGCCATGGACATCACGTCCCTGCTTGCAGAGCGCGCGGTGAGCATCCGCGCGTCGGGCATCCGTCGCATCTTTGATCTCGGCGCGACCCTCAAGGATCCCATCAATCTGTCCATCGGCCAGCCGGACTTCGACGTCCCCGCCCCGATCAAGCGGGCAGCGGTCGATGCGATCGAATCGCGGCGCAACGGCTATTCACTCACGCAAGGCGCACCCGAGCTGCGTGCGCACGTCGCAAGGCGTCTCAAGCAGGACCTCGGCTGGGATGTGGCCGACAACGCTGAGGGCTTCGGCTCGATCATCACCAGCGGCACGAGCGGCGCGCTGCACCTTGCGATGATGACGCTCCTGAACCCGGGCGACGAGGCCATTCTCGCCGACCCCTACTTCGTCGCCTATCCCAATCTGGTCACGCTCGCCGGCGGCAAGCCCGTGCTCTGTGACACCTACCCCGACGGCAAGATGACCGCCCAGCGCGTCGAGCCGCTCATCACGCAGCGCACCAAGTTCGTGCTGCTCAACACGCCGGCCAACCCGACGGGGGTGGTGCTCACCCAGCAGGAATGCGATGAGCTGCGCGAGTTGTGCGTGTCCCGAGGCGTGCTGTTGATCAGCGATGAGATCTACGACGAGTTCCTGTTCCCCGAGTCACGCACAGGCCTCGAGGCCGATGGCGTCACGCCCGCGCTGCCGAGCCCCTGCCGCGTCAAGGGTTCGCAAGAGGACGTGCTGCTCATCCGCGGGTTCGGCAAGACGTTTGGCCTGACCGGATGGCGCCTGGGCTACGCGGCCGGCCCGAGAGCGGTGCTGCGGGAGATGGCCAAGCTGCAGCAGTTCACATTCGTGTGCGCGCCGACGCCGCTGCAGCACGGGTGCGTGGCCATCGCGGATGCGGACATGGCGCCGATCATCGCGGACTACGCGCTTCGGCGTGACATGGTCGTCGATCGGCTCAGCAAGCTCACGGAGCTTCCCACTCCCGGCGGGGCGTTCTACGCCTTTGCCAAGGTGCCCGACAGGCTCGGGCTCACGGGCACCGAGTTCTGCGAGCGCTGCATCGAGCACAACCTGCTCATGATTCCCGGCGGTGCCTTCTCTCAGCAGGACACGCACTTCAGGCTCAGCTTCGCCTCCCCGCCCGAGCAGATTGAGCGCGGGCTCGAAGTCATCGAGCAACTGCTGGCCTGAACCACGCCGGCCGCATGGCGTGCGACCTCAGACACATGCTCAGTGGCTCGCGCACAGGCCGCACCATTCGGGCGCGAACACCACTTCGTCCGAGCGTGCATCGGGCGCTGGAGGCAGCGTGGCAAGGCGGCTCAGGAACATCTCCTGGAAGCGCTGCTCGTGCAGTTGGTACTCGGGGTTGTTGACCGCGAACGGGTAATTGCGCTCGATGTCGTCGCGGAGGTTGCGAATGCGGCTCTCCGGCAGCGGGTGCGTGCTCAGGATCTCCGGCGGGCGCGAGCCCTCCGAGGCATCTCTCAGCAGTTGCTGAAGCTGCACCGCGCCCATCGGGTCATAGCCCGCAGCGACCATGTAGCGCACGCCGAGTTCGTCGGCCTCATGCTCCTGGTCACGGTTGAACTTGAGCAGGTAGCCCTGGCCGCCCGCACCGACGATCTGTTCGATCGCGGCATTCATCATGCCCGAGTCGCTTGCGGTGCCCAGCAAGCCGATGCCCACCGTCAGCACGCCCTGCACGACGGTTGTCTGCGCGATGCGATCGTTGACGTGTCGCGCTGTGACGTGCCCGATCTCGTGGCCGAGAACCGAGGCGAGCTGCGCCTCGTTGGTCATCCGCTCGGCAAGCCCTCTGGACATGAAGACCTTGCCGCCGGGCAGGGCGAACGCGTTGATGACGTCCGAATCCAGCAGGACGAACTCCCAGGGCAAGCTCGGAGCGTCGCCCTCGGTGTAGGGCACCATCCGCTGACCGACCTGTGCGATGTAGCCGCGGAGCTGCGCATCCTGCACTTCCCCGCCGTACTCCTGGGTCAGTTCGGGCGCTGCCTCGCTGCCCAGGGCAATTTCCTGCTCTGTGGTCAACGCGTTGTATTGGAGCCTGCCGGTGGTGGGGTTGGTGGAGCAGGCGGTCAGCATCACGGCCGCTGACAGCACCAGCAGGCAGCATCCGGTGCGGTTGAACAATCGAGACATAACTGGGTCCTTCTGACACGTGCGATGCGGGTGAGTACCTCGGCGTGCATCCGCGGGTGCAATGATCCGAATCCACCGCGTAAAGCTTATCAGTGCAGCCTATCACCCCGTTCATGACCGACCACCCCAAGCCCATCACGACCAGCCCGACGGAACAAACCGCTCGCGCGGGATCCAAAGCGTCCGCCGAGAGGGCGTGGGACGATGCCGACCTGGATGAACTTCACCAGAAGGACGACAAGGCCCGCCGCGTGCAGAGCATGTTTGCTGCCATCGCGCCGTCCTACGACCTGAACAACCACCTGCACGCACTGGGCATCGATCACCTCTGGCGGCGGGCAGCGGTGCGCGCAGCAGAGGTCCAGCCGGGCGACCGCGTGCTCGATCTCGCCTGCGGCACGGGCGACCTGACCCAGGCGTTCGCCAAGCACACCAAGGCGGCGTCGATTCTGGGCGTGGACTTCACGAATGAGATGCTCGAGGTCGCGCGGCAGAAGCAGCAGGCCCGGCGGGATCTCTACGCCGAGCGCATCGAGTACCGCCAGGGCGATGCGATGGATCTGCAACTCGACGATGCCTCGTTTGACGTCGTCTCCATGGCCTTTGGTATCCGCAATGTGCAGCAGCCCGAGCGGGCCATCGCCGAGTGCTTCCGCGTGCTCGTGCCCGGCGGCAGACTGGTGATCTTGGAGTTCGATCAGCCCAGCCTGGCACCCGTTCGTTGGTTCAACCGGCTGTACTGCGAGCAGATCATGCCTCGGACAGCGACCCTGCTCGCGGGAGATCGTTCGGGCGCGTACCGCTACCTGCCCAAGAGCGTCGCTTCCTTTCGCACGCGGCAGGAAATGCTGGCCATGCTGGATGAAGCCTCGGGAGAAAATGCACCGCCCGCGCGGGCGCGTGTGCTCTCGATGGGCCTGTGCGTATGTTATCGGGCTGAGAAGGCAAGCTGAGGCGTCGGGCTGTCAACGCCGCTCACGATGCCGCCAAGGCCGATAAATGCCCCTCAACCCGTGCCGATGGTCCGATAGTTCTTGAGCGTGCGGATTGCGCACGTCCACTTTCTGCGCGTTCATGCGCGCTTGGCGAGCAACTGGGGCAAGCCCCGATCGCATAGGGCGGCTCGCTGGGGCGGGCCTGGTCGGCGGAGTCCGGCAAGAAGTCGCTGGCACAGCACGCTCGGGTAGGAGCCCCGGGGCGAGCCGCAGGACTTTCCACCGGAGAGCATTCATGTCGCAGAAGGACCTTGAGACCACCATCGACGGCCTGTTCAACCTCCTGATTACGGGCGACCGCGCCGCAGCCAAGACGTGCATCGAGACGGCTCGCAGAGAGGGCATCTCCTCACGCGAATTGGCAGCAGACGTGTTCTGGCCAACCTATGAGCGGATTGATCGGCTGTTCCGAAACGACCAGATGTCCGTCGTGGCGCATCGGATGGCGACGCGACTGCTCCGCGTCCTGGTCGATCAGAACGCAGCACAGATGCACGGCACGCGACCCGCCACGCACTCGGTGCTGGCCTTCTGCGGCCCGAGTGAGTCCGACGAGATTGGTGCCCAGATCGCCGTCGACCTCCTTGAAACCGAGGGCTTCCGCGTCACGTTCGGCGGCGGGGGCGTCCCGCGCGACGAGGTGCTCGCCCAGCTCCACGAGCGGCGGCCCGATTACCTGCTGACCTTCTGCTCGGCCCCTGGTGATCTGCCCGCCATCCGCCAGACCATCGACACCATCCGCGCGATCAACGCGAGCCCCTCGACGCGCTTCGTCGTCGGTGGGGGGGTCTTCAACCGGGCCGAGGGCCTGGCTGAGGAGATCGGTGCGGATCTGTGGGCCAATGACCCCATCGAACTGGTCATGGCCCTGATCGACGAGGTCAGCGAGTCCATGACGACGCGTCGGGCGGCTGCTCAGGCTGCGGCTCGTACCTCGACACAGGCGTCGCCCCAGCGTTCGACCCGTCGCCGCGCTGCGTGAGTCGGCACGTCGGCTCCGGGTGAAAACCCTCGATATCACACGCTTCACGATCCCAGCGGCCCCCTGAGAGGGGGCTGTTGTGGTTTTCTGTGGGCGAGGTCGCACCTCTGGGCCCAGCGAAGCGTCCAAGGGATGGGGCCACCCGGCGACGGATTGCCCGGAATGCGGGCAACCGACAGGCCGGGATGTGGTACTTAGATGACTGACTGACGTTGTGGCGACAGGAGGCCGGCAGCTATGGAGCGCAAGCAAGAGCGGGACCTCATACGCAAAGCCGCGGCGGGTGATCGCGAGGCGGCGGGTGCCTTGATCCGTGCGCACCAGCCCTCGCTGTACGCCTACATGCTGCGGATGTCCGGCAGGCCCGATGTGGCTGAGGACACCGTTCAGGAGGCTTTCGTGCGTGCGCTGACGCACCTGAACCGCTTCGATGAACGGTTCCGGTTCAGCACGTGGCTCTTTACGATCGCTCGCCGGTTGTACGTCAACGCATGCCAGAAGCTCAAGCCCG
Source organism: uncultured Phycisphaeraceae bacterium (assembly GCA_964605165.1). Lineage (GTDB taxonomy): Bacteria > Planctomycetota > Phycisphaerae > Phycisphaerales > UBA1924 > OFTM382. The sequence goes on from CAZSBR010000014.1 coordinate 10,527, forward strand.
CGTATGACACCGACATTGTGTCAAGCCGAAGCGGTCACTGGGAGCGGCCCGAGGATGGCGTGGCAGCAGGCGATGCACTGGATTCGGCCAAGGTCGATCTGCTCGCAGCCTTGCAGACCCTGTCGCCCGAACAGCGCGAGGTGGTGGTGCTCTTCCATCAGATGGATTGGCCGATCGCCTTGATTGCGCGGCACATGTCCATGCCCGAGGGCACGGTCAAGAGCCATCTGCACCGTGGTCGTCGTAGGCTTCGCAGCGTGCTCGAATCTGAGCGTTCATCGCGCGGGCATGTTTCCGCAGCGATGGGCGAGCATGTGATGGCAGACCCCAACGCCGAGCGCGTTTCTGGCATCAACCTCGAATCCCACGATGCTGCACCTGGTGCGCACGGAGGTGCACGGGGGTGACGCATCCAACCGACGCATCTCGGCATGGCTGGTTCGATGAGGACCCCAAGGGTTCGTCCGAGTCTGTCGATGCGCGCCATGGGCAGGCGGATGATCTGGAGCAGATGATCGATCGCATCCTTGATGGCGACGTCCCGAGAGAGAGCCTCGGTGAGGCCGACGCGCCGGGCGAGGCGTGGCGGGATCTTGCGATGCTTCAGCAGACAACACGGCGCGTGCGTGAGGAACCAGTGGACGCGCCGGATCTGTCGGCGGAGATCCTGGCACGCGTGCACGGCCGGCGAGCGTTTGCATCACGGAGAACACGCAAGCGGGTGAATGGTGCTCGGGTCGCGATCGCTGCGGGACTTCTCACCACGCTCGGTCTGTTTGCCTACGGCGAATACGCGGGCCTTGGTGTGGCGGTCCGGGGCGACTCCGAACCCGTTGGTCACCTGACAGCATCGACCGCGAGCGATGTTCAGCGGGCTACCGCAGAACTGCGCCAGGCGCTCCTGACGTGGACCGAGCCGACATCAAACGCCGGCGGCATTCAGCTTGCGCACGCCTCTGACCGGGAACTCCCCAAAGCGGGCCTGCGCATCTCTGCCAGACCTGTGCTGGCGGCCAAAGCCGGTTCAAGCGGCACCGAAGACCTCCTGCTGAGGGAGGGGCCGTCGATGTGGGTCGCCGAGTCGTCAGGCTCGGCAGCAAGCGGGCTGCACGTGGCGGCGGGTGCCGACCGCGATCAGAGGCTGGCTGAACGCGTCATCGTCATCGAGCCTTATCGGATGCCGACGGGGCAGCAGGGCTGGCTTGTGCAGCCATCGCTGGAGCTCTGGGCGCTGGATGCAAGCCAGCGGCTCGAACAGTCCTCAGCGTCGCCTTTGCAGGTGCCCTCGGATCCACCGCGATAGGGCGATGGTGTCGGGCCCGCAGCATCCGGTGAGGTTCGCTGTGGGCTCATGGACATTGCTCTGTTGTGTATCGTGACACTCATGTTCCGCGCGTTTGCATTCTGGCTCGTGCTCGTACTTGCCGTGCCGCAGGCTTCGGGCCAGCACGCGGTTCGCGCGGTGGCGGATCTGCCGGAGGATGTTCACTTCGCCCTGCACATCGAGGGAGGGTGGGCGCTTGTCCAGCAGAACCTGGAGATGGCCAAGCGACTTCGCTCCTGGGGGCTGGCCGAGGAGACGCTGCCAGCGTTCAACGAGCTTGCTGAGCGTTTGGATGAACCGCCGGCGATTGCCTTTGAGCGTTTGTTGGGGCGGCGTGTGACGCTTGCGGTGCGGCTCGAGGACGAAGAAACGCGCTGGGTGGTGATGAGCGAGGTCGACCAGGAGACCGCTTCGGCCCTGCCGCTCAAGCTCAAGGCCCAGCCCCGCAGGGTTTCGTCGACGCTTGCTGTGCAGGCGCTGGAACGCCGATCGTTCGATTTTACGGTCTCGCCAATCAATCCGGCGACCAACACCGCATGGATCATCCTCGGTCCCGAGCGAGCCGGAGCGCTCTTCGACGCGGTCGTGGGGACGCTCATGGGGGTGCCCGGCGGTGGCGATCGACTGGGGAAGGGCAAGGACGTGGCGTTGTTTGAGGGTGAGCCGCAGGCGCGAGTGGCGTTCTTCTACCGCGATGTCGAGGACCCGGGCGCGATGCTCGCGTGGGCCCAGCGCGATGCCGATGCCTGGGATATCGGCGCACGCGCGTCAACGGCTGAGGCGTGGATGAAGGGACTCGGGCTCGTGCCGGCAGAGCGGCCCGGGCTCAGAGGCGAACTGCCAAAGGCCAGGCCAGACGAAGTGCTCGCGACCTGGGTCGTGGACTGGGGCGAACAGCCCGTGCTCGACAGCCTCGCATCGCTCATGATGGGTGATGGGCTGTGGCGAGCGGTCAGTGCGCACCGAGGTCCGCTGGGGCTGGAAGTGCGATCGGCTTCGGACGCCGCATCGCTTGTGGTCTCCGCCGCGGTGGACAGTGCTCAGAAGTCTCTGGCCGAGACGGATCGGTTGCTCGAAGAGCGGCTCGGTGCGTCGGGTTTCGGCGGGGCCTTGCCGGCGGCAGCGCGGAGTTCGTCGGCGAGCGGTCGGTTCTGCTTCGACAGGTTCAAGCTCTCGAGCCTGGCGTGGGGCGTGGTGGAGGATGGCTCGGCCATCTCATCACAAGCAGGCCGGCAGGGCTTGAGACTGGTGCTGGCGGCGACGGACGGTGCCACGCCCCCGCCCGCGGCTGCGTTGAGCGATCACCTTCTTCAGCCCGCGAACACGGGTGACGAACGGGTCCTCTGGATGGGTCGGGTCAAGCCCGCCGCCATGGCAGAACTTCTGCGCGTGAAGCCCCCAACTGACCAGGATCGCCGGCCCGCAGTCGATCGGATGCTTGACGCGGCTCTGACTGCCCTGAGCGCCATCAGCCGCGTGCAGTGGCGTCTGTGGGAGACGGGCGATCAGTTGCGAGCCACGCTGCGGATCGAACTGGCCGAGACACCGGGTCAGTGACGCGAGCGACGCCGGCGTGCGAGCCCTGCGAGGCCGGCGAGCCCAAGCGTGAGGCCACCCGGGGACGGCACAGCTACAAGGCTGACGTTATCGATTCCGAAGGACTCGTCCATGAAGTTCTGAAGGTCTACGCCGCGGAACGTGATCCGAAGCTCGGTCATTTGCGGGTCAAGCTCGATGGGGATGCGGATGTCGCGGTAGACGGAGTCGAGGTAGACAGCGTTGAAGCCGAAGTGGGCTCGTTCGTCGGGCGCCCTGAAGGACTGCGGCCCGCCGTGGTTGTCGAAGCTTTCTCGGAAGCTCGTCGAGCCGTTGATGAGCACTTCGAAGTAGTCGGTTCCGAATTCGGTGGCGCCGTCCCATGAGTCGATGATGTAGAGGTCGAACTCAAGCCATGCGGCGGGCAGGGGGCCCCCGGTGTCTCCACCGCCGCCCGAGCCTCCACCGTCTCCACCGCCGCCCGTGTCGCCGCCGCCATCACCACCGCCGGGGCTTCCGCGGTCCT
>CAZSBR010000014.1:14012-23931 GCA_964605165.1 uncultured Phycisphaeraceae bacterium
CCACCGCCGCCCGTGTCGCCGCCGCCATCACCACCGCCGGGGCTTCCGCGGTCCTTGGTGAGGGTGGCGAGGGCTTTGTCGAGGGGGATGACAAGCTCGATGGCGTCCTTGCTGTGCCGACCGTTGAAGTGGGTGAGGTGGGGGTTGTAGGTGATGCTCGAGTTGGCATCCCAGAAGCTGCTGAGTGATCCGGACTCGAAGTCTTCTTCGTAGAGCGTGATGTCAGCGAGGGCGCCGCCGGCGAGAAGGCAGGTGGTGAGCGCAGCGAAAGCGTGGGAACCGCGGAGGGAACTGTCCATCGTTCTTCTCATTTCGTTCAGCTCGGCCGCTGCGTAGTCCCCGCAGCCTGGACGAGCGAGTGAGGTGAGCGGGCCGACCCTGGCCCCGATGAGAGCAGCGTGCACCGGGGCTCTCAAGACTCAAGCCAAGTTGTCGGCTGGTGTGGCACCGGCGACGGTCTGGAACGACTGGTTGCGTCGGTCGGCCCACCCCGGACGTTCTCGGCCCTGGGGAACGATGCCGCGATGGCTGTGAATCCTGCGTTTCTCAGAGAATTTCCGCGCTGGTGGCGAGCGCGGCTCTACTACAGTTGGCTTGAGCAGCACCCCTGCGCCTGCTCACACGCAACAATTCACCGTTCCGCAGGGGGCCAATCCGGCCCGCGGGCGCACAGAGACCGCATCGGCTCGGCCGAGGGAGATCGACGCGATGGCTGCCGATGCATCCAGGCACACCGCTCAGAACATTCGAAACGTGGCGATCATCGCGCACGTAGACCATGGCAAGACCACGCTTGTGGATCAACTCCTCAAGCAGTCTGGCAACTTTCGCGCGGGCGAACTCGAGAAGCTCGAGGGTGGTCAGCACGGCCTGATCATGGATTCCAACCCGCTCGAGCGTGAGCGCGGGATCACCATTCTTTCGAAGAACTGCGCGATCACCTACGCCAACGAAGCGGGCGAGGTGCACCGCATCAACGTGATCGACACGCCCGGACACGCCGACTTCGGCGGCGAGGTCGAACGCGTGCTCCGAATGGCTGACGGCTGCCTTCTGATCGTTGATGCGTTCGAGGGCCCGATGCCCCAGACGCGTTTCGTGCTCGGCAAGGCGCTCGAGGCGGGTCTGTTGCCGGTGGTGGTGCTCAACAAGTGCGATCGTCCCGATGCCGAGCCTCAGCGGGTGATCAACGAGGTCTTTGACTTGCTTGTGGATCTTGGCGCCGAGGACCACGCGCTGGAATTCCCGGTCGTGTATGCATCGGCCAAGGCGGGCTGGTCGAGCACGGAGTCGGCGACGGTTGAGCCGGGGGGCACGCTTCGCCCGGTGTTTGAAGCGATCATCAAGCATGTGCCCCAGCCCAAGGACGACGACACCAAGCCCCTGCAGATGCTGGTGACGACGCTCGACTACTCCGACTACACGGGCCGGATCGGCATCGGCCGCGTCTACGCGGGCGTGCTTCGCCAAGGCCAGCAGGTCGTGCTGATGAAGCGGGATGGCTCGCGCCGCACGGCTCGCGTGAGCAAGCTCCAGCGGTTCGAGGGCCTTGGCCGGTTGGACGCTGCCGAGGTGCGCGCGGGGGACTTGTGTGCCGTGCCCGGCATCGAGGGTGTGGACATCGGCGACACGCTCGCCGATCCGGACAACCCCGTCGCGCTGCCGACGGTTGCGATCGACGAGCCGACGATCTCGATGACCTTCCGGGTGAACGACTCGCCCTTTGCGGGTCAGGAGGGCAAGTTCGTGACCAGCCGGCAGATCAAGGACCGCCTGGCCAAGGAACTCGAACGCAACGTCGCGCTGCGCGTGTCAGCGGGAACGAGCACCGATGAGTCCATGGTGGCTGGTCGCGGCATTCTGCATCTGGGCATTCTTCTCGAGACGATGCGCCGCGAGGGCTACGAGCTTTCCGTCGGCAGGCCTCACGTCATCCTCAGGGAGATCGATGGCGTCATGCACGAGCCTCTCGAGGAACTCGTCGTCGAGGCGCCCGAGACGGCAGTGGGCCCGGTGATGGAAGTCGTCGGGGGGCGCAAAGGCGAGTTGGTGTCCATGGACCCTCGTGGCGGCGGCTCTCACATGGTGTTTCGCATCACCAGCAGGGCGCTCATCGGCCTGCGCAGCAAGCTGATGACCGCCACCCAGGGCCAGGCGATCGTGCATCACAGCTTCCAGAAGTACGTCCCGGTCACGGGCGACAGGCCCGAGCGGCACAACGGCGTGCTGATCGCCATCGAGTCCGGCCAGGTGACAGCCCATGCGGTCGAGAACCTCGCCGACCGCGGCGTGCTGTTCGTCAAGCCGGGTGAGAAGGTCTACGCGGGCCAGGTGGTGGGTGAGAACAGCCGCGACAACGACCTGGTCGTGAACATCACCCGCGAGAAGCAGCTGAACAACATCCGCAGCGCCAACAAGGAGTCGTTTGTCACGCTCAAGGCGCATCGGGAGATCGGCCTCGAAGCAGCCCTCGAGTACGTCGAGGAGGACGAAATCGTCGAGATCACGCCCACGAGCATCCGCATTCGGAAGCGCGAGCTGGATCATGGTCGCAGGCGACGCGATGAGCGTCAGGCCAAGGACAAGGCCACCGCGGGGGTCTAGAGGCCTCCAGAGGGCCTCGGCGAGAGTTTTCTCGGGCCCGGGGGTTGCGAGGGTCACAATGGGTGGCACTCTGTTCATTGGCTGCGGAGCGCAGCCGGACCAGAGGGAGATCCACCATGTCACTGATTGAACGCCCGAACAGGCGAGCGAACGCTGTCGCTCTCGTTGTTGCACTGAGCGGGGCCAGCCTCGCCGGCACCGCTCTCGCGGGGCCCGACCTCGTCTCGGTGGTGCGCGAGGTCCGCGTGGGGGCCTCAGGTCCGGGCGCGAGCGGCTTCTCCGAGCTTGAGATGTCCGCTTCGGCCGGGATGTTTCAGGACACGGTTGCTGACGGCGGCATCATCAATGGCGTGAACATCTCCGCGTCGGCGGGCCAGACGAGTGATCTTGTCACGCTCACTGACGCGCTGAACTTCTCGGGCTCGGGCTCCTCGGGCCTGGCTGCGATCGCCAGCGGTGCGGGTGAGATCGGGGCCCTGTCTGCCAGCCGGTTTGACGTCGAGTTCACGCTCGCTCAGCCGGGCTCGGTGGACCTGTTATGGTCCCTTGGAGCGACCGGAACTGGGTTGAACAGTGCGACGCAAGGCGTCGCGACGATCCGGCTCACCAACGAGACCACGGGCGTCAACGTCTTCGAGCAGTCCCGCGAGATGGGCGTTGATTCGGGCTTCTTCGAGGCCGACCTGGCAGCAGGCAGCTACCGACTGTTGGCGCTCGCAACCAGCACGGCGTTCCAGGGCACGGTTGGGGGCGATTTCCTGCCTCTGGGCGGGAACGTCACCCTCGGTTCGTCGTGGGGGCTGACCGCGACGATCGTGCCCGCACCCGCGCCGACGGCCCTGGTGGCCATCGGCGGCGTGCTGGCCAGCCGTCGGCGGCGTTGAGGCCGGTGGCTGGTCGACCACTTGCCCGTGCGTGGCTCGTGGAGTGAACGCCCCGGGCGGCCTAACATCGTGGCCCTCAGCGGACCGGGCACCAAGCCGGGTGCACACACGCACCCGCCCCGAGAGCCGCGTGGATGACCGCGGAGCATTGCCATGGCCAAGTACGCCATCATCGAAGAGTCCGGGGGTCAGCGCAAGGTGCTGGCCGACGAAACCATCCTCATCGACCTCTACAAGGGCGGCGAGGCGGGACAGGGCGAGTCCATCACGTTCGACAAGGTGCTGATCGTCGGCGATACCGATGCGGATGCCTCGGGCAAGGCCAAGGTCGGCGCTCCCTACGTCGATGGCGCTTCGGTGACCGCTGAAGTGGTCGAGCCGGTGACCAAGGGCGAGAAGCTCTACATCCACAAGTTCCGCGCCAAGAAGGGCTACCGTCGCAAGACCGGCCACCGCCAGCGCTACACGACCGTGAAGATCACCGGCATCTCGGGCTGAGAGGGCCGGTCGAGCCCTCGCGGCTGCTTGGTGCGTGGAGCGGCTGCCGGCCGTTCACGGCAACTTGGTGAACGTGTACCGCTCGCGGTCCTTGACGACGCCCGGAAACTTGAGGGCCCTGCCGTGGAATGCGCAGTAAACGCCCGGCTGCAGCGCTGAGGTGGCGAACAGCGCCTCGGTCAGGTTCTGCAAGGCATCGGACCGCTTCATCTCAAAGGGCCGCATGGCGCCCGTCAGGACGATCGGCGCTCGGGGGTTCGGGTACTCGGCGTGCAGCGCCTCACCGGTCAGGTTGAGCGTGTCCGTGCCGTGGAGAATGACGATTCCCGTGGAGTCGGTGTCCTGCACGCCGAAGGTGCGCACGCATTCGATGATGCGATCGCGGTCGTGTTCGGTGAACTCGAGGCTGTCCTTGCTCATGAGTTCAACGACGTTGATCTCGGTGTCTTCGAGCCGAATGCGGTTGAGCATGGAGCGAATGATCGATCGCTTGTTGGTCAGCCCGCCGGTGGACTCGTCGTAGACCTTCTCGATCGTCCCGCCGGTGGTGATGATGGTCACGCGTCGCACAGCAGGGGCTCCATCTCAACAGCGTGTCGGCACCAAGGGCGTATTGAAGGGCGAGGCGATGTCAGGGCGCCGAGCCGAGTTGCTGGGCGATCTCATCGTCGAAGTTGATGACCACGCGCATCTCGGTCTTGCCGCTGCGGTCGGGCACGCTCATGGCGAGCCATGAGCCGTCGGGGCTGGCGTCGTAAAAGCGTTCACTGCCGGCAGCCGATGGCATGGCCAGGAGCAGTTCGCTTGGGCCAAAGTGGGGGCGTGCATCGGCATCGAAAGTGACTCGATGCACGCCGTCGGGCCTCATGACGATGAGTGTCTGTGTGCCTTCGGCCTGCTCGGCCGAGGGTGCTACCCAAAGCGGTGCCCAACTCGCAGCCCCGGTGAGGGTGAAGCTCTGCCGGCTGTCAGAGAGCGGCTCGACCGTAACGCTGACAACGCCATCCTGCTCCGAGGTGTAGGCCATCAGCGTGCCATCGGGGGAAACTGAGGCATCGCTCTCGTCGCCCGTCTCACCAGTGATTGCAACACGGGTGAACTCGTTGATCTCGAAGATGTCACGCCCGGTCTCGGGTGCTTCAGCCGAGAGGAAGAGGCGTCTGCCATCGGGTGTCCATGCGTGCAGGCGGGGATCCGCCAGGCCGCTGGAGTCGTCGAGTTCGGTGACCCTGCCCGTGGCAGCGTCCCACTGCCTGACGAAGCTCTGGCCATCCTCGAACGTCGTCATCGTGAGATTGGATGGCCCGCTGCGCGTGGGGCGCCAGGCGAGGCTGGTCACGCGGCCGCGGATCGCTGGCAGGTTGATGGCGTCCTGGCCATCGATGACACGCACCGGGGCTGCCGGGTCGTTGGTGATGTAGGCGATGCGCTCTGGGTTGCCGGGATCGATGCGGAACACGCCCGTGATGTCGTTCATCCGTTCGAGGCTGTCGCGTGCGGTATCGCTGATGGGTGCAGAACCCAGCGCGAGGGTTTCGATGTCGCGCGTGCTGCCGCCGCGGGGCAGGAAGGTGAGCACGCCTCCCGCCGAGACGGCGTAGTGCGCAAGCTGGGCGTCCGTGCTGATGCTCTCGCCCAGCGATTGCACGCCGCCCACGGTGTTGATGGTGGTTCCATTGATGCGAACACGCTGGGCCTGCAGTGCATCTTCGCGCATGTACGTGATGACGCGTGAGCTGCCCCTGCCAATGAGCTGGGCGGAGTGGCCGCGCGATATCAGTTCGCCGCCAGTGCCTTCGGGATCGTTGAGAGAGAGCCAGTGGACAGAGGCGCTTCCGGGCGTGCGCACGGTGTAGATGAGCAGGTCCGGGCGTCCTCTGACCGCTCGCGGCGCGACGAACTCCTCGCGTGGCCCCGGTGCGAGGATCAGTTCGCCACGCGAAGTGGTGCTCGTGGCGTCGGCTCGATAGAGCCCCTTGGAGGAGCCCGAGGCCACAGCGAAGACGACGACGCCGTCGTCTGTCCATGTAGCGCCCGCGAGGTCACCAGCGACCGAGTCAACGATGGTGGTGGGGCTGGCGGGCTGGCGGCTCCGCAGGGCCTCGGTGGGGATGCGCGCGATGGATCGTGGCTGCAGCAGCCCGATCTGCTCGCCATCAGCCGAGAAGAAGGGGCCCGAAGCGCCGATGATGCCCGACACCGCTTCAAAGCCTTCGCGATCCAACGAGCGTGCGAACAGGCGTTCCCTGCCGTCGCGTTCGCCGGCGATGACGACCCACTGTGCGCCGTCGTCGACCGCGATGCGGGGCGCCGTGCCGCGGGCATCAGCCAGCACGCCGCCGGGCAAGGGTGAGGAGAAGCGCACAACGCTCGCGCCGGTGCCCCGGGCGCCGGCGGGGTTGAGCTGATCGTTCATGATCAGCGCTGCGAGCAACGCTGCGGCGACGGCCACCGAGAGCCCGGCCATGGCCCAGGGCACGTACTGCCACAACGTCGTGGGCGCTTCCTGCTTCCGGGCCGAGATCTGCGATGCCTGGCCGCTTGCATCGGAGTCCATCGAACTGCTCGCCAGGCCGGGAGTGGCGCCGAAGTGCGCAAGCGCATCGTGGGCCTGCTGAAGCTCGATGCGGGCCTCGCCGATGTCCCGCAGCCGGCGCTTGGGATCCTTGCTGAAGCATCGCTGCAGCAGTTCACGCACGCGGATGGGAAGGTCCGGCGGGAGCTGATTCCAGTCGGGGTCCGTGCGCAGGATCAGGGCGATGGTGTCGCTGACCGTTTCGCCGTAGAAGGGCGTGTTGCCCGTGAGGCACTCATAGAGGACGCAGCCGAAGCTCCAGACGTCCGTGCGCTTGTCGAGTTGGCGGCCTCTGGCCTGCTCGGGGCTCATGTAGCCGGCGGTGCCGAGGATCATGCCCTCCTGCGTGTCGCCAATGGCGGTGGGAGTCTCGCCGAACTCGCCCGTGGCGCTGTCGGGAGACGAGGCCTTGGCCAGACCGAAGTCGAGGACCTTCACGGTGCCCTCGGGCGTGATCTTGACGTTGCCCGGCTTGAGATCACGGTGGATGACGCCCTTCTCGTGGGCGGCTTCGAGCCCCTCAGCGATCTGCGCGCAGATGTGCAGCGCTTCGTCCACGGGCAGGGCGCCGGGCTGCAGCCGCTCGCTGAGCGTCTGACCAGGCACATACTCGAGCACGAGGTAGCGGGCGCCCTCGTCTTCTCCGAGTTCGTAGATCGAGGCGATGTTGGCGTGATTGAGCGAGGCCAGCAGCCGGGCTTCACGCTCGAACCGCGCCAGTCGCTCGGGGTGCTGGGCGAACATGTCGGGCAGGACCTTGATGGCCACGGGCCTGCCGAGTTTCTCGTCGCGGCCAAGGTAGACCACGCCCATGCCGCCACGGCCGACTTCCCGATCCAGCGGATAGGGACCAATGGTGCCCCGGTCGAGGGTGGCACCCGAGCCGAAGCCGCTGCCGCCGCCGGGGGGCATGGTGGGGGCGTTGGCGCTCTGGTCCCAGCTGTCGCTGATGGCGCCGCCGGGCGATCCGTGGCGATGCCCATCGACGAGCGTGGAGCCCGTGCTGCTCCACGCGCCGGGCGTCCCGGGGGGCGCGGAGGCGGGGACGGTGGTCTGCCTGGGCGGCTGGGACCGATGACCTTGGGAGGGCGGCGGTTGCGTGCTCCCACCGCCCGACGAAGCACCCGATGCGGGTCCGATGAACGTCTCCGCTTCGAAATCGCTTGGGGAGCTCACGGGGCGCGGTTTGGGCGCGTCGTCCGGGATCTTGGGCTCGGGTGTGCGATCACCTGTGGACTCGGGCTTATGTGAGCCGGAGCCCTCGGCCGAGGTGCCTGGATTCGTCGAGTCTTCGTTGCTCATGGCGGCGTTCCGGCGCTTCGTGCCCGGCGTGGTAGGTTAGCACAAGTCTCGTCCCGAGGCAGTGCCAGGTGTATCGCGGCGTGCAGCCACGGCGAACGCCTCAGAACCCTGCGTAGCAGCAGCGGGAAGGTTCGTCATCAGGCTTCGTGCACGGTTGCGCCCCTGGGCCTTGGCGAGATACAACGCGCGATCTGCCGTTTCGATGAGCGAGGTCGCGTCCAGGTCCGGGGTTGCGGCTATCGCGGCGGCGCCAGCACTGAGCGTGACACCTTGGTCGCTGGTGTCCGGTCTTGGCAGACGGGCGTCTTCGACGGCTCGGCGGATCGTCTCCGCGACCGCCAGTGCCCCCTCCTCACTCGTGTTGGGGAGCAGAACCACAAACTCCTCGCCGCCAAAGCGTGCGACGAGATCGCCCGGCCGGGCAATGGCCGCCCGGATGATCCGAGCGACCTGCTTGAGGCAGTCGTCGCCAGCACGATGGCCGCCGGCATCGTTGAACTGCTTGAACCGGTCGATATCGAGCATCACCAGCCCAAGGGGCTGACGGCTTCGCTGACTGCGGATCCACTCGATCTCGAGTCGTTCGTCGAACTCTCGCCGGTTGGCCAGGCCCGTCAGGCCATCGGTCCGGCTGAGCATCTCGATGCGTCGATTGGCGCGCGCAAGGGCATCGACAGCGTTCTGCTGATCAAACTGCAGCCGGATCTCCGATGTGCTCGCGCCGTGGGCGTGCGTGTAGGCGAGCCCGAGGTTGAGCCCGAAGAGCACCACCATGGCTCCGACGCTCGAGCCCTCACCCTGCTGAGTGAGGATGAGCGTGGCCAGGACCGGCGCCGAGAGACACGCGAGGAATGCGGGAAACGCGATGCGGCCCGGTGCCATGGTCGTCAGCGCAGCCACGCAGATGCCCGCGACGGCGCACCCCATGAACACCGTCGCCCGGCCGCCGATGAACAGCGCGACAATCAGGAATGACACGCCCCACATCAATCCCTCAGCGGCGGCGCCGACGTTGAACCACGCCGACAGCGAGCGCGCATTGGCGGGGGTGATCGGGTGGCACAGCACGCGGCGGGCGTGGTTGTGCCGCACAAGCGTCAGCACAGCCAGGGCTGCCCACCACCAGATGAGGTCCACCGAGCCGCGGGCGGACTCGAGGCCCGCCACGACCATGCCGCCGATCATGAAGCTGAAGGGCATGCCGCGGAGCGACTGCTCGTACAGCCTTCGGGTGCGCGCCACAAGCAGCGCGTCATTGTAGTTCGGGCTGGGACCTGCAGCGACAGACACACCATGGGTATCGGACAGCCGCAGCCCTGACTGATCCCATCCTCAGCGACAGAGGCGTGATCGCCGACCAGCAGGCCAGCATCCGGCGGCAGCACCGGTGAAGGCAGGGACAGCGTCCGCTGTTCTCGGACCGGGAAGCGGGCGGATCGCGTTGGCCGTGGCCTCAGCCCATCGACATGGCGCTGATGAACTCATCCGCCTCCGCGATGGATGCTTCCATCTCGGAGATCAGGCGAGCGATGTCCGCCTCGAGCTGGGGCAGGAACGAACTCTGCAGCGAAGCGATCGCACTGGCGTTGAGGTTGTGTTTCAGGAAGAGCACCTGATCGCCCAGCGCTGTCAGCACGGGCTGCATCGAGCCCTCGGCCCGGCGCATGGCTGCGAGCATGTCGGAGTACCTCGCGCGTGAGTCATCGAGTTGGCGCTCGGCGGTCCGCCGAAGCTCGGCGCTCGAGTAGTCGCCCAGTTCACGCTCCCACTCGCTGAAGAGAGCATCGGCGACCCGCTCGACATCGCGGATCTTCTTGCTGACGTCGTCCGCCTGGTCTTGGCTTCGGTCGAGTTCACGGTCGAGCTTGCGGTAGAGCCTTTCGAGGTCGCCGCCGTCATGGCTCGTCAGGGCCTGGAACTCATCGAGCGTGCTGGCGAACTGCTCCTTGGCCTCGTTCTGCTCGCCTCGGGCTTCCTGCACCCGGTTGACGAGTTGCTCTCGCTTGGCCTCGCCGAAGGTCTCGCGGACAGCGATGCCCGTGGACGCACAGCCGGT
>CAZSBR010000015.1:0-8631 GCA_964605165.1 uncultured Phycisphaeraceae bacterium
TTCGCCTGCCTGAGAACCCCCGAGAAGACCATTCCGCTGGTGACCGACATCGACTACACGATCGACGAGGCGACGCAGTCGAGGTTTGATGCCATGCTGCGGCCTGTAAGCCGGGCCCAGGGCAGATCGGCCTGAATCGCCTCTGCGATTTAGGGTCCGCCCGATTGCGGGGTTTGCCCGGGAATTGTCCTTCTGATACCGTTGGCAGCCGTTCGCCCATGTGCGGTGGATGTCCACGTGACCAGAGGGAACGCTGTGAACTCACCGACCAAGCCGATGTATCTCGTGCGCATGCGTGTTGCAGCTGCTGTCGCTCTGTGGTTGAGCAGCGCCGCGTGCGGTCAGGACGGACCATCGAATGATGATCCCGCGCCCGGGAGCCCGGCGGGGGCCCCGGCACCGATGGTGGCGCCACAGGTTGAGCAGCCCGCTCGGGTGCAGCCCATGCAACCGATGACGCCGGTCACGCAGCCCGCGCCGCAACCAACTGCCGAGCCCTCGGCGTCTCCAGCGGTGGACGAGGCCTCCAGCGGTCAGGACACCCCTCAGATGCAGGAGGCGGCAGAAGCGTCGGCTGCGCGCACCGACAGGTCGAGCGTGCTCGAGGAAGAACTCTTCCCGGTCTCGGAGATCAACATCATCGTCGACCCGGTCCACCCGGGGCTGCCCACGCCCGAGCAACTCAGCGAGGTGTTCGTCTCGCTCGAGCGCGATGGGGATCTGTTGCTGCCACCCGAGGAGGGCGCGGTCGTCCCGGGTATTGCGATCAAGGACATCGGCTCTGACGGCACGGTGCTTCTGACGCGGGCCTCGATTCAGGAAGTGCTCAACCGCCTGTCGAGGTTCTTGACCGAGGAGCGCCAACTGCTCGGTGCGGTTGCTCTGCCGAACATCCAGGACATCCTCATCGCGCCGCCCGAGGGCTTCCAGGGGCCCACGGACTTTCGTGGCGATCGCACGGATCTGACGATCATCGTGCTCAACGGTGTGGTCAAGCAGGTGCGCACGGTGGCCTCGGGCGGTCGATTCGATGTCGACACCCGCCTCAACAACCCCGCGCATGTGCGCATCCTTGATCGCAGCCCGATCGGGGTCGTGGAGGACGGGGTCTACACGGATGACAACCGCGAGCGAGACCTGCTGAGGGGCGACCTGCTCGATGAGTACGTGCTCAGGCTCAACCGCTTTCCGGGTCGGCGCGTCGATGTGGCGCTGGCGCCGGGAGAGGCTGCGGGTGAGGCAACGCTCGACTACCTCATCAGCGAGAACAAGCAGTGGCTGCTGTACTCGCAGTTGTCCAACACGGGCACCGAGTCCACTGAAGACTGGCGTCAAAGGTTTGGCGCGCAGTTCACGCAGCTTGCCAACCTTGATGACATCCTGAGCCTCGAGTACATCACGGCGGGGTTCAGCAGTTCGCACGCAGCCATCGCTTCGTACGAGTCGGCCATTCCCAATACGGACCGCTGGCGCGGGCGGGTCTACGGCGACTTCAGCGACTTCACCGCTTCAGACGTGGGCCTGGCGGATGAACGCTTCACGGGCGAATCCTTCACGGTCGGTGGCGATCTCATCTGGAACTTCTTCCAGGACCGCGAGTTGTTCGTTGATGCGTTCGCGGGCATCCGCTGGAATCAGACCGAGGTTTTCAACGAGGTCGTCGGGGTGCAGGGTCGCGAGCATTTTCTGATTCCCAAGTTCGGCCTGCGCGCAGAAGCGAACACCGAGAAGTGGAGCTTCGACGCCGAGACGAGCTTTGAATGGTCCCTCGCGGAGCTTTCGGGCGGCAAGAACCCGGGCCTCGAGCGGCTGGGCCGCCTGGCGCCCGATGAGGATTGGTCGGTCTTCCGCTACGCGGTCAACGGCTCTTTTTACCTGGAGCCCTTGCTGTTTGGCAGCAAGTGGCGTGACACGTCCACATGGCGGACGTCGACGCTCGCCCATGAGATCGCGCTTTCGGTGCGCGGGCAGTACGCGATGGACAACCGCCTGATCCCCAACCAGCAGCAGGTCGTCGGCGGGCTGTACTCGGTGCGCGGCTATCCGGAATCGGTCGTCGCGGGCGACAACGTGGTGATTGCCTCGGCGGAGTATCGCTGGCATGTGCCCCGGTCGTTCAGGCCGCTGAGCGTGCCCAACGCCGACGGCACGATCCGTGAGCCGGGGTCGCTGTTTGGTCAGCCCTTCAACTACGCCCCGCGGTCGGTGTATGGCAGGCCGGACTGGGACCTGGTGCTCAAGGCCTTCATGGATGTCGGGCGGAGCGAGAACGTCGACCGCCAGGCATTCGAGCAGGACGAGGACCTCTGGGGCGCTGGCGTCGGGGCGGACCTGCTTTTCTATCGGAACATAAGCGTGCGGGTGGATTGGGCTGTGGCGCTTGATGACGTTGAGAATCAGAACGTCAAGTCGGGTTCTAACCGGTTTCATCTGGTGTTCACGCTGCTTTTCTAGTCAAATGACAGAGCGGTGCCCAGGGTGTTTTCCCAGACGTGGGTGATACGGGGTGGGCGCAGCTCCTGCGCAAACGAGGTTCAAGATGGCTCAGACCAGCAAGCGTGCATCAAAGTCGGCGGTTCGTGGCTGTGGTGGTCGTGCTGCGGGCTCCCGTGAGGGGTCTGGCAGGCGGTCTCGGCGGCAGCGAAACGGCGGTCTGGCTGCAGGCATCCGTGGCGGGCTGGCCATCAGCCCGCTGGTGGCCCTGCTGGCCACGCCCGCGCTGGCTGACCCCGAGGGCGCGAGCGTCGCTGCGGGCTCTGCGACCTTCAGCCGCAATGGATCGGTGACGACCATCCACGCGGCGGACCGCACGATCATCAACTACTCGAGCTTTGATATCGCGCCGCACGAGACGGTGCGCTTCATTCAGCCCGGTGCGACCGCGCGCGTCCTCAACCGCATCAACAGCGCTGCGCCGACGCACATCGATGGCACGCTGACCGCCAATGGCCGGGTGTACATCACCAACCCGGCGGGCGTGATCTTCGGTCAGAACTCGGTTGTCAACGCTGCAGCGATCTACGCCGCGGCAGGTTCGATCACCGATGCCGACTTCCTCAAGGGCATTGATCGCTTCACGGATCTGCAGGGCGATGTCATCAACCACGGCTCGATCTACGCCGACACGGTTCACCTGCTCGGCCAGCACGTGGCGAACTTCGGCTCGATCGAGGCGAGGGATGTTGTCACGCTCGTGGCTGGTGACGAGGTTCTCATCGGCGAGCGCGGCGGGCATGTGTATGCGCGCATGAGCGCAGAGCAACTCGCCGAGCACGCGCAGACGCTCGGTGAGAGCAGTTCGATGCTCGCCAGCGGCGATATCTACGCCGTCGCCATCCACGACCTCTCGAGCATCCGCGCACGGTCTGTGCAGGTGCATGCCGATGTGGTGCAGGCGCGGGGCACGATCGATGCCTCTTCCAACGTGCCCGGTCAGCGCGGCGGACGCGTCGAACTGCTGGGCAACCGCGTGGCGGTCGACGGGGCGCAGATCAACGCCTCGGGCCCGGCGGGTGGCGGCGATGTGCGCATCGGCGGCGGCTTCCGCGGGCAGGACCCCTCGCTCCGCAACGCTGAGATGACGCTCATCACGCCCGGCTCGACCATCAAGGCCGATGCAACCGTCAGTGGTGACGGCGGCACGGTGGTGGTCTGGTCGGACCGGGGCACGGGCTTTGGCGGCGAGATCTCCGCTGCGGGCGCTGGCCGGGGCGATGGCGGCATGGTCGAGGTGTCGGGCAAGCACGGCCTGGCGTACCAGGGCACCGTGCGCACGCCCGGGGGTGAGCAGGGCGGGCAGAAGGGCACGCTGCTGCTGGATCCGCTGGACATCTTCGTCGTCGAGGATGGCACGGGTGATTCGATCACGCTGACGGACATCGATCAGTTCACAGATCCCGATACGAACCTCGATGGCGACAGCTTCCCCAACGAGATCGAGGCGGGGGTCATCGAGTCGGCGACCTCGGATGTCATTCTTCAGGCCGAGCGCGACATCACCTTTGATGCGTTGCTCGTGCTCGAGAACGACGGCGTTGGCCTGATGGCCGAGGCCGGCCGCGACATCATCGTCAACCAGCCGATCACGACGCGCGGCGGCGATGTGCGACTCATCGCCAACGCCTCAATGGCCACGCTCCAGCAGGACGGGTCGATCATCCTCAACGCACCGATCGACACCGCGGGCGGGGGCATCCTCGGCGGCGGGATCGACCTTGTGATCGATGGCGGCACGGGCTCGATCAACCTGCTCGCGGACCTCGCGACCGATGGCGGCGGCGTGCTGCTGGATGGCCCGGTGACGATCGATGGCCTCCGCACGATCGATACGGCCGGCCTTGCGACCAGCGCTGGCAACATCACCTTCACCGGGCTTGTAACCGCGCAGACCGCGGGCACCGCGCTGGACCTTGATGCACGGGCAGCGACGGTGGGCGGCGATGTGACGCTCGTCGGCGTGGCCGAGGTCGACGAGGGTGATCGCGTGGGCACGCTTGATGTGCGCACGGCGGCAACCGGCGGCGGCTCGGGCATCATCGCGCTTGGCGGCGACGTGGCGACCAGCGGTCAGCAGACGTACGACGGCTTTGTCGTGGTTGATGCGCCGCAGGTCACGCTCGATGCGGGCACGGATGCTCTGCTCTTTGTTGATGCGCTCTCGCTTGGCTCGAGTTCCACGACGCTTCGCGGCGGCGAGGTCGACTTTGCGGCATCGGTCACGGGCAGCGGCGGTTCACCCGCGACGCTCACCATTGAGTCCACAGGTGATGCGCGTGTCGGTGGCATCGCCGAGACACCGGGCGAACTGACCCTCACGCTTGCCGAGCAGGCGCAGCTCGTCGGTCCGTTTGCTGGCATCACAGTGACCAGCAGCGGCGAGACGTTCGTCAACTCGGGCACAAGCTCGTTCGACGCCCCGATCACGCTGGCGTCCTTCGGCAGCGTGGTGTTTGAGAATGGCGCGGTGCTGAGCACCACGGGCGACACCATCACGCTCGGCAACGGCACGGGCGATCTTGCGCTTGCATCGGGTGCCGATGCTCTGGTCACGACCGGGCTGCTCGGTGGCGACATCGTGCTGAATCCTGCCAATGGCTTCTACGCGCTGGGTGATGGCACCGGTTCGCTCACGCTCTCAGCCGGCACGGGCGATGTGCGCAGCACGGGCGACCTTGGCCAGACGGGTCAGGCATTCGGCACGCTTGCGATCCAGACGAGCGGCGAACTTGCGTTGACCGACAGCACGCTTGCTGCCAGCGCGATGGACTTCAGCGCGCTGACGGGCCCGATCACGGTTGATGTTTCGGCAGCGTTCCTGAGCGGCAGTGACCTTGATCTCTCGGCGGTGCGCAGCATCACTTCGTTGGATGGGTTGACGCCTGCGATGCTCGAAGCCACTGCTGCGGGCGTGCTAACACTTCCCCGGCTTGGTGGCGATGCGATCTTCGGCGCTCAGCCCCTTGGCAACGCTGTGGTTTCTTCCAATGGGCTGCAACTGGGCGGGGACATCGCGGCGGCGGAGTTCGACACGACCGGCGTGACGGGCCTCGTGACGCTGCTGACCGATGTGACGATGGATCTCGGCTCCGGCGGGCTGGACCTGGGCGCCGCTTCGGGCATCGATGGCCTGGGTGGCTCCGAATCGCTGACACTCAACCTTGGTGGTGGAGCCACGCTGCCGACGGTCGGCGGCGGCTCGACTCTCGGTGGGCTTGCTGTAACAGCTGGCGGCGATGTTTCGCTGCTTGGCGATGTCACGACCAGCGGCGGGCAGGTCGCGTTCAACGCGCCGAACCTGCTTCTGGGTTCCGATGTCTCGATCCGCACCAACGGCGGGCTTGTCGATCTCTCGCTCGCACCGGTTGTGAGCCAGGGCGTCTCGCGGTCGCTGCTGATTGATGCGGGCACCGGCGGCGTAGAGCTTGCGGAGCTTGGCCAGAGCCTCGGTCTGGCGAGTCTGGATGTCACGGGCCAGACGATTTCGCTTGCGGGTGATGTGCGCACGGTCGTGGCCATGTCGTCGGGCGATCAGCGCTACGCGGGCCAGGTGACGATCGCCGGCGCGGATCGGGCGCTGCTCGCGGGCGGTGTGCTGACGTTTGTGGATGGATTCAACAGCGGCACGACGAACGTGACGCTTTCGGGCAGCGAGATCGATTTCGGCGGCGCTCTCTCGGGCAACGGCCTTCTGACGATGCTCGGGCTCGAGGCGGCGGAGGCCTTCCGCATTGGCTTTGGTGCCCAGGTGCCCGGCGCGGTGAACCTCACCAGCGCGGAGCTTGCGTTGATCCAGCCGGGCTTCAGCTCGATCACGATCGGCAGGGCGACTTCGCCGGCGAGCCAGTCGATTCTGATGGGTGGCGGCGGGCTGGTGTCTTTCAACAACGCTGTGGTGCTGCGCGCACCCGCAGCGGGCAGTTCGATCGTTGTGGATACCGACAGCGGCATCGATCACAGCGGTTTGCTCGGTGCGTTCATTCGCATCATCGGCTCGGGCGCGACGACCACGCTTCGGTCCAATGCACAGTTGCTCGCTGCCGATGCTGCGATCGATCTGCAAACGCCCGTGCTCATCGAGGGCGCTGGCGTGCGCACGCTCTCGACGAGCGGTGCAGGCGGCCTCATCACGCTGGCGGGCCCGGTGACGACCGATGGCTCGGCGGGCTCGCTCGGTGTGCTCAGCGGGCTTGGCGGGATCGAACTCGGCGGCTCGCTCGGCACGGTTGCTTCGCCTCTGGGCGCTCTTGAGCTGTCAACATCGGGCGATGTGACGGTGGGCACTGGCTCGGGCAGCACGCTCGAAGTCTTCGCCGATTCCGTCGATGCATCGGCCGTGACGGGTGGCATCACGCTCGATGACAGTCTGCGGCTGGTGGTCAGCGGCGGATCGCAGGTTGATCTTTCGGCTTCGTCCGGCGTTGGTGCAACCAGTGCTGCGCACACGCTCACCATCGAGAGCGGCGCCGGCGGGGTGAGCCTGCCGGGGGTGGGCATGGCGTCGGCGCGTCTGGGCGGCGTGACGATCACCGGCGGGCAGATCGTTCTCAATGGTTCGCTGTTCACGCTCGGTGGCGATATCGATCTGGGTTCGGCGTCGTCGCTGCTGCTCGCGGGCGGCTCTTCGCAGATCACGCTTGATGCGCAGAACGCAAACGTGCTGCTGCCCATGACCGGCGGCATGCGTGAGCTTTCGATCATCGCTTCGGGTGATGGTGTTGCAACGGGCCTCGTCGAGTTTGGCGGCGTGGCGGATGGCACGACGGACATTCCCACCTCGATCATCTTCGACGCTGCGGGCATCACACTGACAGGTGATGTGCGCTCGAGTGGTCTGCTGGACTTTGGCAACCCCGGCGAGATCCTCGTCGTGGGGGACATTGCCATTGACAGCGATCCGAGTATCGGACCGGCATCGGACAACGCCGGTGACATTCGCTTTGGCGGCGGCACGACGGTGCGTGCGGCGGGCGCGGGCCAGTCGATCGTGGTGGATGCCAGTGCCGACGGCACGGGCAACGGCGGCAATATCACGCTGCCGGGCGGCTTCTTCCAGGGCTTTGCGAACACGAGCATCGCGACCGCGCCCATCGGTGGCGGCGGTGGGGGTGCTTCGGGCGTGATCGATCTGGACGACTCGATCATCACGGAGGGCAACGTCGAACTCACAGGCCGCGTTCAGCAGAGCGCGACGGTCTCCATCGACACCAACGCTGACGACTTGGGCCCCTCGGGCTTCATCGATCTGGATGAAGCCATCTTCCACGCGACGCAGCCGGGCCTGCGTCTGACGCTCGATACATCGTCTTCGGACGCGCAGGCGGGCGATGTCTTCCTCCTTGCAGCGGACAACTTCTTTGGTGCAGCGTCCTACCTCGCACAGGTGACGGTGCAGACGGCGGGCGTGGGTGCGCCGGCGGTCGTCTCATGGAACACCGCGATTGACCTGAATGCTGCGACAGGCGGCGATGGCTTCTTTGTGCAGGGCGGCGGCGTTCTCCGCGTGACGGGCGATGCGGCGGTGCGCACCACGGTGGTCGGCGAGGGCGATGCGGGCGAGATCGATCTGAGTGATGTCACGCTTGTGCCTTTGGCGAGTTCCGGCACGACGAATCTCGTGCTCGATGCTTCCACGACGGGCGGCATCGGCGGCGATGTGCGTCTCGGCGCGGTGGATACCTCGGGCGAGGCGCTGACGAGTCTGTCGGTCACGACGGAGGGCTCGGCGTCCGATGGCGTGCTGCGCACGGCTGCTGCGCCGACGACGATCGCGACCTCCGGCGACGTGACGTTCACCGGATCTGTCGAGCTTGGCTCGACGTTTACGCTGCTGACCGACGGCGGGCGCATCAATCTGGGCGACGCTGCGTTCAGTGCCTCGGCCCCGCTGGTGGATCTTGAACTGACCGTGCAGAGCGATGCTGCGGGCGATGGCCTCGTCACGCTCGGCGCGTTCGGTGATCGCGGGGGTCTTGCCACGTTCGTCAATGGTGTGGTTGTCGATGCGACCAATGCGCAGGACGGCACGATCACGCTGACGGATACGATGCTGCTGCAGGGCCCGCGCGGCTTTGAGTTTGCGGGTGCCGGCATCGGTGTGACAGGAGCGGTGCGGATCGATACGCACCAGTCGGG
>CAZSBR010000015.1:8731-21979 GCA_964605165.1 uncultured Phycisphaeraceae bacterium
GCGGTGGTCAGCACCAACGCCGACGGCATGGGCAACGCGGGCAGCGCAACGCTTTCCCAGACGTCCGTCACCGACCAGAACGCGGGCTTTGCGCTGACGATCGACACCAGCGCGCCGACGGATTCCAACGCCGGTCTCATCGTGCTGGGCAACAACGCTGGCAACTCGGTGGTCCAAGCCCAGTCGCTGACGCTCATTGCCGACGCGGGCAACGGCGTTCCCGGCACGGGCAACAACGGCTCGGTGATCTTCCGCTCTGACGATGCGAGCAATGCAACGGTTGTCGTGCAGACGCTTGATGTTGGTCGCGTGCGTGGTCCGATGATCCTCGAGGCGGCGATGACGTCGTTCACGCTCGCGGATTCGCCGGCGGACTTCAGTTCGACGCTTGGCATCGTGAGTTCGGGCGATGGCGTCGGCGGGCTGAGCATCAACGCGGGTACGGGCGTGATCACGCTTCCGGCCAATGTCGGTCAGGGCCCCGCTGCGGGTCTTGCGAGCTTGCTGGCCACGGGCGGCGAGGTTCGCATCAGTGGCCCGATCGCAACAAATACGGCGGGCGGCGGCGATGGCTCGATCCGCCTCGTCGGTCCGGCGACGGTCACGAGCGATGCAGCACTGACCACGACGGGCGGCGCGATCGAACTCGATGGCCCCGTTACGCTCGAGGGTTCGACTGCCCTGACGCTCCGCACGATCGAGGGCGGTTCAGCGGGCGGCCTCGTGACGATCGATGGCGATGTGCTAGGCGATTCAGCGAGTGCTTCGTCGCTCCTCATTGATGCGGGCGATGCGGGCATGCAGCTCTTTGGTTCGGTCGGTTCAGATCTTCTTCCGATGGCGTTGATTGATCTGGCGACATCAGGCCGCGTGGACTTCGGGCCCACCGCCGGCACGGGCGCTGCCTACGTCTCGCAGGCGATTGAAGCCAGCAGCCTGACCGGTCATGCTGTGCTCCGCGGCGATGCACGCTTTGCTGTGTTCGGCATGATGGCGCTGGACCTGGGCAACCTCGCTTCCAGCGGCGTTGACTTTGGTATCAACGGCGTGGGTGTGGGCGGCCAGTCGCTCACGGTCGAGGCTGCTTCGGCGCGGGCCATCCTGCCGGCGATGGGCCAGCAGGTCGCCCTCGACCAGGTTCGCATCGATGCGCAGGAGGCGACGCTCCGTGGCTCGGCGAACGTCACAGATCTCGATGCCTCGGGAACGTTTGTGGTCGATCTCGACTCTGCCTCTGGCGGAGCGATCGAGGTCGTCGCGACCGATGGCGACATCCTCTTTGATGAGGGCAGTTCGATCAGCGGTGGCGAGCGTCTGGTGCTTGACGCGATCGATACCACCGGCGTGAACCCGCGTCTGGTGCGTCTCGGGGAGATCGGCACCAATGGCCGGCTCGAGAGCTTTGAGTTGTCGAGCGATGCGGCGCTGCTCTTTGGTGACATTCTGACCAGCGGCGGCGATATCGGCATCTTCGCCAATGTTGAGGTGCGCAACTCCATCACGCTCGACACGCATCTCGAGGGCACCCCTGGTGATGCGGGCGATGTTCGCTTTGCACAGGGTGGCGAGAGCTTTGACGCGACGCCCGCGGGCACGCTCGTGCTGAACATCGATGCGACTTCGACCTCCGGCAGCAGCGGTGAGATCGTCCTGCCGCAGAACTTCTTCCGCGGCTTCAGCCAGGTCAATCTGGCTGCGGGGCAGATGACGCTCGAGAACGACATCGCCATCGAGGGCGGGCTTTCGATCCTTGGCGATGTGATCCTCGCTGGATCGCGCACGATCGATACCAATGCCGACGGGCTTGGTGACAGCGGTTCGCTCAACCTGGTGAACGCGACGTTCAGTGGTATGACGCCAGATCTCGCGCTCACGCTGACGACCTCGACATCCGAGGCCGGGTTTGAGAGCGGCCGGATCGACCTGGGTAGCTTCGACAACGGGGGCGTCCGCTCGTTCATCAGCGGCGTGCAGGTGGAGGCGGGCGCCGGCGTCGCGGGCGTGGGCTCTGCCGACGTGCACCTCCACCGCGATGTCCAACTCGATGGTGCGGATCCGCGGTTCGTGGTGCTCACGGAGGGCACGCTCTTCGTTGATGCCAGCGGCGTGACCACGGTGTCGCTCGCGGGCGACCCGTCCGACATGGGTGCGGGCGGCTTGATCGATCTGACGGGCGTTTCGTCGCTGCAGGCTGGATCGGCGGGCGGCGGGCTGAGCCTGATGACCGGCCAGGAAGGCGAGATCGCACTGGGCCGCGTGGAGCGTGGTGCTCACTCGCTTTCGAGCCTGATGCTTGAAAGCGACGGGGGCCTCAACCGGCTTGCGGACGCTGTGGAGATTAATGGCCAGGCGACCTTCCGAGGTGATCTGACGCTCGTCGAGCAGACGCTGGTCATCGATACCGATGGAGGCATGGCGGACTTCAGCGGCACGACTCTGGCAGCGGGCGCTGCCGGTGTGGATCTCACCCTTCGCACCGCTGGCGCGGGCGGCACGGGCGTGCTCGTGCTTGGCGGAGTCGATGCGCAGGGCGATGTGTTCGCGGGCTCGTTCATCAATGACCTGACGATCGAGGCGGGTGAACGCGTCTCGCTGACGGGTGACATTGCACTTGCACCCCATGCTGGTGAGACCGGCGATCTGACGTTCTCGAGCGGCGATGTTGTTCGCATCGAGGGCGAGCGGTTGATCGTTACGCATGCTGGGCTTGCGGGCGATGCGGGCGACGTGGTCTTCGATGCTGCGGGTTCGCGGATCGAGGCTCTGGATGCGGCATCGCGTCTGGAGATCGATGCTTCGGCGGCCGACGCGCAGGGCGGCGATATCCGCCTTGTGGATGTGGCGGGGCTCGGCGGGCTTGTGCTCGATACGACCGGCACAAGCCCGGTGCAGACGGGCATCGTGGACCTGCCGGCGATGATCGATATTGCTGGGCCGGTCACGGTGCGCGGCTCGCTGCGCGTGCTGACGGACAGCGTGATCGCGACCGGCGGCGGTGCGGGCGATATTGACCTTGCCGGTGCTCGCGTGTTTGCGCAGGGCTCTGATCGCACGCTCGTGCTCGATGCTTCATCCGCAGCCGGCGCAGGCGGTGATGTGCGTGTGGGCGTGGTCGATGAGGCGGCGCAGCCCGTTTCGTCTTCGAGGCTCGCGGTGCTGGCGGTCTCGACTGACGGCCCGGGTGGCGGCGGCGACCTGATCTTTGAGCCCGCGGACGGCGTAGGTCTGATCAATGTTGGCCAATTGGACCTTGATGGCGGCACATCGCCGATGGTCTACGGCCCGATGACGGGGTTTGTGCGCACGAGCGCTGACACAGCCATCACCACGCAGCGCAGCCTCGATTTCTCGCCGACGGCGGGCATCCGCGACAACGCGGGCGGCGGCTCGATCCTGACGCTGTTCACCAGCGGCACCGGTGCGGGCGGCTTTGAGATCGCGCTGCCTGCGGGCGGCGTGGGCACTGCAGCAGAGCCGTTCGGGGAGTTCTCCGCCACGGCGTTCGAGAGCGGCGTGATCCTGGCCCGCGGGGATGTCTTCACCCGCGCAGGCGGCTCGGCCTCGGGCAGCGCGACCTTCAACGGCACGTACACGCTCGTGCCGGGTGGTGACGTGATGGTGTTCGCCGACGGCGGCACGGCCACGTTCACGCCGATCAGCGCGGGTGACCCCGCGATCAACCTCGTCGATGGCCAGCTCACGATCATGGCCGACGTGATCGATGTGCTCGGCGCGGTCGTCGCAACGCCCAACAGCGGCGGCGTGGTGCTCAAGCCCTCGCAGGGCGACACCATTGGCCTGGGCGACGGCGTCGATGGTTCGCTCGATCTGCTCGTGACGCGCTCGACGCTCGAGGCGTTCAGCGAGAATGTCGGGCTGGTGACGATCGGTGATGCGGACGCTGTCGACGGCACCTCGCGCATCGAGGTCGGCACGTTTGACTTCAAGACGGACCTGACGCTGCAGACTGCCGCAGCGGGTATCACCGTGCTTCTTGGCGAGATGAGCACCACCGGCGATGAACTCCGCGTGCTGGGTCTGGCCACGATCGATGGTGCGTTCGACTTCAACACGACCGGTCCTTCGGGCAGCTTCGAGACAGGCGGCCTGAGGCTCATGCGGACGCTGGACGGCACCGCTTCGGCGAGCGATGCGCTCATGCTGACGCTCGGCAACCAGGCGGACGTCGTCATCATGGGTGCGGTGGGAGACACGACTCGGCTTGGTGACATCATGGTCACGGGCGGGCGCGACGTGACGTTCGAGAGCACGCTCGCTGCAGCCTCCTTCCGCCAGGGCGTGCAGCCCGGCGGCGGGGACAACGGTGCGGGCACGACGACCTTCGAGGACGAGGTGCTGCTCACCGGGCCCAGCGGGTTCGTTGTTGAGGCAGCGAACATCGAGGTGCTCGACACCGCTCGCATCGAGGGCGGCGCCACGCGCCTGAGCGGTGCTGTGCGCCTGGAAGGTGACATCCTCACGGTCAGCCAGCCTGTGACGTTCAACCAGAGTGTCGTCGTGGTGGGCGATCGCACCGTCGACACGACGCGTGCTGCGGGCGGCGAGGGCTCCACCGCCGGGGCTTCGATCGAGTTCGCTGCGCTGGATGGCGAACTGATTGGCGGCGACGAGGGCTCGACCAACTCGACGCTGCTGCTTGTGGCCGGAGTTGGTGACATCAGCTTCGTCAGCGGCGGTGGTGTTGGCGCTCGTGAGCCCAACGGGCTTGGCGAACTGCGCATCGAGAGCGCGGCGACGACCAGCATCGATGCACCGGTCCGCGTCGGAGGACTGGTGCAGGAGTCAGGCTCCGAGACCTTCATCGATGCGCCCATCACGACCTTCGGTGATGGCGTGGTCGATCTGAAGACCACCGACCAGATCGCCGTCTTCGCGGATATCAATGCCGATGGATCGGTGGAACTCGAATCGACGTTCATCGATGTCGGCTCCGACATCTTTGCCATCTCCGATCCGATCACGCTGACGGGCACGACGTCGATCTTCGGCGATGTGACGATCTTCAGCGGGCCGGGCTTCGGCGGCAACATCACGTTCAACGGCACGCTCGATGGCTCGTCAGCGGGCGGCGAGGGCGGCAGCACCCTCACGCTCGATTCGGGTGTTGCCCAGCGCATCTTCTTCGAGGGTGTGGTTGGCGGCATCGACCCGCTGCAGAGCATCACCATCCGCCAGGCGCAGGATGTCACCGCGCGTCAGCGCTTCACCGTCGGTGACCTCACGCAGATTGATACGCAGGACCTCACGCTCTTCGAGGGCGGCCTCGAGGTGCTCGGCACGACGGATCTCAACGGCAACCGCTACCGCTTCGAGACCGACGCCAGCTTCGACGGGCCCGTGACGATCACCAACTTCGGGCTCGTCGAGATTCCGTCGATCCCTGTCACGCTGGGTTCGTCGTTCCTGCAGGATGGCACGGGCATCAGCGAGATCGCGACTGATCTCATCGCTCCGCTCAGCCTGACATTCACGAGCGATGTGTTCGTGCTCGCCCCCGCCACCTTTGGCGGCTCCAGCGCGACCTTCCTCAGCGGGCTCGAACTCGCTGGCAACGCTTTCACGATCACCGCGGGCGATGTGGTCTTCGCGGGCGGTGCGGACAGCGTCGGTGGCACGAGCACGTTGCTGCTGCAGCCTCGCAGCGACATGGCACCGATGGCCATCGGTTCGCCCGATGCCACCGAGGCGGTCTTCACACTGACCACGCAGGACCTCGCGGCACTGCGCAACGGCTACTCGAGCATCGTCGTGGGACGCGCGAGCGGCGGTCATACGGTCACGATCGGTGATGCGACGTTCGTCGATCCCACGACCATCCGCTACGCATCCGAGGGTGGCTCTGCGACGATTCAGCAGCAGTTGAGGGGCCTTGACGATGCCTCGCTCACGCTGCTCGGCTCGACCGCGGGCACGAAGCTCGTCGGGGCGATCACCACGCAGGGTGAGCCGATCTTCATCGATGACGCACTGGTTATTGGCGGCGAGCCCTCGGTGCTCAATGCTGTGGGTGCGACGCTGACGGTTACGGGGCCGATCGATGCGATGACCGACGGCATGGGCGCACTGGACGCCGATGCCAATGACATCGTCTTTGAGCAGCCACTCGGCGCAACCGCTGCGCCGCTGGCTGTCGATCTGAATGGCTTGCGCGTCAACACGCAGGCCATGACGGCACAGGGGCTCATCAACGTCTTCGCGTCCGACAGCTTCTCCCCGGGAGGCAACGTTGCCAGCCGCGGCGGAAGCATCACGGTCACGGGCAACACGAACCTGATCGTGGACACGGTTTTCTCGTCGGGCGGCGAGGGCACACGAATTCTCTTCGATGGCCCGATCAGCGGCGGCTTCGCGGGCGTGTTCAACAACGCCTTCGGCGATGTCACGTTCACGCAGGGCGTGGGCCTGCCCGCGCCGCTCACCTCGGTGGTGGTGAATGCCGGCACGATCCTGGCTCAGGATGTGCAGACCACCGGGCCGCAGACCTACACCGGCGCAGCTTCGCTCAACGGCGACCTTTCCTCCTCCGAGGCGGGCCCGATCGTGTTGAGCGGGCCGGTCACGCTGCTGAACGATGTGCGCATCTCGACTGCCGGGGCTCTGCTCGGCGACGACATCCTGATCGGCCAGACCGACGGCGCGTTCGGGCTCACGCTCGATGCGGGTGCGGGCCTCGTCACCGCGGCGGGTCCGTTCGGAACGCAAACGAACCTTGCATCGCTTGACGCCACCGGTTCGCTGCTCACGTTCGTCACGGTCCTGAGCACGGGTGCTCAGAACTATGCCGGCGATGCTGTGCTGACAGGTTCCTACTCCGCCTCCGACGCTGAGGGTGGTCTGACGTTCAACAACGCAGTGACGCTGGTGGGTGATACGAACCTCCTGACCAACGGCCGTCTGCTTGTGCAGGGGCCGGTCAACGGGCCGTTCAACCTGTTCGTCAACACCGCGCTCAACACCAGCACCTTCAATGGCGACATCGGTTCGCTCGTGCCGCTGGCAAGCCTGGATCTGATCGGGCAGAGCGCGGCAGTGCAGAGCGTGACCACCGCGGGCTTCCAGCGTTACGCAGCCGATGTCACCCTCACAGGCGACATGCTTGCCGGGCAGGACCTGACGGTCGAGCGGTCGCTCACCCTCAACGCCGACACCCTCATCGACGCCGGGGGGGATATCAACCTCGGTGGCAGCGTCAACAGCGGGTCGGAATCGTCCGTGGACCTGAGCCTTGAAGGCGCGACGGTCTTCATCGCAGAGCTTGGTGACGTCGGGCCGGTCGGGGCGCTCAACGTGCTCGATACGACCAGCTTCTCGAGCGGCCCGCTCACCGCCGGCACGATCGACATCGTGACGCAGGACATGGTCACCAACGCTCCGGTGACGACGCTCACCGGCGGCATGACGGTGACCAACAGCGGCGAGTGGCAGATCCTGCCCGGCGCTTCGTTCACGCTCGCGGGTCCGCTGACCCAGAGCGGAGCGGGCTTCACGGCGATCTCCACCAATGTCACCACGGCGACGGACATGTTCTTCGGTTCGGCGGTTCAGTTGCGGGCCGACAGCGTCACGCTGACCGGGCCCAACGTGAGCCTGCTGTCGGGTGTGCTCAACGATGGGTCGCCGCGGACTCTGGTTGTGACCGCGTCAGAGTCGGCCACGCTGGTCGGCGCGATCGGTTCTGACGAGAGCCCGCTGGCCGGGTTCTCGACGGAGGGCACGGGCCGTGTCGACTTCGTGGATGCGGAGCTCGTCAGCGCGACAGGCGTCCGTTTCGATCAGCCGGTGACGGTTGCGGGCGAGACGATCATCCGCGTGACGGGCGATCGCAACGGTGCGGGCTCTCAGCTCGTGCCGGCGTCGGTGGCGGAGTTCGGCGACCGCCAGCCGCTGCCAGCCCTGAGCCCGGACTCGATCGTCTTCACGGACGTGATCGTCGGTTCGATTGAGGCGGGTTCGTCGCTGACGCTGCTGACCAACCTCGAGGCATCGGGCTCGCTCGTACCCAAGATCTTCCTTGGCAACGACGTGGGTCTGGCCGCCAACGCTGTGGGCTCAACGGACCTGTCCGGTTTCGGGCCGTTGAACGTGCTGAACCTCAACGTTGATCCGCGCTTCAGCCCGGTGCCGGGCGATGGCGGGGCTCGGGCGGGTCACACAACGGTGCCCACGGTGGCCACCATCATCGCGCCGACGGACCTGACGATCGAGACGACCGACAGCTTCCGCATGGGCCTCAACGAGAAGTTCACGGTTCTTGGCGAGCTGTCGATCAACTCGGTGACATTGGCCGGTGCTGCGAGCACGTCTGGTCAGGCCATCGTCGGCGATCTGACCAGCGGCGAGTCCATCTTCGTCAATGTGCCCTCGATCCTCATTCTCTCGCGTGATGGTGCGCAGGTGCTGGAATCCGGCGGCATTCTCTCGCCCGACCTCGGCACGGACTTCATCGCAGCCAACGCGATCCAGTTCAATGGCGATGTCGGTGTGCTGCCCGTCGGCGGCGGCCAGGTAACGCTTGCAACGCTCGATGGTGGCGGCACGACCGAGTCACTCTCGGGCTTTGCCACGCGCGCCATCGATGATGTCAATGTCGCTGTGCTGTCACTGGGTCTTGACCTGCGGTCCGAGGGTTCGACGAACACCAACGTCTCGCAGTCGATCGCGGGTGCGGTGCCCCGCGCCAGCGAGGGCGATGAGGTGAGCCAGTCGGCGAGCGTGAGCCAGAGCCAGAAGGATGTGCTCGAGAACCTCGGCGTGTTTGCGCGTGACGCCAACGACGAAGTGCTCCGCCAGGGCCTGATCGGCCGGTCCATCTACACGGACTACAACGATGTCAATGAGCAGACCCGCCGCCAGGAAGTGACGGCCCAGCGTCTGAACGACGAGACGGTGCAGGTCGTTGTGGATGTCGCCCAGCGGCTGCTGTTCGGCTCGAGCGAACAGGCCGACGACGTGCAGGACCTCGATCGGCCGCTGTTCCGCCTCCGCAATGCTCTGAACGATGCGGTGGATGACTGGGCCGAGACCGAGCAGCCCGAGACGTGGGACGCCGATTCACTCCTGACGTTCATCATCGACAGCGGCGATGAACATCGGGAAGCGTTGGAGGCGCTCCAGGCTCTGGACGAGATCCTCACGCAGGTCGATCTCATCGGCCTGAGCCCGGGCGAGCTTCGCGACCAGCGCGTCGTGCTTTTGAGCCAGTTGCGGCCGGTGCGTCTGAAGCTCCGTCAGTTCGAGGAACTGTTCGAGCTTGCGCGCACGGAAGATCAGATCCCGCCGCTGGCCATCACCGACGACATCACGCCCCAGGGGTGAGGCGCTGGTCGGTGCGGGCAGGCGGCTGAGGAAGACGCTGCTCAGAGCACGCGGCGGGGATCAGTTGGGCGCGGGAACCGGGGTCATCTGTCCCGGTTGCTGGCCGCTCTGCTGAGGTCGTCCGGTTGCGGGCTGGTCGTCTGGCAGTTCGATGACCGGCTCGGGCGGCATGTCCATCGCAGGCTCGGGCGCGGTCATCTGCTCCGCGACATCTGAAGATGGCTGGGTCGAGGCGGGCTCCAGCTCCGCAGCCGGCCGCGGCGTGGCGGGCTGTGCTGGCATCTGCTGTGTGTACCGCTCGGCTTGGGGTTGCTCGGGCGTGTTGCGCAGCGCTACATCGAGCCTGCGGCTGTAGCTTGGCGGCACGGGCATGGAGTTGTCCAGCTGCCCGCGCTTGGTGCCGCGGGGCATCAGCTCCCACTTCATCAGGTCGGGCATCCATGCGTCCTCTTCGCCGTGGTCACGGACGAACTTGACGACCAACTGCTGCCTTGGCGGGATGTCCACCGCGAACAGGGTCTCACCCGTGCGGAGGTCGATCAGTTCGACCGACTGTGGCATATGGGGCTCGGACCAATAGGTGAACTCATCGATGGACGCGCCGGATCCCCCCGGGTCGTACCAATTGCGGTAAGCAACCCCGCAGCCGGGCATGGCTGTGATCGAAGCGAGTGTGGCGAGAAGCAGAGTGGACCGTAGACGCTGTCGCATGCCGAGAATCTCCGAGCGCCCCTGCGGGTGTGCACGGGCTGTACAACCAGAACGCTCGTGACGAGCGGCGGGTTCCTGGGTGAGTCCCGTAAACGGGACGAACGCCTCACAGCGTATCGGTACACTCGGCCCCATGGCTGAAGCCGGGGAGAATGACACGTCGAGGTTCTACGAGCGACACCCACCGCGGGACCTCACCGAGGATGTGGTGGGCCTGCCAGCGATGCGGATTGGCCATGGGTATGACCTGCATCGCCTCGAGGCTCGCAGGCCGCTGGGACGGGGCCGACAGCTCATTCTGGGCGGCGTGAGGCTCGAGCACCACAGGGGGCCCGTGGCGCGTTCTGACGGCGACGCACTCTACCACGCGATCACGGACGCTCTGCTTGGTGCGATCTGTGAGCCCGATATCGGTCAGCTCTTTCCGGATGACGATCCGAGGCACGAGGCGGCCGATTCGGGCGCCTTTTTGGCCGAAGCGGCACGCAGGGTGCGCGCAGCGGGGTGGTTCATTGCCAACGTCGACACCACCGTGGTGCTCCAGTCGCCCAAACTCAGCCCGCACAAAGGCGAGATTTGCGCAAACATTGCCGCCTTGCTCCAAGTGGCAGCAGCCTGTGTGAACGTCAAGGGCAAGACGCACGAGCAGGTGGATGCAGTGGGGCAGGGCCGGGCGGTCGAGGCGCACGCCGTCGTGCTTCTCATTCGTCAGCCGTGAGATCGTGGCCCGTGTGGTCCCGGGCGTCGGCGCGTTTCTCACGACCAGCCAGGCTTCTGGCGATGGCCCAGTCGGCCAGACCGGGCACCGCGACCGCGGCTGCAAGGCTCAGGCGTGCTGGCAGGCTTGTCCACACCTCCCCTCGGGGGCGTTCAAGGCATGACAGGACAGCCTGCGCGACGCGGTCAGCGGATTGAACGAATCGCCGTTTGCCGCCGGTGGCGAGCAGACCCTTGGGGCTCCGCTCGCGCAGGCGCTCCATGAATTCCGTCTCGGTGCCCACGGGGTGCACGCTGGAGACGGCGATGCCCGCAGGTCTGAGCTCATGCCGCATCGCGCGCGCAAAGTGATCCTGGGCCGCCTTGGTCGCGCAGTACGCCGCGTAGTAGGGCATACCGATCTTGGACAGACAACTTGAACAGAGCAGCACGTGCCCCTCGCCCCGTCGTTGCATGCGTTCAACCGCGGGCGCGATTACCCGCAGCGAGCCCCAGAAGTTCACATCGAACTGTGCTTGATGCGCATCGATGTCCGGCAGCACGGGCATCTGCTCACCAAAGCCCGCGTTTGCAAACACCGCGTAGATCGGCCCGAGTTCCTCTTCGGTGCGCTGGATCAGGCGCTCGCAGTCGTCCCGGCTTGTGACATCGCAGGCCATGGCGATTGAACGCACGCCTCGGGCGGCCAGCCGCTCCTGGGCAGCTTCCAGCAGCGGCACGCGGCGGGCTGCGAGTGCCACCCGCATGCCCTTGGCTGCGCACGCCAGGGCGGTGGCGAGGCCAATGCCGCTGGAGGCACCGGTAATGACGATCGTCCTGTCAGCAAGCTGTGTGCGTGCCATCAGCGGGTCACTTCCATCGGGATCTCGACCTTCACTGGCTCGGGGAGTACAGCGGGGCTTGTGCGTCCCATCGCGCGATCGGTCAGGCGCGTGACATGCTGGTGGAGCGAGTGCGACGCGGCATCGGCGCTCGTGCGCAGTTCGGTCATTGGTGCGCACCCGCCGGCAAGCAGTGCGCCTGCGAGCAACGCCGGGAGGCGTGGGATTCGACGAGGTCTGATCATGAAGCGTCTATGGGGGGCTTTTCTGCTTGGGATGCGTCTGCTTCAGCGGGCGGCTCTGCGCCGGGTCGGGAGCGCCGGAGCAGCATGGCGAGTTCGGGGCTTCGCATCAGCGCAGCGCCGCCTGCGAACACGATCACACCCACAGCAACACTCAGGCCAAGCGAAGCCACCCACGACCACCAAGGCTCAAGACCGAGAGCCGTCGCCAGCCGGCCTGCGACGAACTGTGAGGCCACGACCGCCAGTGCCATCAAGAGCGTGAGCCCCGCGATGCGAAGGGCTGCGGCAAGGCACTGGGTCGATCGGGTCGCGGGTGCCTCGAGCCTTCGTGAGACAAGGCGATCGAGGAGGATGAACTGCAGCAGGGCTGCGATGGCGGTGGACCATGCCAGTCCGGCTTCGCCCAGCACCCAGATGAGGCCCAGGTTCAGGGCGAGGTTGACGCACATGGCGATGATGGCGATGCGTGTGGGGCCTGCGGTGTCACCCCTTGCGTAGAGCGCGCGATTCAGCACATGGTTGAGGCCGTAGATCCAGACCGCCGGCGCATAGCCAAGCAGCACAGCGGCGGACCTGCTCAGACCGTCGGCGCTGAAGGCGCTGCCCTCGCCGCCAAAGAGCACGCTGACAAGGTCATGCCGCACGAGCACAAGCCCGGCGGAGGCGGGCAGCCCGATGAAGAGGGAGAGGCGCAGCGCATCGCGCATGGTCTGGATGAACCTCGCGGTGTCGTTGGCCACGGCCCATCGGGCCAGCGCGGGAAAGGCAGCGGTTGCCACCGCGATGCCGAAGACTCCGAGCGGGAACTGGTAGAGCCGCTGCGTAAAGCCGAGGATGCCGTTAGAGGCTTCATCGAGCGGATAGGTCAGGCCGAGCACGACCGGCCCGATCCAGATGGGCACCATCGCGATGAAAGTATCGACCAGCGTATTGAGTTGCAGCGTGCCCATGCCCAACGCCACCGGGCCGAAGCGTTTGACGACCTCGCGTTGTTCCTCACGCGCAGCGCTGATCTTGGTTGTCCAGACGACGCGGCCGCGGAGGGCTATCAACGCCCACGCGACTTGCAGGACGCCAGCGACGACGGCAGCAGCGGCCATCATGTACGCCGTGGTTTCCGCGGTGGGGGCCTTGTCCGAGGGCAGGAGCAGGGCCGGCAGGGCTGCAGCGATCAGCAGCAGGTTCAGCAGGACCGGTGCCGCGGCCGAGGGGACGAATCGCCCATGCGCATGCAGCACGCCGCCGAGGACCGCCGAAGCGCACACCGCGGGCATGAACGGCAGTGTGATCGCAATGAGCCGAAGCGAGAGTTCACGCTCGGGGCTCTCATCGAGCACGAGCATCAGCGTGATGAGCACGATCTCAGCGATGATGAGGATCGACCCCGTCACGATCGCCAACGCTGCGAAGACTCCGGA
>CAZSBR010000016.1:0-21749 GCA_964605165.1 uncultured Phycisphaeraceae bacterium
GTCCGCCGTCATGAAGTCCTGGGTTTCCACAGCCCGAATGGCGACCACGGACTCGTACGTCCGCCCATCGCCCATGACGCCCACGGACTGCACGGGTAGAAGCACCGCAAACACCTGGCTCGTCCGGCGATAGAGCTCTGCTGCGACGATCTCTTCGAGCAGGATCTCGTCGCACTCCCGAAGCAGATCGAGCTTGGGCTTGGTCACATCTCCAAGGATGCGCACCGCCAGACCGGGCCCCGGGAAGGGATGACGCCACACGATCTGCTCGGGCACGCCGAGCACCTCACCAAGCCTGCGCACCTCGTCCTTGAACAGATCCCGAAGCGGCTCAACGAGCTCGAAGCCAAGCTCCGCGGGCAGACCGCCCACGTTGTGGTGAAGCTTGATGCCCGCCGCCTTGCCCGCCAGTGAATGTCCCGATTCGATCACATCGGGATAGAGCGTGCCCTGCGCAAGGAAACGCGCATCGGGAATGTCCTTGGCATACCGCTTGAAGACCTCAATGAACCGATGCCCGATCAGGCGGCGCTTCTCCTGCGGATCATCGATGCCCTCGAGATCACGCAGAAATTCTTCCTCGGCGTCGGCGACACGCAGATCAATGCGGAAGTGATCGCGGAACGTGCGTTCCACCAACAGCCGTTCGTTCTTGCGGAGCATCCCCGTGTCGACAAAGACGCACGTCAACTGATCCCCGAGGGCTTTACTCAGGAGCGCAGCAGCGACCGATGAGTCAACCCCGCCTGACAGGCCGCAGACAACATGGGCGTCTCCGACCTGCTGACGAATCTCCTGAATGGCATGGTCGGCGAACTCACTCATCCGCCAGCCGCCCTCGCACTTGCAGATACCAAAGAGGAAGTTGCGCAGCATGTCCACGCCATGAGGCGTGTGCGTCACTTCGGGATGGAACTGCACGCCATGGAAGCGAACCTCTTCATCGGTCGAAGCAACAACCGCAAAGGGGCATGAACGCGTCGAGGCCAGCGGCATGAGGTGCGCAGCCTGGAGATCCGAGATCTGGTCGCCATGAGACATCCAGACCGTGGTCCCGTCGGGCACAGCCGCCAGCAGGACCGACTCATCACCATCCCCGGGATCGATGGAGAGCGTGGCTCGCCCGAATTCGCGGTGGTCTGCCTGGCGTACCGTCGCACCGAGCGTCTGGCACGCCCACTGCATGCCGTAGCAGATCCCGAGAACCGGCACCCCGAGCTTCAAGAGGCCCGGGTCGCACGCGGGAGCACCCTCGGCAAAGACCGAGGCCGGCCCGCCCGAGAGCACAATGCCCTTGGGATTCATCTGGGCGATCGTCTCGGCGGGAACGTCGTGACTGACCAGCACGGAGAAGACGCCCTCGTCGCGAAGGCGGCGCACGATCAACTGGGCGGTCTGCGACCCCAGATCGATGACGGGGACAACCTCATCATGAGGCAGGTGGTTGATCATGGGGTGGACATCCTGCACGTGGGCGTGGTTCAAAGCCGATACCGAAGAGAAGCGTCTGAGAAGGACTGCTGCGGGGCTCGGACAAGGTGTATGGCAACGATCATCGAAGACAGGGATCCGGACGTTAGCGAGCAAGCGGTGCGACGTCGACCGCTTGCCGGGTGCTGCCCGGGACCGAATCGCGTCCCGAGAGGCCCCGGCGTGTACCATGACGCCGTGCGGGCCAGACGTTTCCATCTCGGCAAGAGGGCTCCGGGTGTTCGCACTCGCCCGTGGCCGCACCCCCGCGTCCGGTCGCAGGCGGTGGGGCTCCTGATGGCAACGGCTTGCGCAGCCTGCGTGCCCATACCCATGGGCTTTGACTCGCCCGTCCCCGGGGCCCGGATCGATGCCTCGGTCAGGGCTGCCAATGCCCAGGACGCCGAGGCCATTCCGGACCTGATCGCGCTTCTGGACAGCGAGGACCCGGCGACGCGGCTCATCGCCGCCAACGCGATCGAGTGGATCATCGGAAGGCCGATCGAGTTCGACCATGCGGCGAGTTGGGCGCAGCGACGCGAGGCCATTCGGAAGCTCCAGCAGGCCTACGAGGCGGGTGAGCTTGTGCCTGCAACGATCACCAACGATGCTCAGGCATCGGTGCGTGCCGAGTCCAGAACCGGTGACCAGCGGAGGGTGGGCGACGATGGTTGACACCAAGCCACACGTCTACATGGAAGTGCGTTCGGATCCGATCTACCTGAGCGGCGCCAGGCAGTTGATCGCAGCCATCGCCCAACGCCTCGGCTTCGACGAAATGGCTTGCTCCCAGATCGCTCTGGCGGTTGATGAAGCCCTCTGCAACGTCATCCGCCACGGCTACGACCGAGCCACGGACCGACCCATCTGGGTAAGCGTGTGGCCCAGCCGCCCGGCGCCAGACGAGGGCGTTGAGTCGGGCATGTTGATCGTGATCGAGGACGAGGCTCGGCAGGTCGACCCCGCCGTCATCAAGGGGCGGGACCTCGACGACGTCAGGCCGGGTGGCCTGGGCGTCCACATCATCAAAGAAGTCATGGATGAGGTCGAGTACGAAGCGCGTGATCGGCAGGGCATGAAGCTGACCCTGTTCAAGGCACTCAAGCAGGTTCCCGTCGAGGACACGCAGGCATGAACCGTTGCACACGCATGAATCATCGTGCAGGCAGTTTGGCAAAGGCGTGGACGCACGCTGCGAGGGAGATCGTCTGATGAGTCGGGATACGCAGTTCAACATCGCCACCGAGCAGCGGGGCTCATCAACGGTGCTCAGGCCCGAGGGAGACGTGGACATGAGCCGCTCGGCGGCCCTCCGCTCCTCGCTGAGAGAGGCCCTTCAGGATCGGCCTGACAAGCTCGTGATCGACCTTCAACAGGTCGAGTACATGGACAGCTCGGGCGTGGCCACGCTCGTTGAAGCCGCCCGCAACGCGCGCGGGCAGAAAGTCCCACTGGTGCTCTGCGGCCTGACGCCCAAGGTCAAAGCGGTGTTTGAGATCGCTCGGCTGCACCTCTTCTTCGAAATTGCTGACAGCTCCGACAGCGCTCTTGAGGGATGATCGTTTCCTATGGCTGAGGCTCCCACGCCGGCTCCATCACGAGGCTTCTTGGCAGCGCTGGGCCGTGTCTGGCCGGTGCCCTTCCTGACGCGCGTGATTCACCACGCGGGCACCGTCACACTGCTTCTCTTCGAAACGATCTACAGGTTTGCCGCAGCGGTCACCACTCCCGGTGTGTCCGTCGGCACGCAGCACATCGTCGCGCAGATCGTCCGCGTAGGTGTTCGTTCGATCCTGATCGTGTCGCTCGTCAGCGGTGCGGTTGGCGTGATTCTCGCGATGCAGCTCGCCCAGCCGCTCGATGACTTCGGGCAAAAGAGTGAGGTGAGCCGCGTCATAGGTGAGGCCGTGCTCCGCGAACTCGGCCCGCTGATCGGCGCGATCGTGCTGACGGGCTTTGCCGGCGCAGCGATCGCCGCCGAGCTTGGCACGATGAAGGTCAGCGAGGAGATCGAAGCGCTCGAAGCCCACGCCATCAATCCAGTTCGTTTCCTCGTGGTGCCGCGCGTGGCCGCCACGATCGTCAGCATGACGGTTCTGGCGGTCTATGCCGATGTGCTTGCTTTGCTTGGTGGATACCTGATCTCCGTGACGCTCCTGGAGATTCCCGGTCAGACCTACATCAACAACCTGCTTGCGCAGGTAAGCGTGATGGACTTCGTCACGGGCGTCTTCAAGGGCACCGTGTTCGGGATGCTCATCGGCCTGATTGCCTGCCGCAACGGCCTGAATGTCGAGGGTGGGGCCGAGGGTGTCGGTAACGCCACGACCAAGACGGTCGTCGAGTGCATCGTCGCAATCGTCATCGCCGACCTGCTCTTCACCGCGATCTTCTACGCCCTCGAACTCTTCTAGCAGCAGCGTTGAGTTCGCCACAGCTTTCTTCACAGCCGGTAGCCGACTGGCTGGCTGCTGAGGGCGTACGCCTCCCTGAGCGTCGTCATGCCGAAGACGCCCACAGCGGTCAGCACACCCAGCAGGAGAGCCTCGCCCCAGGCTCCGATCCCGATCATCCACGCCGCGGCGTGGGCGGGCAGCCACGCTGTGCCGTAGCGCACAATGCGCTGGCCAAGCCTCGGCCCGCGTCCACCAGCGGTGGCAACCTTGCGCGCCACGACGCCGCAGAAGAGCAACGCCGAAACAGCCGGGGGTATCGCCGCCGACAGTGGGACCCACTGCGGCCAGAGCGTCGGCGATGTGAACACCAAAGGCTGGGGACCGACGGGGCCGGTCACGACAGCATCAGTGATCGAGCGGTGCCAGCCAAGCCAGAGGATCGCAGCCGACCACGCCAGCCATCCCATGATCGCCGCCACAATGGCTCGCGCCGACAGCGGCGGCACCTTGCGGCCCAGCACATGGGCCAGGCCGAACGTCAGCAGCGTGTGCGTCACCACGAGCCACACGGGCCACATGAACCGCAAATGGACGTTGGGAACCATCATCTGCCCCGCGACGATCGCTCCGACCATTGCGAGGCCAATCGCGGGCACGAACCGCCCCACGACGTGGTAGATGAGGATGGCCACTGCAACCCCGAGGGTGAGCAGCAGCGCCGCCGAGCCCAGGGGCGCGGCGCCCGCCGCGGCCACGATCATCGCCAGCACCGCGACGTAAGCCCCCGCATCCAGGCTCACTCGGCCCGTAGCGATCGGTCTGTCGCTGCCGTAGGCCCGGTCTCGCCTCGCGTCGATCAGGTCGTTCATGCAGGCGCTGAGCCCGAAGAGCCCGATCGATGCCGCTGCGGACGACAGCAGAGCCCCCCACAGCGGGAGTTCCATGAGTATCGCCGTGGCTGCCTCCTGCTCCACGCGGCGGCTCCAGAGCACGACAAACCACACGCTGCCCACCGCGGCAAAGGCTGAGGACACACGCGTGACCCGCACATAAGGCATCAGTTGCTCGAGAACGCTCGGCATGGCCCAGAGCCTACGGCAGAACAGACTTGGGCATCGATCGAGGGGGACACCGCCGACCTACGCTGGTCGTAATGGCCGACTTTCCCCGTTCAGCATCCGACGGACGCTCATGGCGTACAGCCATCGCGGTGAGCCGATACAACCGAACCGTGACCGATGATCTGCTCGCAGGTGCCCGGGCTGTGCTTCCGTCCGCGGCGGTCATCGACGCGCCCGGTGCGTACGAACTGCCGGTCATTGCCGCCGCTCTGGCGGAGTGCGGCGAGTTCGAGGGCGTCCTGGCGCTGGGCTGCGTCATCAAGGGCGAAACGGAGCACGATCGCTTCATCAACCACGCCGTTGCGGACGGGCTGACCGCCATCGCGATGCGAACCGGTGTGCCCGTCGGGTTTGGCGTCCTGACCTGCAACACGCTCGAGCAGGCTCAGAAGCGAGCCCGGCCCGTCACCGCCGGCGGCGGCGACAAGGGCGGAGAATCCGCCAGGGCTCTGCTCGCGACCTTGATCCAACTCCACGTCATCCGCAGCGGTGGCTGCCGCCCGGGTGTCGTTCTGCCACTCGTCTTCGAACCCTCTGACAAAGCGAAGGGTGGCCTCTAGTGGCATCTCCACGAGCCATCCGCAGACTGGCCTTCCAGACGCTCTTTCAGATGGACGCACGCGGCGGACCTGACAACGGCGAGGTTCGACAGTCGCTCGATGACCTCGAGGACTTCACCCCCGCCGAGAGGGATAAGGCCTTTGCCCTGGCAGAAGCGGCCTATGCCGCGCGAGATCACGCCGACCGTGAGTTTGCCATGCTCGCCCCGCAGTGGCCAGCGCATCGGCAGGCCAGCGCCGACCGGGCAGCCCTCAGGCTCGGACACTTCGAGTTGACCTCTGGCAGGGTGCCTCCCAAGGTCGCCGTCAGCGAAGCGGTCGAACTCGCACGGGTCTTCGGCGGCAAGAAGTCATCGAGTTTCGTCAATGGGCTGCTCGATCGTGTCCTCAAACGCATGCAGGCCGATGCAAACACCACCAACCCCGCCGCCTCAACAGCCCCCGATGCGCCATCCTCGATCGCGGAGGAACTGCCTTGAGCCTCTTTAAGAGCGCCATCAGCGCGGTGAAAAAGGGGCTGGACCGAACCCGAGAGGGGTTCGTTTCATCGCTGCGCTCGCTCTTGCGCGGGCGGCAACTCGATGATGACCTGCTCAATGCGCTCGAGAAACAGATGATCGAGGGTGACCTCGGTGTGCGCACGACCACCCGCCTCATGGCTGAGCTTCGCGCAGCGTATCGGAGCCGGGAGATTCAGAGCGGTGACGACGTGCTCGGCTACCTCAAGCGAGAGCTTGCCAACATGTGGCCTGCGGCGGACCGGCAACTCGCACTGGCGCAGACCGGCACGAGCGTCATCCTCGTCACCGGCGTCAATGGCGTGGGCAAAACGACCTCGATCGCCAAGCTCACGAGGCTGTTGCAGCGAGAGGGAAAGACCGTGCTCCTCGGGGCGTGTGACACTTTCCGCGCAGGTGCTGTGCGCCAGCTTGAAATATGGGCGGAGCGCCTCGGGGTGGACATCGTCAAGGGCCAGCAGGGGGGTGACCCCGCAGCGGTCGCGTTCGATGCCTGCCGGGCAGGCGTGGCGCGGGGAGTCGACGTCGTGATCCTCGACACCGCCGGCCGCTTGCAGACCCAGGACCCACTCATGAGGCAGCTCAGCAAGATCGCGGGTGTCGTGGGCAAGCAGGTTGAGGGCGGCCCGCACGAGGTGCTGCTTGTGCTCGATGCCACCAGCGGGCAGAACGCTCTTCGGCAGGCCGAGTCCTTCGGGGAAGCCGCCGGGGTCACCGCCATCATGCTCACCAAGCTCGATGGCACAGCCAAGGGCGGCATCGTGGTTGCGGTTCGTGAAGCCACGGACATCCCCGTCAAGTTCATCGGCGTGGGCGAGACCCCGGATGACATCCAGCCCTTCGACCCGGACACCTTCGTCGAGGCGCTCTTCGCCGAGAAATGACCGAGGCAGCCCGCTCTCGACGCAACGCCGCCATCGAGTCATGGCTTGCGGCGACCGAAAAGTCTCCGGCGAGACGGTGGGGGTGAAGGCGTATCGGCCGGGGCGAGCATCGGCGGAGGCGGTGCTTCAAACCTCACGGGTTCTGCCGTGCGCTCATGGACTGACACATCGGCGACCATCTGGGCAGCAAGCGACCGCCCGGCCTGCCTCGCCTCGGCTTCCGTATCGGGGTGGGCATCAACGGGGCTTGCCGCTGCGACGTCCTGCCCTGCCCGGCGAAGGTGCAGCGTCTGCGTCGGATACGCAAACTCTACCTCAAGCCGGTCGGCGAGCCTGAGAATGTCGAGCATGAGCCGGTGACGCTCACGCAGCTCGGTCGCCCAGTCGGGCGTCTGAAAGAACATGTACACAAGCACATCGAGCGAGTGCGCACCGAACTGGTTGAGCCAGACGTGATAGCTCTCCTTGTGGGTGTACGGGTGTTGGCGAATCAACTCGCGGATGCCCTCGCAGAAGGCCTCGATCCGCGCCGGCGGCGTGTTGTACGCGAGGTTCAGCAGCGTCTTGTAGCGCCGGATGTTCCGCCTGCCGTAGTTGTCGACGCGTGCGCGCACCAGCTCGGCGTTGGGGACCGTGATCTGTGAGTTGTAGAAGGTCCGTATGCGTGTGGAGCGCAGCCCGAGTGATTCGACGGTGCCCTCGGTGTCATCGATCACCACCCAGTCGCCCACTTCAAACGGCCGGTCGGCAATGACCGCGATCGACCCGAAGAAGTTCTCCACGGTGTCCTTGGCCGCAAACGCGAAGGCCAGACCACCAATCCCAAGGCCGCTGAGCAGCGGGATGTACGGAAGCTCGAGATACTCGGCGATCGAAATCGCCGCCATGATGAAGATGATGGCCTTGGCGACCTTGCGAAAGAGCGGCACGAGAACGTCGTCGAGCTTGGACTCCGACTCGGCTGCCCGTCGCTCAAACCAGTCCGCGACAAGGTCGACGATCCGCAGCGCCGCCTGCACCCCCGCCAGCACAAGGAAGACCGTCACCGCGATCCGGGCAACGAGCACAAAGGCGGCGGGCAGACCGATCAGATCAACGCCGAAGTAGAACACCAACGCCGAGGCAAAGAGACCAAATGGGCGAACGGTGTTC
Source organism: uncultured Phycisphaeraceae bacterium (assembly GCA_964605165.1). GTDB lineage: Bacteria > Planctomycetota > Phycisphaerae > Phycisphaerales > UBA1924 > OFTM382. Next base: position 8,102 of record CAZSBR010000016.1, read on the forward strand.
TTAAGGATGCGGTCGTTTGGCCAGGAACCCTTGGTTCGCAGCGTCAAACGACCCGTGACCGAGAGCAGCGCACGAATGAGCCAGTCCACCGTGAAACCCACGAGCAGCACGCAGCCGATGGCGATCCACTGCCAGTACTCGATACGGAGCAGCCGCCCTTCCTTCAGGCTCGCGGGGACGATGTGGCGACGGATCCACTGCGCCGGTGTAAGCACCTCTTCGCCCCCGCTGCGAATCTCGATCCCTTCCACAGCGGTCAGCAATTGACCCACCTCGTCGAGTGTTCGGTCGCTGAAACGCCACTGCCCGAGGTCATCGCGGTTCAGCGCGATCCGGCCGTCCGGCGCAACGCGCTGGAACGCAGTGTGCCCATCGAGATTGAGCCGCAGGTACGCCGACGTCGCGGGGTACAGCAGAAACTCGCGATCCTCCTTGGCCATCGACTCCGGAAGTGCGTTCTCGGGGATCGAGGCAAGATCCCCGAGCCGGAGCAGCACGGCATACAACTGGCTTGCTTCCTCAACGCCCGCTGCGGTCGTCGCATCAGCCACCGCCAGCGTGCGCAGGGCCCGGTCGAGATCGTCCGGATCCCTGGCCTCGGCGTAGGACTGCATGGCCTCAACGAACGCCAGAATGGTCGATCGGGGGGACGCCAGCAGCGGGTCCGGCTGCTGGGCATCGTCGGCGGCAGGTTCCGCGGCGTCCGTTTGGGCGGGTGGTTCACCGGATGGCAACGCCTCGGGTGGAACATCCTGGCCGCTTGCCAACGAGGAAACACCCAGCACAGCACAGACAAGCCATCGTTGGAACAGAACAGGCAGCATGACCGATGCTACCACAGTGAGGCTGGCACGCCCCCGCATCCAGCAGCAAGGTCCTTCGTCCGCTCGAAGCCCGCTGAGAAGGGCAATCGCCCGGCGATCCGGGCTGTACCAAACGCACACACAACGCCCACGGCATCGCAGGGTCATTTCTTCTCGGTCTCCATGCGTCAATCCGGCCTCGGCGTGCGAATGATCAGCAACTGATGGCTCCCTGACACGCGGGAGCCCGGTATGGACCTCTGGCTGGAAGGCCGGGGGGCCAAGAAGGCGTCGGGGGCGAGAAGTACGTGAGGCTGCGTAAGCGGCCGAGACCGGCCTTTCGATGATCCGCAGAACCTGTTGTCGCCGCTTGATTGATGGAGCACTCTTGATGCGTAGCGATCTCTCAGCCGTTGTCAGCCTTGATGCCCTCGAACAGCGCACCCTTCTCTCCGCGGTGCCAACGGATCCGAGCTACCCGGTCGTCGAACTCGACACGACCTACGGCAGCATCTTCCTTGAGCTTTACTCTGATACCGCGCCGCAGACCGTCGACAACTTTCTGGGCTATGTAAACCGCGGCGACTACGACGGCACGTTCTTCCATCGCGCCATCATCGACGATGTCCCGGGCGTCAACGACCCGGTTGCCGGCAGCGGCAGCAACGACTTCGTGCTGCAGGGTGGCGCGTTCCGCTATGACGCGCAGGGAACGCCCTTCATCCAGCCCGGCACCGGGTTCCCCAACGGTCTCTTCGGCTACAGCGCGGTGACGACGCAGCCGCCCGTGGTCAATGAGTTCAACCGTTCCAACCTCAGGTGGACGGTCGCCATGGCCAAGCAGGGCGGCGACCCCAACAGCGCTACCAACCAGTTCTTCTTCAATCTCAACGACAACTCGGCCAACCTCGACAACCAGAACGGCGGCTTCACCGTCTTCGCGGGCGTGATCGATGGCTTTGATGTCATCAACACCATGGTGAGCCAGAGGATCTTCAACGTTGATGGCGGCCTCTTCAGCGATCTGTTGTTCACCCAGGAATTCGACGAGCAGGCCCAGCCGCTGACCATTCAGGCTGAGGATCTCATCACCGTCAACACCGCGCGCCAGGTGTACGCCCCGCAGGGCGGGCTGACACCAGAGCGGCCAACGCCACTCGGAGCGGCGGCGGGCACGAGTGAAAGCCTTGTGCTCGGCTACGCGAGCGTCGGCGGCGGCACGGTGGCCATCGTGCAGACGGGCACGGACACCTTCCGCATCACCGATGTCGGCCTTGCCTCAAACACACCGACCGATGCGACGCAGGTGGTCGCCTGGTACGACGCGAACCTGCCCGTTCAGGGCGGCGTCGGCGGCACGAGGCTCTTCGCAGCCACCGACGCCGGCCTGGTGATGTTCACACCCAACGTCGCTGGCGACTACGACGCTGTGAACGTTTCCACGCAGGTCACACAGGCGGAGTTCATCGCCAGCGGGATGACGCTCTTTGTCGACACCGGCGGCGTTGTCTACGTGGCAGGTCTCAACAGCGAGGGCGATGTGCTGACCTACGTCGGTACCGGCAGCGGGCCCAGCTTCACCATGGGCTTTGGCCGCAACCTCTCGGATCAGGACCTTGCGAACCAGGGTCTTGAGACCCCCGGATTCGTCGGCGGCCTGACGAGCTACGTCAACCCGTGGAATGGTCTCAACATCGCGGGGCTCGATGCCAATGGCGATATCCATACCGTCTGGTTCGCGCCTGGGCTGACGCAGTGGACTACGAGCAACATCAGCGACATCACCGGCGCACCCACTCTCACCGGCGGGCTCAGCCCCTACCTCACCAGTTGGGGCGGCATCAACCTCGCCGGTGCAGACCAGAATGGCGATCTCACCACAACTTGGTGGGTGCCCGGCGGCGAGTGGTCCACCTTCAACCTCACCTCGTCGCTCGATGGGCCGCAGTTGCAGGCCGCCTCGACGACAACCTACGTCACAAGCTGGGACGGCCTCAACATCGTCGGGCTCGATACCGACGGCGACATCATCATCTACTGGTGGGCACCCGGTCAGACCGTCTGGACCGTCACGCCACTGGGCGAACTGATCGATGGCGACGCGCCGCCGACCGGCGCCATCACCGGCGTCACCTCACCCGAGGGCCGAACCAGCATTCTCGGCGTGAACAACCAGGACGAGGTCGTGCGGTACACCTGGGCGCCAGGCCAGACCTGGCAGTTCGAGAACCTGTCGAGCATCGCGACCTTCGGCTGAGCCGTGCTCAGGCCCCGGCCTTGATCTGCAGCTGTGCGTGCTGCGCGCCCGCTTCGATCATGGCCCTACGCACGTCGTAGTACGCACCCTTGCGCGATGCCCGCACGCACGCCGCGACCTCGGGGGGCACCCGCTTGAGGCCTCGGCGCACCGCCTTCTCGAGCGCATACTCCATGGCCTGTCCGGCTCTTTCGCTCACACGCTCAGTGATCGGCATGCCAAGCAGCTGCATGTGGTAGAGGCTGAACGCCCAGGCGTGGAATTCTTCGAGGCATCGCGGCTTGTAGCGACCAAGCCCGATCGCGTGATGGCCGACCTCGTGGAGGAAGACCGCCAAGGACATCGGGCCTCGTGGCTGTGGCGACTCGATCAGACGGCTGATAGAACCATCGCGGTATTGAACAAGCCACGCCACGCCACTGGTCGAGCCTCGCCACTTTCGCACGCGGATGCCGTACCGCTTCAGCATGGCCCGCTCGATCACCGGGTAGCGATCGCGGAGGCTGTGGGCCGAACGGGCCGCTTCGGGCAATGGTCCGAGGATGGCTGCGGGTGCTTCGATGGACACGCGCGGCGGTGAACGCCGGGGTGTCGTCGGGGCCACCGACCTCGGGCGCGTCACTGGCTTGGCGCGCACCACGGGCTTCTGCCCTGCCACGGGCTCGACAGCAACGCGGGGGGACGGTTTGCGCTCCCTGAGCCAGCCAGGAATGAGCGACCACAGCAACTGCTGGGATTGCTGCCGGGTGCGTGCCCGCCCCCCCGAGCGTCCATGTACGAGAGGCTGCTTCACGGATCATGCATCCTTGGTGGGTGCGTCAGGTGTGAGCACATCGCCCAGCGACACGGTGATTCCTCTGGCGAAGTCTTCCCAGCGCATCGTGCGCTTGCCCGCCGGCGTGACCTCGAGCAGCCGCACGACTCCGGTGCCACACGCCACCAGACCCTTCACGGAATCGATGATCTGCCCCGGTGCTCGCGGAGATGCATAGGACACTTCTCTTGATTCGGGAACAGCGCGAATCAGCTTCATCCGCATGCCGGAGACCGCCGCGGCTGCTCCCGGCCAAGGGCTGAGCCCATTGATCGTCTGGGCGACGACGTCTGCACCCTGTGAAAAGTCGATGACCGCCGTCTCGCGGCTGAGCTTGGGCGCCAGGGTTGCGAGCGACTCGTCCTGTGGACGTGGGTCGAGCGTGCCGAATCGCCGCTGTTCAAGCACCTTCAACACAAGCTCAGGGCCGTCCTCGGCGAGCAGGTCGTGCAGTTCGCCAGCGGTGTGGCTCGGCTCGATCGCGCGTTCGCTCTGGGCATACACCTGGCCCGCATCCATGCGCTCCGCGAGTGCGATCACGCTGTTGCCTGTTACACGGTCGCCATGAAGGATGGCCGCATTGATCGGGGCTGCGCCGCGCCAGCGAGGCAGCAGGGAGGCATGCAGGTTGATCGCAAAGCGATCTGCCAGCAGGCCTTGGCTGAGCTTCTGCCCGAACGCGATGACCACCCACGCTTCTGCATCTGAACCGGTGAGCGTGTCGGGCGCCTCGCGGCTGATGCGTTCAGCCTTGATGATGGGGCGGCCGGCAAGGTGTGCCTCAGCCCACGCCGCCACCGGGTTCGCCTTGAGTTTGCGACCTCGCCCGGCGGGCCGATCCGGCTGTGTGACGACGCCAAGCACCTCGTGCTCAGCAGCAAGCCGCTCAAGCGTCGGCAGCCCGAAGGCGCCAGAACCAAAGAACCACAGCTTCATCGCATGCAGCGTAGGGAAATCGGGCACCGCACGGCTTGGGTAGGCTCCACCATGCGGATCGATGTGCTGACGACCTTCCCGGAGATGTTCACCGCCGAGCCCGGGGGTGTGCTCGGCTCAAGCATGCCCAAGAGGGCCATCGAGGCCGGCGTGCTCGAGGTCCGGGCCGTCAACCTCCGCGCCTATGCGCTCAACAAACACAACCGCACGGACGACCGGCCCTTCGGGGGCGGTCCCGGCATGGTGATGACGTGCCAGCCAATCTGGGACGCAGTCCAGGCCAGCGAGAAGGACCGAACCAGCCAACCCAGGAGGGTGCTGCTGACTCCACAGGGCATCCCCCTCACGCAGCGTCTGGTGGCAGATCTGGCGAGCGGCGGTGACCTGCTGCTTCTCGCTGGGCACTATGAGGGCATTGATGAGCGGGTCGTTCAGCGGCTCGACCCGCTGGAGGTTTCGATCGGTGACTTTGTGCTCAGCAGCGGCGAACTCGCGGCTCTGGCCTTGATCGACGCGGTTGCGAGACTTCTGCCCGGCGTCTTGGGTGACGAGTCCTCAGCCAGTGAGGACAGTTTCGAACCGGTGCCCGCGTGCGATGGCAACGGCGACGAAATTCCCCAGCGGGTCCTTCAACGCTGGTGCCACGAACTCGGAATCACCCCTGACACACCGCTTCTGGATTGCCCGCACTACACGAGGCCGCGAGAGTGGGAGGGCATGAGCGTGCCCGAGGCGCTGCTGAGCGGCGACCACGAGGCGATCGCCCGGTGGAGGCTCGAAGCTCGTGTCGCGCGGACACGCACACGACGACCTGACCTGCTCAAAGGGCAATAAGAGTAGCCCGGGTCATGAACCCGCTGGATGCAGTTGGAAGCACACCCGTCGAGGGCCTACTTGTTGCCACCCTGAACGGTCGTTTCGCCCGCGACATGGTGCAGCTTGCGGCGACGGTCGCGAAGGCGACGGCTCTTGCCGACGCGGTCACGCAGGTAGTAGAGCTTGGCACGCCGAGCATCACCCCGACGCACGACCTCAAACTTGGCGATGATCGGGCTGTGAAGCGGCCATGTGCGCTCAACACCGATCTCATCGACGATGCGGCGGACCGTGATGGTCTCGTTGATCCCGCTGCCACGCCGGCGAATGAGGACACCCTGGAAGACCTGGATGCGCTCCTTCTCGCCTTCGACGATGCGGGCGTGCACGTTGATCGTGTCACCCACGCTCAGCGTCGGAACATCCTGCTTGAGGGCTTCGGCATTGATTTCGGCGAGAATCTCTTGGCGGCCCATGGATCGGCTCCCGTACGGGTCTCAGCGTTCGTTGCTCAGGGTGTGCTCTGAGGGGCACATCGTTCGCGCCATGAAACCCCAGATCCTCTGGACCAGACGCGAGCGAGGATATTAGACGCGTCTGGGCCCCTCGTCCACGGCCAAAGCCGCTCTGCTCCACGCTCCAAGCGGCTCTCACGCTCGTTCGAATACGAACGCCGAGGACTCGATCCTCGCACCTTGGGCATCAGCCACAGCAAACGAAGCCCCTGACCAGATAGAGGCCGAACCGAACTTGCCGTCCTTCCGCAGGGCATAGAGCTTCACGTCAAAGCGGGGGCGCCCCTCCTCATCGACCAGCCTTCGCTGCAGCTTGGACCTTCTCGCGATGGTCTTAGCGACCTCCAGACAGGCATCAGTGGGGTGCATGCCGTCGGCCATCAAGCCGACCATCGAATGCGCTCCGCAGCTCTGGATGACCGCTTCGCCTCGGCCTGTCGCTCCCGCAGCACCCACCTCGTTGTCGCAGAACATCCCCGCACCGATGATGGGGGAATCGCCCACCCTCCCCGGGATCTTGTAGCTCAGCCCGCTGGTGGTCGTGCAGGATCCCAGATCGCCTGCAGCGGTCACGGCCGAGCAGTGGATCGTGCCCGTGGTGCGAGGCATTGAGCCGTCGAGTTCCCAGTCCCGTTGGTCTTCATTTAGCCAGTCATCACCCTCGTTGAGCTGGTTCTTCCAGTTGAGCCAGGCCTGCCGCGCCTTGTCCGTCAGCAGGTCTTGGGCGGGAAAGCCGTGCTGGCGAGCGAAGCGACGAGCCCCTTCGCCGACGATCATGACGTGGTCGGTGGTCTGGAGCACTTTCAGAGCGACCGCCGCTGCGTGAACGGTGTCTCGCAGTGCAGCCACCGCACCTGCCTTATGCGTCGGCCCGTGCATGACTGAAGCATCGAGCTCGACGATGCAGTCCTCGTTGGGCAGGCCACCCAGTCCGACGCTCATGTCGTCAGGGTCCGCCTCGACAAGGCCCACCCCCTCGACCACAGCGACCGCAGGATCAACGCCCGCGAGCATCCTCTCGTATGCCCGCTCCACCGCGCCCAGACCATTGGCCGACGCAATGGAGACGGGGCCCTTGCTGCTTCGGCCTGGGGACCGCCTGCTGCGGGCGGAGACTGAGGACGTGCCCATCGCAGCAACACCCGCGAGTGCGCCTGCCTGGACAAGAAAGGACCGTCGGTCAGTGGGCTGCATAACGACACTGTAACAGAAGCTGCGCAAGGGTCTGGCGCATTGCTGGCCATAAAAAAACAGCGCCCCGGAAGGACGCTGCGTTCGAAAGTTAGGCAGTGGGAGGCTGCGGGTGCGACCGTCTCAGTCTGACTTCTCTTCGGTCGATGCCTCGCTCGCATCTTCCGTTGCCTCGGCTTCGTCGGACTTGGCCTCGGCCTCGGCCTTTGCAGCGGCTTCCGCTTCGGCGGCTTCGCGTGCCGCCTTCGCAGCCTGGGCCTTCTCGTCGGCGGCCTTGGTATCTGCCAGTGCCTGCTTGGCAGCGTCGATCGCCTTGGCAGCAGCATCGGCATCGGCCTTGCTCACCGCGGCCTTGGCAGCCTCGGCAGCTTCGGTCGCGGCCTTGACAAACGAAGCAAGGTCCGCCTCGGACTCGCCGGCGATGCCTGTGATTTCACCCAGGATGGACTCGGTCTTGCTCGTGGCCATCTTGCAGGTCACGCGGTCACGATCCGCCTTGCGGTCCGCTTCCCACGCCGCGACATCGATCAACTCGGCCTTGGCGAGGAAGTCACGCACCGTGTCGCTCGGCTGAGCGCCCACGCTGAGCCAGTACTTGATGCGCTCGCTGTTGAGTGAGAGCTGCTTGGCCTCATCACGAGCGATCGGGTCGTACCAGCCAAGGTTTTCGATGACCTTGCCGTTGCGACGCTTACGCTTATCGACCGCGTTGATGCGATAGAAGGGACGATTGCGACGACCAAGACGCTGCATACGGATACGGACCATCGTTCAAAGCTCCTCAACATGGCGGGATCGAACAGGGATTTTCGACCACCCGATCGCTCGTTCTCTGGACTGTTCTGCCAACTCCGGTACATCCGGGCTGGTTTCGAGCGGCCTCGATCGTAGCGCCTCCGGGCCCTCGGCGTCTCTGATCCGGCCATGCAAAAAACGCCCCCGCACAGCAGCGGGGGCGTTCGTGGATCAAGTCAGCCCGTAAGCAGGGCAGCTCGAAGGAAGTATCCGAGCAATATCAGCGACGGCGACGCGACGCCATCAGGCCGGCAAGGCCGAGGACACCCACGGCACCCGGAGTCGGAACGACCTCGATGTCGCGAATCGCAAAGCCGCCGTCGAACAGCACGCCGTAGCCAGCGATGCTGCCGTCGGCGCCGAGGGTCGTGATGCGGCTGGGCGAATTGGGAGCGACAATGTCCTCAACGAGCAGCCAGCGGTTGTTGAAGGGATCCCACTCGATCTCCTCAACGCCGCCGCCACCGATTGACAGGGTGCTCTGGTACGCGCCGATGTCCGCAAAGAGCGAGACGCCCGCGGAGTTGCCCGCACCGTCGATGTCGACCTTGACGATCTTGCGCTCGGCGAGCCCATCGTTGGCGCTGACGAGCACATCACCGGTGGTGGGATCAATGGCGATGCTGGTGGCACGGGTGATGGCGTTCGCCGCACCGACCACGCTCGCGGAGAAGTCCTGAATCAGGTCGACGCTCACCGAGGTCAGATCGTTGTTGACCGTCAGCCTGTGCAGGGTGGACGGCGCTTCGTCGGAGAAGCCGCCGTCAACGCCGCGGTTGAAGGTCAGGACGTAGTAGCTGCCGGCGCGAGAGGGGTCAGCCACGATGTCGACGCCCGCGTTGTAGCGGGGCTCGGGTCCGCTCAGGGGCTCGGCGAAGAGTTGGGTGGTCACGCCCGTGGCGAGGTTGACAGCGGAGATGCCGTCGGTGGGGTTGGTGGGGGGAGCGTTCCCCGCGGGGTTGTTAACCACGATCATGCTGTTGGAGGGGCCGTGGTAGGCGAACTCCTGCGGGCTATCGGCAGCGCCGCCGCTGCTGAGCGGGTTGAGCGTGCCTGTGCCGCTGAAGAGGTTGTTCACGCGGAACGTGCTGCCGGCGCCGGGAAGCCCCGGGAAGGGCTGGTTGCCGAACACGAAGTCACCGCTGCCGGTGCGGCCGATGCCGCTGAGACGCGAATCCGACACGGAGTTCGGGACCTGATAGAGGTTGGACGAGGTCAGGCTGCCGATGTCGATCAAGCCAATGAAGTCCGGCAGCGTGCCGCCCGACCGCTGGAACCCATGGCTGGTGAACAGAATGTCGCCCGCGTTCTGGGCGATGGCGCTGGTGGCAGCGAGGCCGGTGACGGCCACGATGGTTGCGAGACGGTTCATGCGTTCTTTCTCCTCATGCTGCAAAATGTTGCTGATACAGCAGAAACGCGAATATTCAAGGGCTTTGACGAAGCAAAGCCCGCTTTCGGAATCGATCCCCGAGCCCCCGCCACGAAGGCGGGAGAGCCTCTCCGGCATCGACCGAACACCCCATAATAACGGAGCGTTCGCTCAGATAGGTCCCCTCGATGCGATTTCGTTTCACCCTGCCGGTCACTCCGTGCTGCGGTGAATCGAGCAAGACCTCCACTTATACTTCGCAACCCATGCTGAAAGGGGACACCACCGAATCGGACGTGCCACGCTTTTTTCACTTTGCTCGACACAACACGCGCAAAAATCACGCCAGCCGGAGCCACCCGCCATGTCCGAGCCAGGCCTCCCACGCCCCTCTGCCCCCAAAGCCGCGCCGACGGGTGAATCCACCCGAGGGGTGGACCTGCATTACGTCGGCATCGATGAGGCGGGCTTTGGGCCGATGCTGGGCCCGCTCTGCGTAGCAGCCACAGCGTTCAGCCTCCGAGGCTGGACCGTGGAAGGCGGGGCGCCGGACCTCTGGTCCATGCTGTCGCCCGCGGTCTGTCGCCAAGCGCGGGACGCCAAGGGGCGTATCGCCTTCAACGACTCCAAGAAGCTCAAACTCGCCAACTCCAGCAAGCGGCGGCACCCGCTGTACCACATCGAGCGAGGGGTGCTGAGCTTGTTGCCCACGGGGACGGCAGCGACCGAGGCAGACCTGATGCGAGCGCTCGGGGCCGAGTTGGGCGGCGCTGCCTGGTACGACGACGCACTCGCCGAGGCCTCACTCCCCGTTGCCTGCGATGGACATGCGCTGACGATCGATCGCAACCTTCTGGCCACAACCCTCGCGGCGGCAGGGGTCAGTGTCGAGGCTGTCCGATGCGAGACGCGATGCGAAGCGAGCTACAACCGCCTGTGTGATGAGCTTGGCGGCAAGGGAAGGCTCAATGCGTCGCTCGTGTCGCGCTTGATGAGCGAGCATCTCCAGGCAAACGCCGAGGCCGTACGCATTGTCTGCGATCGCCAGAGCGGACGCACTCGCTATCAGCGAGTGGTGGAGGAAGCGTGCCCGGGTTTCCGCGTGGAAGTCGTGGCCGAGGTGGTCAACGCAAGCGTCTACCGCGTGGTGGACCCTTGGCGTGATATCCAGGTTCGCTTCGAAGTGGGCGCCGAGGCGCGTCATCTGCCCGTCGCGGCCGCTTCGATGACCGCCAAGTACGTCCGCGAACTCGCGATGGGGCGATTGAATCGCTACTGGTGCGGGCGGGCACCGGAGCTCAAGCCCACGGCAGGTTACACAACCGACGCCCGCCGATGGCTTGTCGAACTCGGTGCATCCGCGACGCCCGAAGAGCGCCGAGCGCTTGTTCGTCGGTCATAGGGCCACGATAACGCGGGGCTTCAGGGCCGAGAAGACGCGAGCTGAACAATCAAGGCGGCGTATTCGGCCTCTGCTCTGGACTACCAGTGAAGAACCATGGTCACAGGTCCGATGGTGGGGCTGTGGCTGTGCGTGGGCTCGGCCAGCCAAGTTGGGTCACTCGTGTGTCTGTCCGAGGTGAGACCATGACCGTAGACAAGGATGTTCTGACGACCGGAGAGGTGGCGCGGCTCTGCAACGTGGCACCCCGGACCGTCTCCAAGTGGTTCGATTCCGGCTCGCTCGGGGGCTACCGAATCCCCGGCTCGCGCGATCGCCGCATCCCCCTCAGCGAGTTGCTTCGCTTCATGAAGTCGCACGGCATCCCCACCGAGGGCATCGACTCGGGACGCACGCGCGTCCTCATCGTCGATGGCGACGATGAAATCTGCGCAACGCTGGAGAACGTGCTCGCCGAACGAACCAACTACGAGGTTCGCTCGGTCACGACCGCCTTCGAGGCTGGCCTCGAGGCCGAGCGCTTCAGGCCCCACGTGATTCTCGCGGACATCCACGTCGGCGAGGATGAGGGGCGCGAGATTCCGCTGACGCTTCGTGAAGCCGACGGCCTTGAGATGACGCGCGTCATTGCAATGAGCGGCAAGCTGCCTGAACAGCAGGCAAATGTGCTGCGCAGCGAAGGCTTTGACAGCTTCCTCAAGAAGCCCTTTGCGGTCCGTCAACTGGTCGAGTCCATCGAGCAGGCCACCAGCCTCGTCCACTGATCGCACGCCGCGAGCCGAGCGGCTGTGAACCGCTAGGTTGATCTTCGATACCACAGTTCGACATCGTCGCCCAAGCGGCGTGTGTGCACAAGGTTGAGCGGCAGCCCGCCCGCGAGGCTGTCGACTGCTCGGCCGCGAGCCGCTGCCGGGGCCTGCTCATCGCCCAGCAGCAGGGGAGCGACGTACACGAACGCTTCGTCGATCAGGTCAGCCTCAAAGAACGAGCCGAGCACGCCCGGGCCCGCTTCGACAAGCACGGTGGCCACACCCCGCTGCGCGATCTGCTCGAGCAGAGCCCGCAGGTCCAGCCTCGCAAGAGAGTCGGCTTTACTTCGGATGCCAACGACCTCGACGCCCAACGCTTCGAGCAAACGCCGCTTCTCCAACGTGAGTTCACTGGCGCACATCGCCGAGTCACACGCGACGATCGTCGGGCATGCGCCGGCCGTCTTCACAATCTTGCGGTCCAGCGGGATGTCCAGGTGGTGATCCAGCACGATCCGAACCGCCTCGCGGCGAACACGGCGAAGACCTCTTGCTGTGAGCATGGGATCATCAGCGAGCACGGTGCCCAGGCCAGTGAGCACAGCGTCCATACGCCCCCTCAGTCGGTGCACGCGCCGCCGGCTCAACTCGTTCGAGATCCACTGGCTCGCGCCGGTTCGTGTTGCGATGCGGCCATCAAGGGTCTGCGCCCACTTTGCGATCACCCACGGCCTTGAACTCGTCATGCCCGCGACGAACGCCTCACTGAGTCCCGTTGCCACAGGGTCCGTGTCGTCGAGAATGGTCGTGATCCCGGCCGCTTCAAGCCTGCGAGCCCCGCCGCCGGACTCTCGGCCCGGGTCGCGGCGGGCGTACACCACCCGTGCAACGCCCGCTTCGATGAGCGCTTCGGTGCAGGGCGGCTGTTTGCCGGTGTGGTTGCAGGGCTCCAGGGTCACATGCGCGGTCGCACCCCGAGGGTCGTGGCCCTGGCGGCGCGCACTGGCAAGGGCCTCACGCTCGGCGTGAAGATCACCAAATTTGCGGTGATGGCCGATGCCCAGCACCTTCCCGCCCCGTTCCAGCACGCAGCCGACGAGCGGGTTGGGCTCGGCGAACCCCGCCGCCCGCATGGCCGCCAGCGCCGCCTGCCGCATGAACGGATTGGAGGGCGAGAGCCTCATGCCAACACGGTAGCGAGCGTCAACCCGTCGCGTTCGCCCTTGATGCCGTAGGCTTGGAACGGGTTGGTGGCGTCGATCTCGACGCGGCCCGGTCGATGAGTCGTTCTTGCCGGAGGGTGTCAATCGTGGCCAAGAAGAAGTCCAGATCAGTCAACAAACTCGCCAAGGCCCGTTCACAGAAGTCACACAAGCATGCGAGCGATCTGGATCTTGATCTGCTCACGCGACTGTGTGAGACGCCCGGCGTGCCCGGCCGCGAGGAGCGTGTTCGCGCGCTTGTCGAAGGCGAGATCGATGGCCTATTTGACACCGTTGAGACCGATGCCCTCGGCTCTTTGATCTGCCGAAGGTCGCCTCGTGACGCCGAGGGCAAGAAGAAGCAGGTCAAGAACGCGCAGACCGTGATGATGCTCTGCCACATGGACGAGATCGGCTTCTACGTGTGCCACATCGATGACAACGGCTTTGTCTACCTCAATGCTGCGGGCGGGTTTGATACGCGGAACCTTTTCAGCCGGCGGGTGCTGGTCTGCACATCGGAGGGCGATCTGCCCGGCGTGATGAACCCTGCAGGCCGCCCCGTCCACATCTCAAGCCCCGAGGACCGCAAGAAAGTTCCCGAGGTCAAGGAGTTCATGGTCGATGTCGGCATGAGCGGCGAGGATGCCAAGAAGCGCATCAAGATCGGTGACTACGTCGTGATGGACGAGCCCGCGCTCCGCGTGGGCAACAAGTTCGTCTCCAAGGCGCTCGACAACCGCGTGGCTTGCTGGCTCGGCATTGATGCTGTGCGCGAACTGGATCGCCAGGGCCT
>CAZSBR010000017.1:0-21299 GCA_964605165.1 uncultured Phycisphaeraceae bacterium
TCATCGCCGACGAGGACTCAGAGGTGAGCTACCTCGAGGGCTGCACGGCGCCGATGCGTGACGAGAACCAGTTGCACGCGGCGGTTGTCGAGCTTGTGGCGCTCAAGGGTGCCAAGATCAAGTACTCGACGATTCAGAACTGGTACCCCGGCGATGAGAACGGCAAGGGCGGCATCTACAACTTCGTGACCAAGCGAGGCATCTGCAAGGGCGACGACAGCCACATCTCGTGGACGCAGGTCGAGACCGGCAGCGCCATCACGTGGAAGTACCCCTCGGTCATCCTCAAGGGCGATCGGTCCAAGGGCGAGTTCTACTCGGTGGCCCTGACCAACCTTCGCCAGCAGGCCGACACGGGCACGAAGATGATCCACATCGGCAAGGACACCAAGAGCACGATCATCTCCAAGGGCATCAGCGCCGGTGAGGGCCACAACACCTATCGCGGCCTCGTCCAGATGAACACGGGCGCTGACAACGCGCACAACTTCACGCAGTGCGACTCGATCCTGATCGGTGACCGCTGCGGCGCGCACACGTTCCCCTACGTCGACATCCGTAACCCCAGCGCAACCGCCGAGCACGAGGCGAGCACGACCAAGGTCGCAGAGGACCAGATGTTCTACTGCACCGCTCGCGGCATCAGCGAGGAAGACGCGCTGAGCCTGCTCGTCAACGGCTTCTGCAAGGAAGTCTTCAGCGAGCTGCCCATGGAGTTCGCAGTCGAAGCCAACAAGCTGCTGGCGGTCAGCCTCGAGGGCAGTGTCGGCTAGTTGTCCCTGTCGAGAGCCGCGTGCGTGCTCTCCAGTCCTGCTCCTTGAAACCCTGACCAGCAGTCAATCCAGCACCACACTCAGCAGATGAGAACCAGACCATGACCACGCCGCTACTTGAGATCAAGAACCTTCACGTCCGCCTCGAAGAGCAGCCCGAGATCGAGATCCTCCGTGGCATCAACCTCACGATGCAGCCCGGAGAGGTGCATTCGATCATGGGTCCCAACGGCTCGGGCAAGAGCACGCTGGCCCAAGTGCTTGCGGGCAAGGAGGACTACGAGATCACCGAGGGCGAGATCCTCTTCAATGGCGAGGACCTCGCCGAGATGGGGCCAGACGAGCGTGCCAACGCCGGCGTGTTCCTCGCGTTCCAGTACCCGGTGGAGATTCCCGGCGTCAGCGCGATGCAGTTCCTGAAGGCTTCGGTCAACGCCAAGCGTGCCTTCGAGGGCAAGGACGAGCTTGATGCCGGTTCGCTGCTCAAGCACTTCCGTGCCAAGGCAGAGCAGATCAACGTGCCCTTCGAGATGCTCAAGCGGAACGTCAACGAGGGATTCAGCGGCGGCGAGAAGAAGCGCTTTGAGATCTTCCAGATGGCGGTGCTCGATTCGGTGCTCGGCATTCTCGATGAGTCCGACTCGGGTCTCGATATCGACGCGCTGAAGATCGTCAGCGAAGGCGTGAACTCCATGCGGGATGGCCAGCGAGGCTTCCTGCTCATCACGCACTACCAGCGCCTGCTCACCTACATCGTGCCGGACCACGTTCACGTGCTGGTCAATGGCCAGATCGTCAAGAGCGGTGGCAAGGAACTCGCCCTCGAACTCGAGGAGCACGGGTACGCCCCTTTTGGCGTCAGCGAGCACAACAGCCAGCCGGCGATGGCCTGAGGAACGGAGCGGATGACCATGAGCGATCTCCTGATCGATACGAGCAACGCCGCCCTGATGGGCGGACGCGACGCACCCCGTTGGGTCAGCGATCTCCGTGCAGCGGGGGCAGCCGCGGCGAATGAACTCGGCCTGCCCACGACCAAGCTGGAGTCATGGCGCTTCACGAGCCTGAAGGCAATGGAGGGCATTGAGTTCGCAGTGCCCGGCGCTGTGCCCACGTCCGTGCCGGCTTCTGCGCTTCAGCCCTTTGCGATCGAGGACCTGGATGTTGCGCGAGCCGTCTTCATCGATGGCGTATTCAGCGAAGAACTGAGCGACCTCGCGGGTATGGAGCCCGCGCGTGTCATGCTGCTCAGCGAGGCTGTGCACGCGGCCGAGGATGACCTCAGGGATCGGCTGGGTTCACTCATGCGTGAGCCGCAGGATGGTCTCGAAGCGCTCAACCAGTCGAGGATGGACGACGGCGTCGTCGTGCTTGTGCCCGATGGCGCTCGCATCGAGCGGCCTCTGGAAGTCCTGTGCGTCAGCACAGGCCAGGGTCCCGCCGTCGCGTGGCATCCTCGGCACGTCGTGATTGCGGGCAGGGGCTCGCTCGTGCGGGTGCTCGAGCACTCGGTGGCGATGACGGACGACGCGGTCGGTCTGACGAACTCGGCCACCGAGGTCTTTGCGGATGAGGACGCGAAGGTCGAGCACTACTTCCTTGAGCGCGACAGCCGCTCATCGTTCAACATCTCGACGCTTGCCACCCGGCAGGAAGCACGCTCGGATGTTCACAGCCACACGGTGCTTCTCGGCGGGCGGATCGTGCGAAACAACGTTCAGCCGACGCTCGTGGGCTCACAGGCGCACTGCCTTATCAACGGCTTGTACGTGGGCGATGGCGAGCAGCAGCTTGATAACGCCATGCGCGTCCGTCACGCTGCGCCCGATTGCCAGAGCCGCCAGCACTACAAGGGCATCATGAACGGCGAGAGCAAGGGCGTGTTCACAGGTCGGATCATCGTTGACAAGGCAGGTCAGCAGACCGACGCGGTCCAGACCAGCCGAGCGATGCTGCTGAGTGAGTCCGCCCGTGCGACGGCGCGTCCACAGCTTGAGATCTACGCCGATGATGTCAAGTGCACGCACGGCGCCACCACCGGCCGCGTTGATGATGAAGCCGTGTTCTACTTCATGAGCCGGGGTCTGAGCGAAGAGGTTGCGCGAGCAATGCTGATCTACGCGTTTGCAGCAGCGGGCTTCAACCGCATGGATCTCGTGCCCGTGCGCAAGCTGCTGGCTCGTGAAATGATTGCCAAGCTGCCCAAGGCGTCGGGACTGAGCATCGAGGTCTGATGCTTCGTGTGCTGCTCCGACGGGAGCGACTATGACTGAACTTTCGCACACAGCCCACGCAGCGGGATCGGATCCGTCCCTTGACGTGATGACGCTCCGTGCCGAGTTTCCCATCCTCGCGCGGCAGGTGCGGGGCAAGCCGCTGGTGTATCTCGACAATGCTGCGACGAAGCAGAAGCCGCGGGCGGTCATCGATGCGGTGCGAAGCTACTACGAGCAGAGCAACTCAAACGTTCATCGCGGTATGCACGCGCTGAGTGAAGAGGCCACTCAGGCGTACGAAAGTGCAAGGCATACATGCGCACGCTTCATCGGCGCTGGCGATCCGCGGGAGGTGGTCTTCACATCCGGAGCCACCGATGGGCTCAACCTCGTGGCGCACAGCTTTGGCACGCACGTCCTCAAGCCGGGTGACCGCATCCTGCTGACGGAGATGGAACATCACTCCAACATCGTGCCATGGCAACTGATCGCTGGGCGCACCGGCGCAGAGGTGGTCGCAGCGCCCGTGACCGACGCCGGCGAGGTCGATCTCGATGGGTACGCCTCGCTGCTGGATGAGCGCGTCAAGATCGCCTCCATGGTCGCCGTGTCCAACACACTCGGCACGGTCAACCCGATTGCAGAGATGGTCCGGCTGGCCAAGGCTGCGGGGGCGGTGACGGTGGTCGATGCGGCCCAGGCGGTTTCCGTGCAGCCCATCGATGTGGAGAGCCTCGGGTGCGACTTCCTCGTGTTCACGGGGCACAAACTCTTCGGGCCCACGGGCATCGGCGTGCTGTGGGGCCGGCAGGAACTGCTGAAGGCCATGCCACCCTTCAAGGGTGGCGGTGAGATGATCACGTCCGTGAGCTTCAAGGCCAGCACCTTTGCAGAGCCTCCGATGCGGTTCGAGGCGGGCACACCCAACATCGCCGGAGCGATAGGCCTCGGTGCAGCCATCAAGTGGTTCGAGGGGCTCGACCGCCCCGCAATGCGCGCGCACGAGCAGTCCCTCGCGCAGCATGGCAAGGATCGTCTTGCATCGATCGATGGGCTTCGCATGCTGGGCGAGGCACCGGGCAAGGCGCCGATCTTCAGCTTCGTTCTCGACTGGGCGCACGCGTACGACGTTGGCCCGGTGCTCGATCATCGGGGCATCGCGGTGCGCACGGGCCATCACTGCACGCAGCCGCTGATGGACCGCTTTGGCGTGCCCGCGACTGTTCGTGCGTCGTGCGCTGCCTACACCACGCACGAGGAGATCGATGCGCTCGTGGATGGGCTTCTCAAGGCAAAGGAGTTGCTCGCATGACAGCATCGGATCCCACAACGCCACAGATTCCGCCCATCAGCGAGATCGAGGACACGTTCGAGATTCTCGGCGACTGGGAAGAGCGGTTTGGCTACCTCATCGACCTCGGCAAGAAGCTGCCCGAACTGCCCGAGGAGGACCGCGTGGAGGCCAACCGCGTCCACGGCTGCCAGGCATCGGTCTGGCTCAAGGCCGACCTGACGGACGACCACCACCTGAAGATCCGGGCAGCCAGCGATGCGCACATCGTCAATGGGCTGATCGCCATCATGTTGAGCCTCTTTGATGGCGTGACGCCTCAGCAGGCCCGATTGATCGATGCGAAAGCCACCGTCGAGAGGCTGGGCCTGTCGGAGCATCTCAGTCCGACACGCCGCAACGGCCTCTGGGCGATGATCGAGCGCATCGATGTCCTCACAGCCAATGCGTGAGGACGGGCGTGCAAGGTGCCATGAGCCGGGAGAACGAGCATGAGTTCGACACGCATCTTTGATTCGAGCGGCGGGGGAAGACCGCGCGTCGCGCCGACGGAGACGCCCAACGCCGACACGGTCGAGGGCCAGATCATCGAAGCCATCAAGCAGGTCTACGACCCAGAGATTCCGGTCAATCTCTACGATCTCGGCCTGATCTACTCGATCGCGGTCGCCGACACGCACGCGGAGATCCGCATGACCCTCACGAGCCCCGCGTGCCCCGAGGCGCAGACGCTGCCGCGGCTTGTGCGCGCGGCTGCAGAGAGCGTTGATGCCATCGAGTCCGCCAACGTCGAACTGGTCTGGGAGCCCCGCTGGACCAAGGAGATGATGTGCGACGAAGCACAGCTTGAGTTGGGTCTGCTCTGAGTTGAATGGGTCTTGAACTGCGCAGCTTCGACTCAACGTCGAATCGCAATCGCTGAAAGGTCAGCGAAGGTCCATGCGGTGCTTGTTACGTCAAATGTAAACAAAGCCAAGTTGCCCGCATCCGTTCGGCCTGTGAGGTTGAGCAGGCCAGTCGACGAGGCATGGCTCGCAAGGCCGAGGTTTGGCAGCGCAGCACTCTCTCTATTGATGACCTGGTCAAGCAGCGGGTCTGCCACCCATTGATCTGTCTCGGGCGCCCACCAGTAGACGACGACCTCTCCATTCTGGTCGAGGCCCGCGTAGTTCATGCCGTCCCACGCAGTACCGAATCCAGTGATGCTCATTGCAGCCAGCGCCGGTCCGCTGGCCACCTCGGTGAGGTCCGAATTCAGCCACTCCCCGCCGAATGTGGGCACCCACCAAAGCACCTGCACCGAGCCTGACTCGTCCAAAGCGGTCATGTTGATGCCCTGCCAACTGGTCTGGATGACAGCGAGCCTTGAAGCAGGGTCGAAAGCGGGTGGCTCTTCCACGACCGATGAGAGATCAGAGATCTGCCAGATGTTGTTCAGTGACGGCGCTGTCCAAATGGCTGCGATACGTCCCTGATCCGTCACGCCCGCGAAATGCAGAGCGTTCCAAGGGGTGACGAAGCCAGTCAGGGTGGTGAGCGCAGGCGTCTCAAATCCTGCATCGGTAAAGAGCGTTGAGAGATTGGTGAAGTGCCACTCGGGCTGACCGATGGGAGGATTTGTCAGTTCGGTCACACTGCTCTGGCGGAAGAGCATGAGCTCCGTTGCTTCGACTCCATCTGTCACAGTGCGGACGAGGTAGCCAAGCGTGACGCTCTGGTCGTTGATGTTCTCCTGCCGAGTAGTCAGGGCTGAGATGTTGATGACGCTTTGAATACGTTGAGATTCAAGAACAACCGGCCCCGTGCCTGCCAGATTGGTATAGGTCCAGGTGCCGTCTTGCTGACGCTCGAAGAGCATGAACTCGCCGTTGATTCCAACAGAGGTGATGTTCGCTCGTCCGCTGCGGGGCTCGATCCAGATCTCAGCATCGCTGATGGCAGCCGGCGCTCCGGTCAATCGCTGGAGGTTCACCGCCTCCCAGCCCTCTGTGAAGACAACGAGAGTGTGATCGGCAGTGCGGACGACAATGTGTCGTAGCCCGGCGCGATCTGTTGTCATCGCGGGTGTCGAGCCCTCGCGAACATCAAGCGAGAAGAGATCATCAGGGTCGTACTCGTATGCCCCGATGTCCGTGACGCCGCCGACGGTTCGTGAGAATCCTCGCTGATCTGTGCTCACATTGCCAGGGTTGATGCCCGCATCGATGGCGGGGCTATTCGGCATGAGGGCGTGGGTGCGTGTGGGCCCACCGTTGATGGCGAGCGGCCCGAGCATGAGGTCGCCGCCATTGATGTTGTTGTTGACGCCGTCAGCGAGCTCCGGCGGCACATTGCCATCACCGATGAAGTTGTGGCTGCTAGCGGGGTCGATGAAGCCGTCGCCGCCGAAATTCGACGAAACCTCAGCGACGGGCGGCCGCGTTGAATCAGGGAACACGTTTCGAGTGAGAATGCTTGATTGAATGAGCAAGGTGCCCGATTCATGGCGAAGTCCCACTCCTCCAGTAACCGGCTCAGTTGCAAAGTTGGCTGCGATGGTTGAGTTTCGAATCGTGAGAACCCCGTTGTTGCGAATGCCGCCCGCTGAGATTTCCAACGAAGCAGCGAACCGGCCAGACACCTGGTTCCCAGAGATCGTGGAGTTGCTGAGATCGAGAACCCCGAAGTTGACAACACCGCCCGGGCCTGCGTTGTTGGTGATCAGGGAGCCAGTGATGGATAACGTGCCAGCGTTGCGCACGCCGCCTGTCAGGTGATCGCTGACGACAGTGGTGACGACGGTGAGTTGCCCTTCCATATCGTTGAAGATGCCACTCTCTCGGTCGGAGAAATTTCTATCGGTGTTGGCTCGAACCAGCGAGTCAATCAGCGTCATCTCACCGCCGTTGTAGATGCCCGCGCCGCCACCGGGACCGGGTACACCTGTATTGCTGTCGATGACATTGTCTTCGATTGTGACACGCTCCAGCGTTGCCACCCCCCCAGTTGCGTATGCCGGCGCCGCTGATCGTGGACTCGTGGCGAGAGATGGTCGAATCGCGAACGACCAGATGGAAACCGTTGCTGATGCCTGTGCCGGAAGAGTCTGCGACTCTGGTCTCCTCGATGAGCACGCGTGACCCCGGCGAGCCGAATGTCTCGATCGTGTTCAGTGTGACGTGTCGGAGTGCAACCTCGCTGTCGTGCCCCGAGTAGATTTGAATCTTCGATGCGGAGATGTTGCTCAAGCTGACTGCGATGCTCTTGCTGGGATCCACCACTGAGCCTTCACGAAGCTGGTTGAATGCCACGAACTCTGCACCGTCGTGGATCTCCAGCCAACCCAAGTCAATGACGGCAGTGTCCGGCCCCTCGATGCTGACATCTGAAGTGATTCGAAGAGGTGTCTGCCCGCCAAACCGGCCGCCGCTGAGCCCCTCTGCAAATGTGATCGTGTCGGCCTCGTCGTTGGCATTGGCGAGCTCAATAGCCTCGCGGAACGTGAACCCACCGGCACTGAAGTCGCCATTGCTGATATCGCTGAGCGAGTCAACGACGAAAGCTGCGAGCATCTGGCGCGGCTCGAGTGTCTCAAAAGGAGAAGCGCTGCTCGGCGTCATAGCGGTTTGAGTCTTCAAGAACTTCCACATAGATCCGTTCCTCGCAATCAGATGGGCTTGCGTTTCGTCGCCGAGATGTTCCGCGGCGAACGGGTCGGGTCGGCAGGGGGTGCCGCCTCTGTAGACACAGAGGTCGGTGGCCGAGACCTCAGTACAGTGAGCATACCTCCCCGGGTGCTCACCACCAAGACTGTGTCGCTATGGGACGCTGGGAAGTCCGGCTCGACAGCGCGTAACGCCCTGTCGGGTTGCTGTTTGCGTCGCTCATGAAGACTGGTGCGGCCATGGCCGATGAATCCCCGAAGCGGGATCGTTGATGCCGTGGCAACGTCTGCGAGGAGAGGCAACTTGAGCATGCCCGATTCCATCCAGGGGCGATCCGTTTGGACGCACATCCGCCGCCTGCTGAGCGCATCGGGCAGGGCTCGCACCGATGGGGCCCGCAGCCTCGAAGCGCTGGAGCCCCGGTGCCTGCTCTCGGCCTTTGTCGTCGACAACCTCTCGTCTGACGACGGCATCGACATCGATGTCTCCGCCGGTAATCTGACGCTCCGCGAAGCCGTCATGCTTGCCAACGCAAGCCCGGGCGAAGACACGATCTACTTCTCGCCAAGCTACGACGGTGCGACGCTCGACCTGACACTCGGCGAACTGAGCATCACCGATGACCTGATCATCCGCGGCGGCACATCCAGCGGCGCCGACATCGGCCTGGTCATTCATGCCAACGACGTGAGTCGCCACTTCAGCGTGGCTTCGGGCGTTTCGCTCTTGATCGACAACATCACCCTGACCGCGGGCCGTTCCTCGGGCAGCGGCGGTTCGATCTACAGCGAGGGCAGCCTCACGCTCGAGCGGGTCATCATCAACGAGAGCGAGGCATTGCGAGCGGGAGCGGTGTACATCGCGTCGGGCGGTTCGCTCGATGCGCAGGACAGCGAGTTCAACGCCAATGCTGCGACTTCCGCGGGTGGCGGTGCGATCACGTCTCTGGGCACCTTCATGCTCGAGCGCGTCACGCTTGCTGGCAACCAGGCAGCGACCGATGGCGGCGCGCTGGAGTTGGCGGCGGACGGCTCGCTCATGGCGGTCACCGTCAGCGGCAACAGCGCAGCAGGTCGCGGCGGCGGGGTGCTTGTCACGTCGGGCAGCGTCGCTTTCATGAACAGCACGCTCACACTCAACAGATCCGACAGCGATGCCAGCGGGGGCGAGGTCGGCGGCGGGGTTCACGTGCTGAGTGGATCGCTGGCCATGGTCAGCACGATCGTCAGCGGCAACTACCGAGGTCTTGGTGTGAGCACCAGTGACGATGTCGCAGGTGCCGTGATGGGCAGCTTCAATCTCGTCGGTGATGCAGCCACCGCGGGCGGCCTCATCGATGGCGAGGACGGCAACCTCATCGGCGCCGACCCGATGCTCGGGCCGCTCGATACGCACGGTGGCTCGCTCGTCCGCTCGCATGCACTGCTCGAGGGCAGCGAAGCGATCGATGCCGGGTCCAACCCGGGCGGACTCACGGGCGACGTGCGCGGCGGACGGTATCTGCGCAACGATGGCAACGGCGTCGATATCGGCGCCTACGAGCGACAGGTGCTCAGACTGACCGTCGCGCATCTTCTCGATGAAAGCAACGGCGATACATCCGATGGCGATCTCTCGCTGCGCGAGGCTATTGAGCTGACCAACCTCAACCCTGTGGCCGACGAGATCGTCTTCTCGCCGCAGCTCACCGGCACGCTCACGCTCGGCGGCTCTGCGATCACGATCGAGGACACGGTGACCATCACCGGGCCCGGGTCCGACGTCATCACGATCGATGCCAATGGGCAGTCGCGCATCTTCCGCATCGATGATCCACTCGGCAAGCTGGCCGATGCGGTGTTCATCGAGGGCCTGACCCTGACAGGCGGCAACGGCGGTGGAGGCATCGGTGGTGCGATCCTCGCAAACGAACGCCTCACGCTGTTCAAGGTCAACGTCACGGGCAACAGCTCCTCACTGGGTGGCGGCGTCTACGCCTCCGCGACGCTCATCGTGTCCGAATCCACGTTCACGGGCAACACCTCCTTCACCGGCGGCGGAGCGATCACCTTTGAGCCCTTCCTCCCCGAACAGATCATCATCGCGCGCACCACGATCTCCAACAACACGGCCAGCGGCGGCGGTGGTGTCCTGGTCTTCGGAAGCACCGCTTCTGCAACCATCCTTGACTCGGTCATCAGCGGCAACAGCAGCGATCTCAGCGGCGGCGGGCTCGCCTTCTACAACGGCGGCACGGTGACCATCACCGGCAGCACGATCTCGGGCAACGAGATCACCAGCGCCGGGTACGCCGGAGGCGGAATCGAACTGCAGTCACCCTCGGCGACGACCATCACCGGCAGCACCATCTCGGGCAACACCGGCGCCTCCATTGGCGGCGGCATCGCTCTCGCCGCCGGCCAACTGACGCTTCGCAACGTGACCGTCAGCGGCAACACGGCGCTCAACGTCGGCGGCGGCGTCTACCTTGAGGCCGGCAACGCCTCCATCGGCAACTCGACCATCGCCTTCAACCGCGCTGATCCCGATGACCTCGGCAGCGGGCTGCGAGGCGGAGGCATCACCAACCTCAACGCTGTGCTGTCTCTCGTCAGCACGATCGTCGGCGACAACACCGTCGGTGCTCAGACCGCGCAGGATGTCGTGGGCGTAGCGGACGCATCCGCTTCCAGCAACAACCTGATCTCCTCCGCCAGCCACGCAGGCGGCCTGACGCACAACTCCAGCGGCAACCTCGTCGGCGTGGCGACCGGGCTCGGCGATCTGGTGACCGACCTCGGAAGCGTGGCCACACACCCGCTGCTCGCTGGCAGTCCCGCGATCAGCGCCGGCGCCAATCCAGACAATCTCGGCACCGACGCTGCGGGCCAGGCCCGGGTCAGGGGCGCGGGCGTCGACATCGGCGCGCGGGAGTCCAACCTGCTGCCCACCATCTCCATGCCGCCGCTCTCCGGCACGCTCGCGGTCGGTCAGGTGGTCGAGGTCCTCGCAGAGCCGCTTGATGAAGACGGCCTCATCGTTGAAGTGCGGTGGTATGTTGATGCGAACAACGACGGCGTGGCACAGTCCAGCGAACTCGTCGCCACCGATGGTGACGCGAGCAATGGATGGTCAGCCGATGTCACGCTGCCGGCACTTGATAACCCGCAGGCCGGCGTGACCTTCATCGTGGCTGCGACCGACGACGATGGCAACGAGACCGACTTCTTCCTCTCGGGACCCTTTGCCATCAACGCACTGCCGACCTTCAGTTCCTTCGAGATCTTCGAAGATGCGGTCTTCCGCGGCGACGCCCTGACCGTTGCCATCACGAACGTCGTGGACGCCGACGGCAGCATCCGCGAGGTGAACTTCTACTACGACCAGAACAACGATGGCGTCCCTGACCCAGAAGAGTTCATAGGCCGCGACCGCGTGGCATCCAATGGCTCGTATGACCGCTTCTACCGCGTGGATCGCTCCACGCCCGCGGGCATCGCTGCCTTCCTCGCGGTGGTGATCGACAACACGGGCGCGGAGGTGCTGGCGGGGCCGGCCACGGTCGAGATTCTCAACAACCCGCCCGTGGCTCCGACGATCAACACAAGCACGTCCGTCTTCTCACAGGGCGACTTCGTGTCCATCGGCGCATCGGGCGCGGTCGATGTCGACGGCACGGGCGAGATCGCAGCCGTTCGGTTCTATGTGGATCTCAACGACGATGGCATCGCCGACGAGAGCGAACTCATCGCGATCGACGATCAGCCGGTCAACGGCTTTCAGATCGTTCTGACGCGTGAAGACACCGCCGCTCTTCCCTTGGGCACCGTCTCTCTGCTCGCTGTGGCGATCGATCCCGAGGGTGCGGTCAGCCCGCCCGGCCAGACCAACGTGCGCGTGAACTTCTCGCTGTTGAGCGGTGCCAACACAACCGTGCGAGCCTCTGCCGGTGCCGACGATCTCTTCCGCATCGTGACCGTCAACCAGGGGCAGGATGCACTGGTCTTCGAGCAACTCGCTGGCGAGGACAACTGGCGTGCGGTCCGCTTCGCGGATCTGCTCGATGTCCCCGCAGCGCTGGATGACGCTGTGACATGGGTCGATCCCAAGGATGGGCTTGCCTACGCGGCGTATCCCTCAGAAGAGGGCTTGATCCTCCTCCAGCGCGATGGACGCGGCGAGTGGACCTCGCGCAATCTCACCGAAGAACTCGATGGAGCAGTGGGGCCCGTTCGCTCGCTGACGCAATTCGTCAGCGGCGAAAGCACGGGCAGCGTCGTGGTGATCGTCGGCATCGACGCCGACGGCAGGCTCGTCGCCTACCAGCAGCGCCCTGCAGTCCTTGATGCGTTCAGTGAAGTGGTTACGCCCGCCGACGGCTCGTTCACCTTCGTGGATATCTCGCTCAGCCTCGATGAGGGCGGCTTTGAAACGCCCGCGTACACCGAGTTGATCAGCTACCGCACCTCGTGGGATGCGTGGCATCTCGCGGGGCTCGATGATGCGGGCGACATCATCAGCGTGTGGACCGCGCCCTCGGTCTTCACCTCGTGGCGCACGGACAACCTCAGCGAGGTTAACGGCTCGGCGCCCCTCGTCGGTGGACTCACCGCAATCCTCACCAGTTGGAGCGGCATCAACCTCACCGGCCTCAACGAGGCGGGCGAGATCGTCGTCACCTGGTGGATCCCGGCCTTCGGCGGCGACTGGCAGAACACGAATCTCACAGAGGCATTCGACGGCCCGGCCATCTCGGGCCGCGGGCTCACCGGCTACTACACAAGCTGGGACGGCATGAACTACGCCGGCCTCGATGAGAACAACCAGATCGTCATCTACTGGTGGGTGCCCGAGTTCGGCGGCCAGTGGACCTCCTCGGTCATCACCAGCGCAGAAGACATCGCTGTCCCAAGGCCATCGGGCGACCTGACGAGCATCGCCTCCGCCGCCGGCACGCTCGCCATCATGGGCGCCTCTGACAATGGCGACGTCATCCGGGCTTCCTGGCAACCCGGGCAGGGTGGCGTATGGAATCTTGAGAACCTGAGCCAACTCGCTGAGAGAGCCTGACGCTCATCTCAGCAGGAAGCCGAGCGTGCAGCCCCGACCAGCGTCGGCCACCCTCGGCGTTCTGCCATCGACTCGGAGAAGTGGAGCGGACGTGAGTTGAACACGCGACCTCATCATTGCGAACGATGCGCTCTACCAACTGAGCTACCGCCCCACACTTCAGGCCAAAGACCAGAGCCTTCGAACCCGAAGCGATGATAGTCCTCCATGGGCCGCGACGTCTGCCCTCACACACGCGCAAGGCAGATGCGACAAGAAATGATCGCATTGTGATAGGGTGCGGGAAATTCGAACATCTCGGCACGAGATCTTTGCCAAATGGCGGCGGACCCGGTAAGATGAGAATGGATTCTCGTTTTCGTTGTGTGGGGCATCTTGGCAGGCTCGGCGGCCGAAGAAATGCCCAGCGGGCTCTGACGGCTTGCTGCATGACGAAGCTGACCTCGGGAGTGACACTTGCACCTCGACCTGAGCCAACCCAGCCCGCCACCGAGCCGCTTCGCAGCGTGGTGCAGCACCGTCGCTGCAGCACTCGTTTGCCTCGTGGCGATGGTGCCGCTGTCGGGGTGTTCGCGGCCTGCGGATTCGGGCGCCGCGCTGGAGGCGGGCCAGCCGATCTCCGCGGTCGTCAGCATCGCGCCGCTCCGCGAGGTCGTCGAGGCGCTCCTGCCCGAGGGCAGCGAGGTCCACGTGCTCGTGCCAACCGGTGCCTCGCCCCACGGATACGCGCCCTCCCCGAGCGATATTGCGCGGCTGGACCGGGCTGACCTCGTGGTGCTCGTGGGCATGGGCCTCGAAGGACCGTCCGCCTCGCTCTTGGACAACGCCCGGCCCGGCCGGTCCATCGTGTTTGCTCACATCGTGGAAGACGTCCTCGCCGAAGAGATGTTCGGCCAGCACGTCTGCAACGCTGTTGTGGCGCCTTCCGAGAACGCACCCGCCGATGCCCAGTCCAAGGACGGTCACTCGCACGGGGCTCATGCCTCCT
Source organism: uncultured Phycisphaeraceae bacterium (assembly GCA_964605165.1). Taxonomy (GTDB): domain Bacteria; phylum Planctomycetota; class Phycisphaerae; order Phycisphaerales; family UBA1924; genus OFTM382. The sequence goes on from CAZSBR010000017.1 coordinate 13,962, forward strand.
GCACGCATGTCGGCGATCCACATCTGTGGCTGGACCCGGCGCTGATGAAGCGCCTCGTCCAGGGAGTTGCCGATCACCTCGAGACCCGGGGCGCAGCGCCCACTCCTGCTCGCGTCACCGCGTTGACCGACCGCATCGAGCAGGCCGACCGTGAGGCTCGCCAGGTGCTCAGCGAGGTGGCGGGCGGCCGGCTCATCACCCAGCACGATGCCTGGCGCCGCTTTGCATCCGCCTATGAGTTGGAGGTTCTCGGCTCGGTCCTGCCCGCGGGCGTCGGCCAGCCCACAGCCGGCGACATGAAGCGTGCCCTCGACGCCATCGAAGCTGCCCGGGCCGCTTCATCGCTGCCAATCGCCATCATGACCGAACCCCAACTCGATCCGCGCATCGCTCAGCGGGTGGCCCAGAGCGCCCGGCTGCCGCTGGGCATGCTCGACCCGCTTGGCGAGGGTGACTGGTTTGCACTCCATGTCCGCAATGCCCGTGTCATTGCGGATACGCTCAGCGCATCGTCCTCGGTGGCGGGCATCTCCCCGCCCTGATGGAACTGATCGACCGGTCCGATCAGTTCCATCTGATCGCGATGATCAGTGGGATGCTGAGCGGGGTAAGCACTGCGTGCATGGTTCGTCAGCCCAACCGACTGCCTCCGGGCCCGAGATCGATGCTTCGCATCCGCTCCTGATCGAGCACGTCAGCTATCGCTATCAGCCCGACCAGCCCGATGCGGTGCGCGATGTTTCCCTCACGGTCGAGCAGCGGTCGATCGTCGGTGTGCTCGGTCCCAATGGTGGGGGCAAGAGCACGCTCGTTCGTCTCGCGCTGGGCGACCTCGAGCCGGACGCCGGCGAGGTGCGTGTGGCTGGCATCGAACCCGTCGCAGCACGTCGCGAGGGGCTCATTGGCTATGTCTCGCAGGAAAGGCCGCCCGTCGCGGGTGTGCCCATGAGCGTGGGGGACTTTCTCCGCTACTCGCTGAGTGCGCATCTCACGGGCTTTGAGCGCATGTCCTCCACGCTGCGTGATCGCTTGCACTGGGCCATGGATGTCACGGGGGCGTCGGCGTTTCAAGAGCGGCCCGTCGGTGCGCTCAGCGGCGGGCAACTCCAGCGCGTCGTGCTGGCGCGTGCCATCGCCATGGAGCCCGCGCTGCTCCTGCTCGATGAACCCACCGTCGGAGTCGATGTGCAGGGGCAGGCAGCGTTCGCCGAGCTTCTCGAGACCGTTCGCGATCGGACCGGCTGCGGCTTGTTGCTCGTGAGCCACGACCTGCGGGCGATGGTCGCAGGCTGCGATCAGATCGCCTGCCTCAACCAGACGCTCCATGCACACGTCGCTCCCGATGGTCTGACGCCCTCGGTGCTCGCGGAGGTCTTCGCCCACGAGGTGGAGGGCGCGCTGGGTGCTGTGCATGTCGAGGCGCACCTGGCTGCGGGCTGTGCGCATGAGCACCACGGGCCCGCCGACGCACCTTGTGGCGAAGGCTCGTCCACCGACGACAGCGAGTCTGGACGAACAGGCCCATGAGTCTGCACACGTTCGAGTATCTGTTTGGTCCCAGCGCCTGGCTGTACTGGCCCGGGGTGGTCGCAGCCATGGCGGTGGCACTTGCTGCGGGCTTGCTCAGCCCGCTGGTCGTGCAGCGAAAGCTGAGCTTCGTGGGCCAGGGTGTGAGCCACGCGGGCTTTGCCGGGCTGGGGATCGTGCTGACGGTGACGTGGCTCACCGGCGGGGCTGCCCATGGCCCGGGGCTCACCGCCGCGGTGCTCTTGATCACGAGCCTTGCTGCCGGCGGACTGATGGCCCAGCTCTCCCTGCCCGCTGGCCGGGGTGCAAGGACGACCGGCAGCGGGGATACCGCGATCGGCGTGGTGATGGTGGCTGGCATGGCGATCGGCTTCGTGCTGACGCGCCTCGCAGCCGAGCCCGTCACGCGGCTGACGGGCCAGCGACCGCCGGACCTCGAGTCCGTGCTCTTCGGCTCGGTCGTCTCGGTGGGCTGGACCGATGCCTGGGTCACTGTCGCAGCCTGCGCTCTCGTCGCGGGCATCGCGTGGTGGTACCGCCGACGGATCGTCCTGTGGGCGGTCGATGAAGAGGGCGCGCGAGCGCTGGGCGTGCGCACGTCCGCCGTGCAACTGCTTGTCATGCTGCTGCTGAGCGTGGTGGTTGTGCTCGCAGTGCGCGTCGCGGGCGTGGTGCTCGCTGCTGCGGTGCTTGTGTTGCCCGGTGCTGCGGCTTTGCGATTGAGCGAGCGCTACGCCGCGGTGGTGTTCGGTTCCATCGGTCTGTCCGCGGCGGCGGTGGTCGTTGGCGGCGTGGGCGCTTTCGAGCTTGATCTGCCCCCCGGGCCGATGATCGTCCTAGCGGGCGTGGTGATCTGGATGGCCGCGTGCCTGAGGCCACGCCTGAGCGGCCAGAGGGCTTGACGGCTGTGCCCTCGAACTCACCTCTTGTGCGCCGCGTAGAGATCAGTACACTGTTGCTACCGCGTGTGCTGGTCTGCCAAGCCGAGCTGCGGAGAACCCGCTGCAACGGAGCAACCCAGCCCGCGGCAACCGTGCGAAGGGTGCTCAGCGCACAGCGCCGGCCCTGAGCACGGGTGATGTGCCCCGGGTGACGGCCCGGGGATAGGGAATCCGGCGGCGGTCGGTACAGCGGACCGCAACGGCTGGAGCAAACGCTCGATGCGAGCCTGACGCAAGGAGGTGGTCCAGTGAACGATTACGACTGTACGAAGGGGCTGCGCCACAGAGGGTAGCTCGACGGGGCTGCCCTGCTGGTCAGCCCATGTGCGCGCAGACAACCTACGGATCTGATTGCAGTCCGATTCAACCGCGTTGAGTTGGACGAAGATCAGGATGTTTGCACAACGCCGCCCACCCTTCGGGGTGGGCGGTTTTCATTGCTTGCACGGATGAAGTGTCAGAGGCCGGTGTCTCGCACGACAGAGAGAAGCGGCTTGGCGATGGTCAATCTTTGTCGCTGCTCTTGGCAAGCGATGCGTCGATGACCCTGCGCATCTTCTCGAAGATCGGCTCAAAGTCACCGCCCTGAGGGCTGCCCGACTCGTGCAGGATCTCGCCGGCGGGTCCGATGACAAACCAGGCTGGGTAGCGCTTGACCTCGAACTTGGCAGCGATGTCGTCCGCGCCGACGAATTGCGTCCACGCGTAGTTGTTCTTCTCGGCGTACTCGTAGGCGGCATCCACGTCACGCTCGCGGACAGCAAGGCCGATCATCTCGAAGTTCTCGTTGTCGCCGAGGTCTTCCCACAGCTTAAGGTTCAACGGCGCTGCGCGGCGGCAGGGGATGCACCATGTGCCCCAGAAGTACAACACGCTCGTCTTGCCCTTGAGAGACTCTCGCGAGAACGATTCGCCTTCGCGGGTTTCAAACGACCACGCGGGGCTCATGGCGTAGCTCGGCGTGATGCCCTGATGACGGGCAGCCCGGCCTTCGATGTTCATCGCGTCCTGCGCCTCGGCCGACTCGCCCTGCTCGGTCAACTGGGGCTTGGCAGCCGAACGCTCGGGCGCCTTGATCTCTTCGAGTTCGAAGCCTTCGGGCGTTTCGATGGTCCACGCCTGCTCGTCAGCGCTCACGCCGCCGAGCGCAAAGTTCTTGAACAGCGTGCCGACCGCAGGGCCCTGATCGAAGCCCTGGGGGTGCATCATGATGCGTACGGGAAGCATGTCATCAGAGCGCAGGGCGATCGAGTAGTTCTGTGCGCGCCTGCCGCTGCCGACCGTGGCGTGAATCATCTGGCAGGCGATGCCGTCCACGGTTTCCTCGCCGACAAGCTTGATGGTCGTGGAGACATTGGTGAGCAGTGGGGCAAAGGGTGCTTCGCCCGAGTTGAGGCCCGGGATGATCTGCAGGCGGCGTACCGTGCTGAACAGGCTGCCGCGAACCCGACGCTCCGGGCCCTTGATGACCTTGCTCTCGGGATACTCAACGGTCGTGACCACATCATCGGCCCACATCACGTCGAACTGGGTTTCATCCTTCTGGCCCAGCGGCGTCGTCGTTCCTGAGATTCGCACGCGCCACTGATCATCCTCGTTGGCCAGAGCGATCATGCGGCCCTCGGCAGACGGGAGCAGATCGCGGGCAAAGGCCTGCTCGATCTCCGCGGTCATGGCGATATCCGCGGAGAAGCTCCCCGCCTCCACGAGCCGCTGCTGGAGTGATGTCAGCAGTTCGAGTCCCTCCTCGGCGCTCTCCTCGACCATGACCTCCCCGGACTGGTCCTGAGCAAATGCAGGCTGGGGGGCGATGCCCAGAGAGAGGCAGCCGGCAGCCAAGACCGGGCCGAGCCAGGCTCGAAGAGAGATGGATAGCAGATCGGTGGTGGCGCGGCTGTGGTTCTTCATGAAGCTCTCCGTCGTTGTGGTTCGTTGATGGCGACTCAAAAGCCTACGGGTCCGTCCGCTCCAAGATGCGGACTGGTGCGGGGATGGCCGCGTCCGGCGGCACGTCAGGCCGGGTTCAAGCTGGGCCCGCCAGCAGTTCACGCAGGGCCAGGCCGGGGTTCTCCTGGCGCATGAGATGCTCGCCCACGAGGGCGATCTTGACGCCCGCCTTCCGAAGCCGGGCGAGGTCCGCCGGGGTGCGGATGCCCGACTCGCTGACAAGCACCCCGGGGTCATCCACAAGATCGACCAGCCGGAGGGTGTTGTTGAGGTCGACCTCCATGGTTGAGAGATCTCGGTTGTTGATGCCCAGCAGGGCGTAGGCGGGATGGGGAAACCCGATGTGCGGCCGGACACGCAGGAGGTTCTCCATCGAGTGGACCTCCACCAGGGCGGTCATCTGAAGCTGCTGGGAGAGGATGAGCATGTCCACGAGGCGGCTCTCGGTGAGACACTCGGCGATCAGGAGGACGGCATCAGCCCCAGCCGCCCGGCTCTCCCAGAGCTGCCAGGGGTCAATGAGAAAGTCCTTGCGCAGCACCGGCAGGGGAATCTCCGCCTTGACACGTTCGATGTATGTCAGGTGGCCACCAAAGTACTTTTCGTCCGTGAGACACGAGATCGCCGATGCACCATGGGACGCGTACGCTCGGCCGATCGCGGCAGGATCGAAGTCGTCCCCCCGATACTCGGGACGAATCAGCCCGGCGCTGGGGCTGGCACGTTTGATCTCGGCGATGATGGCGGTTGTCGCGTCTGACCGTGTGACAGCAGCAAAGAAATTGCGCGGCGGCTCGGCAGCCGCGACCTGAGCCTCTAGCTCGCGGAAAGGGATCCGGGCCTTGGCCTCTGCAACCTCGGCCAGTTTGTTCTCCACGATCTCGCTGAGCACAGCGGGCATCTCGCTGCCATCGGCATCTGCCGCGCCGCCGGGCGAGGGATTCCCATCCCCGTCGGGCGATGGCTCGTGGGGCAGGTCATTGGGCGGGTCGTGGGGCGGGTCGTTGCGATCCATGTCCCGCATTGTTGTCATGCTCAGCGCTCTGCTCCTCACGAATGCTGCAACTGCTGCCCAGCCCGTGCTGGCGGTTTCGACCGCCCAGCAGGATGTGGCGGCGGTCACGCTGAGCGATCTCGCGCAGGCGGCCAGTGACTACCGGCTGCCCCTGCTGCTGGTTGCCTCAATTCTCGTGCTGGTCATGCTGTGGGCGGGGGACGTCATCAAGCCGGGCTCGCTCTCGCGCGCGGGGTTGCGGGACGTCAAGGCCCTCCCGGGGATGGTCTGGCTCTTCTGTGCGCTCATGGTGCTGCTGAGCCTGCCGCTGGCGGTGGGGGCTGTGGCGGGGCAGGAATGGGTCGATGCCGACTGGCTCGGCGGCGGGAACCCGGAAGTGCGCAGCGTGGCGGTCCCGATGGTGCTGGGAAGCCTCGCGGGTGTCACGGTGGCGCTTGCCATGTCGTACATCGTGGGTCGTTCAGCGCCCAACGCCGGGCTGCGACCCAAGGCCGCCGATGTGCCCATCGGGCTCGGGCTCTTTGTGCTGGCGCTGCCCATCGTGCTGCTGCTGAACGTCGGAGCGGTCGCGGCTCATGAAGCGGTGACGGGCGAGCAACTGCCAGAGGGCAAAATCGCCCATCCGACGCTCCAACTCATTTTTGACAACGCGGGCGACCCTTGGACGTGGGCGATCATCGCTGCGGTCATCATCGCGATCCCCCTGATCGAGGAGGTCGCGTACCGGGCGTTTTTGCAGTCGGCGATCTTCAAGTGGACGGGCAACGTGTGGGTCGGCATTGTGCTGACCGCGCTTCTGTTTGCTGCCATGCACCTTGGTGTCAGCGGCGCAGCCAGCGCAGACGATGGTGGGGAGTCCTCTGGCGGTGGCGGCGTGCCCTGGTATGCCGCGGTGGGCATCTTCGGGCTCGGGCTCGCCTGCGGGCTGGCTTACGAGCGCACCCGCCGCATCGGGGTGCCCATTGCGATGCATGCCGCGTTCAACGCGCTCAACGTCATCCTGGCGCTGGCCCAGACCGCCGGCGAGTAGCCACCTCGCTGCAATGCCCGGCTGATCTACGATCGCGTCATGCACAGCGGCGCGAATGCCTCGGTTCCAACCCCGGTGGGTCAGCCTCCGGACGCCGCGCTTGCACGGTGCGTGACGCTCGATGATGTCCGCGCTGCAGCGGGCCGGCTTGGTGGCATCGCGGTGCGCACGCCGACGCTTCGAGCCCCGCTGCTGGAAGCCCAGACGGGCGCGAAGCGCGTGTGGCTCAAGTGCGAGAACCTGCAGCACATCAACGCCTTCAAGTTCCGCGGCGCGTACAACGCGATGACGCAAATCGATGAGCGCACCGGGGTGCTCGCGTATTCATCGGGCAACCACGCGCAGGCGATCGCGATGAGCGCAGCGATGCTGCAACGCCGGGCTGTGGTCGTCATGCCGAGCAACGCGCCGAGGGTGAAACTGGAACGCACGAAAAGGCTTCTCACCGAAGCAGCCGCGGGAAGCCGCGTGGTCGAATACGACCCGGGACAGACCGTCCGTGAGGAACTCGGTCGGCGGATCGCCCATGAAGATGGGCTCGAGATCGTCCCGCCCTATGACGACGTGCGCGTCATCGCGGGCCAGGGGACCGTCGGCCTGGAACTGATCGAGGACGCCGATGCGCAGGACGACGCCGGGCCGCTCGATGTGCTTCTCGTCTGCTGCGGCGGCGGGGGGCTGCTCAGCGGGTGTGCGATCGTGAGCAAGGCGTTGTCGCCCGGCACGCGGGTGGTTGGCGTGGAGCCGGCGCTTGCGGACGATGCAGCCCGGAGCTTTCGCACGGGCGTGCTGCACGAAGTAATCGGGTCGGCGACGATCGCCGACGGAGCGCGCACGCCCTACCTCGGCAGGTTCACGTTCCCGCTCGTGATGGAGCA
>CAZSBR010000018.1:0-14262 GCA_964605165.1 uncultured Phycisphaeraceae bacterium
GAGAAGCTCCTGCCCGTGCTCGACCAGTTCGACATGGCGCTGGCCCAGGGGCTTGACCGGGGCGATGCGCAGGCGATCAGCAAGGGCGTTCGGCTGATTCGTGATGAGTTGATGCGTGCGGTCCAGGCTGCGGGCGTGACCATTGTGGCGCCCCAGGCCAACGACGAGTTCGACCCTTCCCGCCACGAAGCGATGACACACCAGCCCGCCGAGGGTGTCGAGCCGGGGCACGTCGCAGCGACGTACCGCTTCGGCTATGCGATGGGCGAGCGGCTGATCCGCCCCGCGCAGGTCACGCTCGCTTCGGGCGAACCGGCAGTGCCGCAGGGCGCCGACGACGAGGCGGTGGATGCCGACTCAACGAGTGAGGACTAAGCCATGCCAACGTATGACTACCGATGCAACGCCTGTGCGCACGAGTTCGAGTTGTTCCAGTCGATGAGCGACAAGGTCAAGAAGAAGTGCCCTGCGTGCGGCAAGCTGGCACTGGAGCGTCTCATCGGCACCGGCGCGGCGGTGATCTTCAAGGGCGACGGCTTCTACCAGACGGACTACCGAAGCGAGAGCTACAAGAAGGCTGCCGAGGCCGACAAGAAGGCGGCGTCCCCCGCGAGCGAATCGACCGACAGTTCGTCCAAGTCAGCGACGACGAAGGACGCACCCGCCAAGAACGACGCGGGCAAATCCGATGGCGGCAAGTCGGGCGACAAGTCCGGCGGCAAGACCAAAGCGGCCAAGCCCGCCAAGAAGGACGCCTCGCCCACCAGGGCGACCAAGTGAACATCCTTGGCCACGGCGTGGACCTCGTCGAGGTCGCGCGTGTGCGCTCGCTGCTCGAGCGACATGGCGCGCACGCCGTCGATCGGCTCTTCACAGAGGCGGAACGGGCCTACTGCACCGCAAGCAGCAAGCGAAGCTACGAGCACTTTGCTGCCCGGTTCGCAGCCAAGGAAGCGACGCTCAAGGCGCTGGGAACTGGCTGGACGGGCGGCATTGCCTGGACGGACCTCGAGGTGGCCCGAGGTCCCAATGGCCAGCCGATGCTGAAGGTGACGGGCGAGGCTGCACGCATCGCCGACAAGGCCGGCATCACAGCGTGGCATGTCTCGCTGACCCACACCGGTGCATTGGCCATGGCTTCTGTGCTTGCGCTGGGGCCAGGCTGAGCTAGCCATTGCTGCGAGCGCTCGTCCGCAGCTGTTCTCTCCAGAACGGGCGGAACTCGTGTTGGTACCAACGGTTCCACTGCGCGGCGTCGTAGGCAAAGTGCCGCGTGGACTGGCCCCAGAGGTCTGAAGTGAGCCGCACGAGGCTCCGGTGCACAGCGGGTCTGTAGATCGTCACAACCGCGTCTGAGATCCCAAGCACCACGCCCTCGGTCACCACGCTCAGTTCGGGGTCGAAGCCGACGGCTCCATCGGCAACAACAGGCTGCAGGTCGCTGACGAAGGCGATCTGGCGGCCGATGACGATGTTGGCCAAGTCGCCGGTGCGCGCGGATTCGCTTCGCGGCTGCTGAGCCTGCGCAGCGATGAGGTACGGAATCATGTCCGCGATGCGGAGTTGCTGGGCGATCTCCGCAGCGCGGGCCGGCGCCACATCACCCGGACGATCGAGTGCCTCCACGATCACGGCCTTGACTCGGGCCGATGCGCCGCCCTCCGTCTCGGTGCGCTCGGCCAGCCGCTTGAATGCCTCGTGGCGCACGGGCTCCTCATCGTCGAAGATCGCAGCCCATGCCAGGGCGGCATCGCCCTCGCCCGAAGCGTGCTCGGCGAGCATGTCGAAGATGGCTTCGCGCACATCCATCCTGTCATGCTCGAACACCTCGATCAGCGCTGGGAAGTACCTTGGCTCGTTGTACCGCCGAAGCTCGGCGATACCGATCTGGCGGATTTCGTCGTTGCGGCTGCCGAAGAACTGTCGGCGGAGGATGCGAAGCTCCCGCTCGATCGCGGCTTGCTCGGCCCGCATCGCTGCTGCCTCAGCGCGGTCTTCTTCTGCGCGCTCCTCCAGAATCAGCACCTGCTGCTCGCCCGGAGGGGCGACGACCTCAATCCCGAGGCTCGTGCCCTGACCCCACGCCGGGCCGGGGCTGAGCATGGCCAAGGCCGCTGGCAGAGCCAAGAGAGCGCTGCACGCACGGGGTGAACTGCGTTGTCGCATGAGATGCTCCTCAGGGCGTGTTCTTCTTGCGGTCCGCTGGGCCTGGATCGCGGATGCGGCTCCGGCCTAACGCTTGCGGCGCGCTGCGCGTGCAGGCTCCGTCTCGGAGGGGCTGTCGCGTTGTGGCTCTCCCGGCGCTGTCCGTCGTGCGGCGGGGGCTCCTGCGCCCGGGTCGGGCTGCTTGGCGTAGCGTACTCCGATACGCTCTGTCCTCCAAGCGGATTCATCTGTTATGCCACCAACGACCATCAAACCCCCCGTGCTGAACCTGCCGTGGACCATCCTGCTGCGATGCCTGGCTCGCCCGGGCCGCATTGCCATCGAGGACGACCGCCGCGCGTACAAGGCTGCCGAGCTTGTCGTGGCCTCGATGCACATCGCGGCGATGGCACGCGAGCGGAGCAAAGCCCCGACGATCGGGTTGCTGATTCCCACCTCGGGCGCGTTCGCGTGCGCTGCTCTCGGTGGGTGGTTTGCGGGCAAGACGGTCGTGCCGCTGAACTACCTGCTCAAGCAGCACGAGTTGGATTACGTGATCGATGATTCGGGCATGGACTTCATCCTCGCGTCGCGGGAGCTTGTTGAGAAGCTCGAGATCGATCTCACCGGTCGCCGCGTCGTGTATCTGGAGGACGTGAATTTCAAGTCGATGCCCGAGATCAGTTGGCCCGCTTCGACGCCGGTGGATGAGCTTGCGCTGTTGCTCTACACCTCGGGCACGAGCGGTAAACCCAAGGGCGTGATGCTGAGCCATGCGAACATCCTGAGCAACATCCGCCAGTGCCAGGCTGTGGTGCACCTCGGCAAAGACGATGTCATGCTCGGCGTGCTCCCGCAGTTCCACACGTTCGGCCTGACGGCGTTGACACTCCTGCCGCTCGTCTTTGGCATCAAGGTCGTGTATTCGGCGCGCTTCGTGCCCCAGCGGATTATCAAGCTCTTCCGTGAGCATCAGCCGAGGTTCTTCGTCGGCATTCCTTCGATGTACAACGCGCTGCTCAACGTCAAGACCGCTGAGCCCAGCGACTTTGCCAACACCGAGTTTCTCGTCTCGGGCGGCGAACCCCTGCCGCACGCGGTGAGCCAGAGGTTCAAGGAGCGTTTCAACGCGACGATCACCGAGGGCTACGGCATGACGGAGTGCTCGCCCGTCACTCACCTCTGCCTGCCACACGAGCACCGCCTCGGCTCGATCGGTCGGCCGCTGCCCGGCATCGTCCAGCGGATCGTCGATCCTGCTACGGGTCTCGAACAGCCCCCCTCGGCCGATGGTGAACTCCGCCTCAAGGGCCCCAACATCATGCGGGGCTACTTCCGCCTGCCCGACCAGACCCGCGAGACATTTGATGACCTCGGCTATCTCTGCACGGGCGACATGGCAAGGGCAGACGCCGAGGGTTTCACAGCGATCACCGGCCGCATCAAAGAGATGATGATCGTCGGCGGCGAGAACGTCTTCCCGCGGGAGATCGAGGAAGTGCTCAACGCTCACCCGGCAGTGCACGCATCGGGCGTCATCGGCCAGAGCGACCCGAGCCGCGGCGAAGTGCCCATCGCGTTCATCGAACTGGTCGCTGACGAGGCAGGCAACCGGCCCGGCCCGGAGGCGCACGAACAGCTTCGGTCGGAGCTCAAGACATGGTGTCGTCAGCGGCTTGCGGGCTACAAGGCACCGAGGGACATCCACATCATCGATGCGCTGCCCCGCAATCCCACCGGCAAGGTCATGCGGCGTGAACTGCACGCGCTGGTGCCCAACGAACTCGAGGCCGCCGAAAGCCAGTGAAAGAGCCAGTGAGCGAGACATTGAACGGCCCGCTCTAGTCCGTCGGCGTGGGCGCCTCGGGCTGCCGTTTGTCGTGCAGGCCGCCCAGGAACAGACCCAGGCCCTCGGATGCTTCACGCGTGCCCCGCCCGCCGGCACGCAGTCGGACGATGCGGTCCGAAGAAAGCACCGGCTCATCGCCCGCTTCGAGGGGGCGAACGACCCACGCCGACTCGCCGCGCTCGAGCCTCTCGTCGCCGGTCCCGGGGTGGCGCCCCATGAACAGCGGCACGGGGTTGTGGCCAAGCCCGACGAAGGCGACCGTGTCATCACCGACCAGTGTGCGTGCCTGGCGCGCAAACGCCTCCAGACGAGGCCCGGCGTCTGACTTGGCAGCCCGACTGAAGAACGACTCGTGGATGTTCACGCTGAGCGCGGTGATCACCGCCATCGCCGCGACCCCGAGCAAGGCGCTGCCCACCCGCTGGGCTTTGTTCTGCGCGATCACCCGCACAAGTCCATACACCCCGAGGATCGCCAGCGCCGGATACGCGGGCATGTTGAACGATGCGCTCTCGCCCGCGACGACCATCAGCAGCAGCGTGACCATCACCGCCCAGAGCAGCGCGGGCGCAAGCGGATGTGTGCGCACGCGGCGCAGGCCCATCGCGACCAGGGCGATGACAGCTCCGATCGACCAAGGCCAGAAGCGTTCGAAGTGAAACAACGGCACGCGAAGCGCGTTCATGGGCAGACGCTCAAGGCCCTCGCCGCCGGTCGAGACGCGATTGCCAACCTCGCCGCCGAGGAGGGTGCCGGCAATGTGTTCAGGCTCGGCGAGGTAGGCGGGCACGAGCCAGAGAGCCGGTATGGCGAGCATCACCAGCGGGCCCCAGACCAGGCCCAGCGTGCGCCAGCGAGCGAGCGCTGGCATTGCGTTGCTTTCACAGCGCACCGCGGGAAGCAGCAGCCCGAGCAGGGCAAACGCTGGCACGAGCAGCGCCATGGGGCCCTTGGCAAACGCGGCAAGCCCCGCAGCGATCCACAGCACCGCTGCCCAGCGACCTGGCTTGGTCGTCGAGCCGGTCAGCAGCACGCACGCCGCTGCAAAGCTCCAGGCAAGCAATGCGTTCTGCAGCATGTCCGGGCGGCAGAAGTACATGTGCTTGATCGTGCTGGGGCTGGCGATCCATGCTGCTGCGCACAGCCAGCCGGCAAGCCGGGCCCGCTGTGCGATGGCGTGGTCCACCTCGTCGCTTTGAGAGCCGGCAGCGAGTCGGGCGAAGAGCGTCCGTCCCGCCAGGACGACGGCTACAGCCCCTAGCAGCGCAGCCAAGAGCGAGGGGGTCTTGAAGGCAAACTCGCCAGCAATCCCGACGTGCCGAGCCGCAGCCACCGCTGGTACCGCGAGGTAGTTCACCATCGGCGGCTTGAGGGTCTGGGCTCCCGTGAGGTCGACGGGCACGAGCCACCGCCCATGGACGAGCATGTCCATGGTGAAGGCCGCGGTCTTGCACTGATCGGAGTTCTGCGAGAGGTCGCCCGGGCCCAGAATGCGGCCCACAAAGGCGATGAGCATGGCCACGACGATCACGACCCACACCCGGCGCGTGGAGGGTGTGCACGGTGTATCGTGATGCTCGAGCGTGTCTGGCAAAGGAGATTCCCGTGGAACTGTACATCGACACCGCGAACCTCGACGAGATCAAGGAAGCGCACGATCTGGGTGTTCTCGACGGCGTGACGACCAACCCGTCCCTCATCGCTGCCGAAGGGGTGGACTACGGCAAGCGGCTCGAAGAGATCTGCCGCGTCGTCAGCGGGCCGGTCTCAGCCGAGGTCATCGCTACGGACTTCGACGGCATGATGGCCGAGGGCCGCGAGCGTGCGAAGATCGCTGACAACATCGTCATCAAGCTCCCGACGACCATGGATGGGCTCAAGGCGTGCAACGCCCTGACCAACGAGGGTCACCGGACCAACATGACGCTGTGCTTCCAGCCGCTGCAGGCCCTGATGGTGGCCAAAGCCGGTGCGTTTCTGGTGAGTCCGTTCATCGGTCGCCTCGACGACATCGGGCACGACGGCACAGAGCTCATTCACCAGATCCGGCAGGTGTACGACACCTACGGCCTGCAGACCAAGCTGCTGGCAGCATCCATTCGTCACACCAAGCACATGGTCGAGTGTGCCCTGGCCGGAGCGGACGTGGCGACCGTTCCCTTCAGCGTCATCCAGAAGATGCTCAAGCACCCGCTCACCGACAGCGGGCTCGAGAAGTTCGTCGCCGACTACAAGAAGGCCTTTGGTTGAGATGATCGCCCGGGTGGGCAACCCCCCGCCTGAGGCCCGCTGAGGCGTTATCGGCACTTCTGGAAGACCCTCTCGGGAGGGGTATACTTTCTGCCCGGCGGGTTCGCCCGCTCGGGTCGTCCGGCCCCATCGTCTAGCCTGGTCCAGGACGTCAGGTTCTCATCCTGAAAACCGGGGTTCGAATCCCCGTGGGGTCATTCGGGCCCGGCCGCACGCGGCTGGGCCCTTTGCATGCGCGGCGGGAATGCCGTCGCTGGGCAGGGCAACCCACAAAGTCGTGTGGACATCCGCATTGTTCATCAAGGCGTGTGGGAAGGCATCCGATGCTTGGGGCGGAGATTCGTATGCCCCAGCCACTCGTCTTCAGGTCTCATCCGCCGCTGCTCAGCCAGTTTCATGATGACGCCGATATCGGCGATCTCATCCCCTTCTTCATTGATGAGCTCGCAGGTCGACTCCGCGAGATCGAGTCCTCCTTCGAAGCGGGCGACGGCCAGACCCTGCAGGAAGTTGCGCACAAGGTGCGTGGGTCCGCCGGCGGCTATGGCTATCCCGATCTGACCGACATCGCCTCGCTTGTGGAAGATTCGCTTCGGGACGGGGTCTCGCTGGACGATGTACGTGTGCAGGTTGAGGAGTTCGTCAGCCTGTGCAGAGCAGCGATTGACGGAGCACGGGCGGCTGACTGATTCCTTGCGGCGGCGTGGCTTACAACGCCCCGGAGACTTTGAGGACGATCGCAAAGATGACCACGCCTACCGCAACCAAAGCCGCTGCCACAGGCAAGATTCTCGTCGTCGACGACTCCCCAAGTGTTCGTCGCCTGCTCAAGGCACGCCTTGCCACTGAGTGCTCCGAGGTGCTCGAAGCAGAGAACGGTCAGCAGGGTCTCGACGTTGCAGCAGAACAATCGCCCGACATCGTGCTCCTGGATCTGAGCATGCCCGGCGGGCTTGACGGCTTCCAGGTGCTCCGCCAGCTCAAGGACGATCAGAAGACGGGCAACATCCCCGTCCTTGTCTTGTCAGGCGTCCAGACGCCGCAGGACAAGGTGACAGCGTTCGATCTCGGCGCGATCGACTTCGTTGCAAAGCCCTTTGACCTCACCGAGCTTCGCGCTCGCGTGCGGTCGGCGATGCGCCTCAGTGAACTGCTGCAGATGCTCGCCCAGCGTGCGCAGATCGATGGCCTGACGGGTCTCTACAACCGGGCTCACTTTGACCGTCGATGGACGGAAGAGTTCTCCGGCGCCCTCCGCCACAACCGCCCCATCTCGCTGGCGGTGATCGATCTCGACCACTTCAAGTCCATCAACGATACCTTCGGCCACCCCGCGGGAGACGCGGTCATCAAAGGTCTCGGCGGGCTGCTGGTTGATCTCAGCCGCTCATCGGACATCGCCTGCAGGTATGGCGGCGAAGAGTTCGTCGTGATCCTCAACGAGACCGGGCCTGACGACGCCGGCACGCAGTGCGAACGCGTCCGCGAGGCGCTGGAAGCCATGACATGGCCCCGCCACCCGGAGCGCACGGTCACATGTTCGATCGGCATCGCCGGCATCTCTGCGGGCACCACGCTTGATGCAGCGGGTGTCATCGAGGAAGCCGACAAGCAACTCTACAAGGCCAAGAAGGGCGGCAGAAACCAGGTCCAGAGCGTGGATCTCTCCTCCGCAGCGTTCGCCAAGGCCAGTTGAACACTCTTACGGCGCGGGCAGCAACAGGCTCTGACCGGTCATCGCCTCCGGTTGCGCAAGGCCCATCATCTCAAGGGATGTCGGCACAATGTCGCCGAGGCGGCCGCCGCTCCTGAGCGATCGCCCTCGGAACGCCTCGCCCACGACGATCAACGGTACGGTGTACGTCGTGTGCGCCGTGTGCGGCATGTTGGTGGTGGGGTCACGCATCTGCTCGGCGTTGCCATGATCCGCAGTGACAATGGCGCTGCCGCCTGCCTCAAGCACGCGCGAGACGATCGCACCCACACACGCATCCACCACCTCACAGGCTTTGATCGCTGCAGCGAGGTCGCCCGTGTGGCCCACCATGTCCCCGTTGGCGAAGTTGACGACGATGAAGGGCTCGCAGTCGGCTGCATCAAGCCTTGCCAGCACTGCATCCCGCACGCCGGCGGCGGACATCTCCGGCTTGAGGTCGTACGTCGCGACCTTGGGCGACTGGATGATCTCGCGGCGTTCGCCCTCGAAGGCTTCATCACGCTGGTCATTGAAAAAGAACGTGACGTGCGGTGCTTTCTCCGTCTCTGCGCACCGGAACTGCGTCAGTCCAAGCGAACTGATCCAGCTACCCGCGATGTCCTTCATCGGCGCTGGCGGCGGAAAGACCACCGCTGCAAACTCTGCCAGCAGCTTGCTGTAAGGCGTCATCATGACGAAGTGCAGGTCCAGGCGCGGGCCTCGATCAAACCCGCGCTTGCCGCTGTCGGGGCTGGGCGGCACGGTCTCGACGCCCGTGAACTCAGGCAGCAGGAAGGCGCTGCACAACTCGCGAGGCCGATCCGTCCGGTAGTTGTAGAACACCACCGCATCGCCGCTGGCGATCCGCGTCTGCCGCCAGTCCTCGCCGACGGCTCGCGGGCCGACGAACTCGTCGCCCTTCATGCCCGCTGGCGGCTGGTCGTAGTGTTCCTGCACCGCTGCGCCCGCAGACTCGAAAACGGGCACTTCGCTCCGACCTGTCAGCAGGTCGTAGGCGGCTTGCACACGCTCCCAGCGGTTGTCGCGGTCCATTGCCCAGTAGCGACCGACGATGGAGACCACGCGTCCAACACCAAGCTCGTGGCACTTTGCCTCGACCTGCTCGACAAAGCCCCGGCCCGTGAAGGGCCCGGTATCGCGACCATCCGTGAACAGGTGGACGAACACCTTCTGGTGGCCGCACTCACGAGCAACCTCCAGCAGGGCGTACAGATGCGCAAGCTGGCCGTGCACGCCGGCATCGGAAGCAATACCCATGAGGTGGAGACTGGAGCCCGCACGCCTCGATGCATGAATCGCGTTGGTCAGCGCCTCGATCGCGCCCAGCTTGCCCTCGCGGCAGACTCGGGTGATGCGCAGCGCCTCCTGATCAACGATGCGGCCGGCTCCGATGTTGAGGTGGCCGACCTCGCTGTTGCCCATGGTGCCTTCGCTCAGGCCCACGTCTTCGCCGCTGGTCGCGATGAGCGTGCTGGGCCAATCGGCCATGAGCTGATCATCGATCGGCGTATGCGCAAGCTTGATGGCATTGAACGCATCATGCTCCGGGTGCGGGTTGTGACCCCAGCCATCGCGGATGATGAGGACGTGAGGAGCGGTGGCCATGTTCGATCTCGCTCGAGAACTTGTTCAAGAAGTGGGAGCATCAGGCGGGCTGAAGCGAGGTCCAGCCCGCTCGACAACGTGCTCAGCTGATCTGCGCGACGACCTCCTGGAGGTCCATCGCGTCACCGATCTCGCGGGCCTGCACCCACTTGACGCGGCCCTCGCCGCTGTCGCTCTGTCCGATCACCACGGTGCCACGGGCAGCGACGTTCAGGGGCTCGAAGTAGAAGCCGTAGGCCTTGCACACCTTGCGGTGCATGTCGGCCAGCAGGGGCTGGGTGATGCCCTCGGCCTCGGCCCACGCCGCGTGGACGAAGAAGCTGTCGCAGGAGATGCCCACCACGGTGGCGCCCTTGTCGGCCCAGGTGTTCATGTCCTGGGTGATGCACTTCATCTCGCCGCTGCAGACGGGCGAGAAGTCCATCGGGTAGAAGCACAGCACGACGTCGCCCTTGCGCACGGCATCGGCCAGCGACCAGTCCTGGCGGGACTGATCGGTGAGCGTGAAATCGGGAGCGGTGTCCCCGGCCTGAATGGGCGATGTGCGAGGGTTCAGCGCGTCCTGGGGCATCTGGCTTTCTCCATGCTGCGAAACGGATTCTGTTCCGCCGGCGGGATCCGGCGGCTCGAAGCGGACGCTGGTATGCTACGACGTTGCAGCGGTGCAGTTTGAAGATCCGCCCTGGACCATTTGTTTTGCGGAGATGGGCCACGAACACAGCAGGAGAGGCTCTGTGACGACAGCCGGCACGCTCGAACAGCGGTACACCGAGGTCCGCCAGCGGATCGCAGACGCTGCGGCTCGTTCGGGGCGTTCGGCCGACGATGTCTACCTCATCGCTGTCACCAAGTACGCCGAGCAGGACGACATCCGTGCTCTCATGGACCTCGGGCATCAGGACTTCGGTGAGAACCGCGTCCAGCAACTGGCCCAGCGCGCCGTGATGGCCCAGGAGTACCTCGAACGTCGCCGCGTCATGAGCCACACCCGCCGCCAGCGCGGCGAGAGCGAGCCCATGGACGCCGTCCGCTGGCACATGATCGGGCATCTGCAGCGCAACAAGGCCAAGAAGGCCATGGAGGTCTGCCGGCTCATCCACTCCGTCGATTCGCTCAGGCTTGCTGAGGAACTCCAGCAGCTTGCCATGCGGGCCGATACGACCATCGAGGTCCTGCTGCAGGTCAACTGCTCGGAGGAGCCTCAGAAGTACGGCTGCCCCCTGGCTGCCGCCATGCCTCTGGCCGAGCAGATGGACACCATGATCAACCTCCGCATTCGCGGGCTGATGACCATGGCAGAGCACACCGACTCCGAGAGCCAGATCCGTCTGGCGTTCAGCCGTTGCCGCGAGTTGTTTCACGAGTTCCGCGATCAGGGCGTTGGCGAGGGGCGATTCAACCTGCTCTCCATGGGCATGAGCAACGACTTTGAGATCGCCATCGCCGAGGGTGCGAACCTGGTTCGCGTGGGCTCTGCGATCTTTGGCGAGCGGCCTGCGGGTCATCCTGATGACGACGAGACAGCCGATGATCGCAGCGACCGCGGGGCGGGCGCCGATCGCAGCGGTGGTGAGCAGGTCTCAGCGGTCGATCAGGGGCTCTAGCGGGAATCGATGACGACCCGTGTGCGCCGTCCCTGATGCGGTAGCTCTCAGGCGAGTCGGCCTGCGCGGAGCGTGTCCATGGTTCTTTGGAGACTCTCCCCCGGGCAGGCGGTGGAGACGAGTTCGCGGTGGGTGTAGACGCGCGAGCTTGAGATGCGGTGTTGCTGCATGAGCGTGGCGAGCGTGGCCTGCAGCGCTCGCTGGCTGGCCACGGACACCGGCTGCTTGTTGTAGTTGCCCATCACCATGATGCCGATGTTGCCGGGGTTGTTCTGGCGAACGTGAGCCCCCTGCAGGCTGATGGGTCGTCCCTGCCAGACGCGGCCACCGGGATCGATGATGTAGTGGTAGCCAATGTCTGCCCAGCCCTGCCCGACGTGGGCCGACCGGATGCTCTCAAGACGCTGCGCCGCTGCGGAGCGATCAGCGGTCGTGAAGGCGTTCATGCCATCGTGATGGACGGTCAGCCTCGTGACCTGGCCCATGCGGTCGGCCTTGCGGGGGTTGGGGCCAAAGCGTGCCCAACTGGTCCGGGGCTCGACGCCCCCGATCTCGCGGCCTTGACCAGAGCGCCAGTCATCGAGCCATTCGGGCTTGTGGCTGTTGAACTCGGGCCCGCCGACCGTCGCGGTCGTGCCGCGGCCAGAGGTGGTGCCGCTGGTGACCGGGCTCATGCCCCCCGTGCGGACCCGCGAACTCCGCGAGTTGCTGGATGAACAGCCTGCAAACAGAGCACCCGCCCCGAGCACCATGGCAACACGCAGGGCAGACCTGCGATCCACCGGCGGGGCCGAGGGGCTCAGCGTTGGCTCGGTCAGTCTCTCGTTCGGGTTGTCGGTGTTGGTGGGGTGCGTCACAGCGTGGTCCATCGGTCCGGTGAAGGTATCGTATTGAATCCCGGCCTCAGGCGAAGCCGGTCACCCCGTGAAATCAGCTTTACGGACCGCCGGGCGCAGGAATCGCCTTGAGCCATCGGCACCAGATGCTCAGCACCAGCAGCATGTACAGCCGCTGGGAATGGTCCCGGCCCCTCCAGGGCCAGAGCGACCGCTCGCCCGCGAGATCGTGCTCGCGCAGCATCTGCCGGACAAAGCTCATGTTCAATTCCACCCCCGCGTCAGCCATCCCCGGGAAGGGCTCGGCCGCTTCGAGGTGGTCGTAGAGCAGCGTGCGCATCGAGCCGAAGTCCGTGCGGAACCACTCCCCGACGGGGATGGCAAAGCCTCGTTTGGGGCGGTCAACGATGTGATCCGGCAGGTACCTGCGAGCGACCTGCTTGAGCAGGCCCTTGCGCTGGCCCCCCGGCATGAGTGTTTCGAGCGGCGTGCGAAGGGCGGCCTCAACCAGTTCGCGGGCGAGGAAGGGCGCCCGGACCTCCAACGCTATAGCCATGGAGGCGGTGTCGGTCTTGCGGAGCAGGTCATCGGGCAGGTAGTGCTTGAAGTCGTGGCGGAGCGGGTCGTCGATGGGCCGGAACGTGCCGACGCCAATCAATTCGCCGTAGACCGACGGGATGAGCCGGCGGAGGTCAGGCGTCTGGAAGATCGCGAGGAGTTCGGTGTAGCCCCTGAACCTGGCAGCGGTCGCGAGGCGTGCGAGGTACTCGGTGCGCGTGCCCGGCGTTCGGCGGTCCAGTAGCCGCGCTGGGATCAGCCGGAGCAGGTGCCGATAGCGGTTCAGAACTGGGTTGATGCTGTGGCGTCGGTAGCCGCCGAAGAGCTCGTCGCCGCCATCGCCGCTGAGGGCAACCTTGACGTGCTCGCGGGCAGCCTTGCTGACCCAGTACGTCGGCAAGAGCGAGCTGTCGCCAAAGGGCAGGCCGAGCTGGTGGATCAGATGCACGAGGTCCTCAGCGGGATGTGGATCGCAGTCGAGCGTGTGATGATCCGTACCAATGTGGGCTGCGGTCTCGGCAGCATCTTGGGACTCGTCATACGACGCTTCCGGCATGCGCACAGTGAAGGTCTTGATATCCGGGCGGTGCTGTTTGGTGATGGCAGCGATGAGCGCTGAATCGATCCCGCCGGAGAGGAAGACACCGAGGGGCACGTCGGCTTCGAGGCGGGAGATAACGGCGGATTCGATCAGGCTTCGAGCAGTATCGAAGCTCAACGCCGTTGAAGGGTCGCGCTCCGGCAGTCTTTGTTCAAGTTTCGGGGCTCGCTGTCGCAAGTTGTGCGGAACGCGACGATCGCGAAGCTCAACGTGCTTCGTCATCCCCCAGAATCTGGGAGGAAGATCAAACTTGCTGTCCGGCAGCCAGCGATGGACGCCGCGTCGCAGCCACCATCCCGCTTCGCGTGATGGGCGGTACGGGGCTTCATGTGGTACAACGAACGCGGTTGTTGCTGTGCTGCTGAAGATGTCGAGGCTTGGCTCGCGTTCAAGATAGATGGGTTTCTCGCCGGCGCCATCCCGGCCCCAACCGATGCGGCCCTCAATGCGATCCCAGATCAGCAATGCGTGCATGCCATCGAGCTTCGTAGACAAATCAAGCTGCCACGCCCTCCACCCGTGCATGAGCACCTCGGTGTCGGAGTGGTCCGTCTCGAAGCGGTGGCCGAGCGACTCCAGTTCCGCCCGCAGTTCGCGGTGGTTGTAGATGCAGCCGTTGAAGGCCACGGCGACCAACGGCCTGTCCGGCTCGAGGTCGCTTGCGATCTTGGGCGTTTCGCCCGGCTGGTAGGTCAGGTCGGGTCGGAGGCGCTCGCCGTCGTGGACCATGGGCTGGTGGCCGCCAGCATGGTCGATGATGCTCAGACGTCGGTGAACGAGGGCAACATCCACGACCACGCCATCAGCGCGCACAGCCCGGTCGCGGAATCGGCCTGCGCCATCCGGGCCGCGGTGCTTGATGGAGTCGTCGAGCGTGTCGAGCCACGCCTCGGGGATGGACTCGAGGTGGTGGGGCGGTTGGCCGTCACTTGGTTCGTGGATGCGGAGCACGCCCGCGATGCCGCACATGGGCGGAGCTTACCCGTCTCAAGCGTTGGCATCGCCATTGAACTCGCTTCTGTCTTCGCGGCGGTGGTGATCGACATACGTCCCCGAGCGCAGGCCCCAGATCGTGTGGATCGTCCGCGTGACCAGAA
>CAZSBR010000018.1:14362-21096 GCA_964605165.1 uncultured Phycisphaeraceae bacterium
ACATACGTCCCCGAGCGCAGGCCCCAGATCGTGTGGATCGTCCGCGTGACCAGAAGCCCCGCGGGATAGGCAATGCCCACCGCCCATGCTGGGTGCATGCCTGACTCCTGCAGTGCCTGCGTGCCCGCCAGCGCGATGATGTAGTACAGCGGGCTGATGACGGCTCGTTCAAGCTGGATGCGGGCGCCATCGGCCACCGGGTCTGGCCGCGGGGCAGCGAGCTGGGCCTGCTCGTTCTCGCACTTGCCCTTCAGGGGCCTCCAGTGGTTGGCAACCCAGTGCAGCAATGCGAACATGCTCACATCAAGCACGAGATCCGCAACGCCCGAGAACGCGGTGTAGCCCCAGCTTGGCCAGTTCGTGCCGATGACAGCCTTCATGAACCAGAGCAGCACCATGACCCATGCGGTCGAGAGCAGCCCGCTTGCGATGATGTTGAGATTCACATTGATGATGCGATGCCGCTGGTAGTACGTGAAGACGCGCTTGGGCATGCTGAGTTGATGGTAGCCAGCGGCCGGCGGTCTTGGCTGGGCGTGCACCCCACGGGCTCGGCGTCAGACCCCAAGCCGAGCCTTGTCGCTACACTGCCGCCCCATGGCCAATCAGACCAAGCAGCTCAAGAAGAACAAGCAGAAGCGCAAGCAGCAGATCGAGGCCAAGTACACGGCCAAGACCGCTGACCGCCACATCCTCTACGGCGAGAGCGTGCAGAACGTCGAGTCCGAGGTGGACTTCGTCACCCAGACCTTCCAAACGCTCCGCGGCAGGCCCGCCACCAAGGCCCGCGAGGATTTCTGCGGCACGGCCAACACCTGCTGCGAATGGGTCCGCCGGGGTGACAACATGACCGCGGTGGGGGTGGACCTCGATCGCCCCACGCTCGACTGGGCGATCGAAAAGAACCTCCCGCGGCTCACCGACGACCAGCGCAAGCGCGTTCAGCTTCTCGAGCGGGATGTCTGCGATGCTGGCAAGGAAGGCCAGGGCGCTGATGTCGTGCTGGCCATGAACTTCAGCTACTGGATCTTCAAGACCCGCGATGAACTGCGTTCGTACTTCAGGAGCGTCCGTGACAGCATGGTCGAGGACGGCGTGTTCTTCCTCGATTTCTACGGCGGGTCTGAAGCCATGACCGAGTGCGAAGAAGTCCGCGAGCAGGAGGGTTTCGACTACATCTGGGATCAGGCCAGTTACGACCCCATCAGCGGAACGATGCTGTGCCACATCCACTTCAAGTTCCGTGACGGCACGAAGATGAAGCGGGCGTTCACCTACGAGTGGCGGGTGTGGACGCTGCCCGAGATCCGCGAGATTCTCGCCGAGGCCGGCTTTGCCAGGTCAACCGTCTACTGGGAGGGTGAAGATCCCGACAACCCCGAAGAAGGCAACGGCGAGTTCACACCCCGCGAGGTAGGCGATGCCGACCTCGCCTTTATCTGCTACATCGTGGCTGAGAAGTGATGCCCGCTTCGCTGCTCAGTGGCGGAACTACGATGTTCCATGCGTGGTGTTCTCGACGTTCCATCTGATCTCGAGTCGGTGCAGCAGTCGCTCCTTGAGGCGATGCAGCGCGTGGAGGCTCGCTTCCAGAGCCAGCTTTCCTCGGACGTCGCGCCCATGCACGACCTGCTCCAGCATGTCGAGCGATACCGCGGCAAGATGCTCAGGCCAATGCTCTGCCTGCTGACGGGAATGGCGTGCTCTGACACCAAGGATCCGATCAACGATCGGCACATCGTGTCGGCCACGGTCTGCGAACTGGTGCACATGGCCACGCTCGTGCACGATGACGTCCTCGATGAGGCCGACCACCGCAGGGGCGGGCTGACGGTCAACCACCTCCACGGTAACGAGGCGGCGGTGATGCTCGGGGACTACCTCATCGCCGCCGCATTTGAGCTGTGTGCGCAACTCGGGGAAGCCGAGACCGCGCGCAAGGTCGGGCAGATGTCCATGGCGATGTGCGCCGGCGAACTCGTCCAGCTCCATCACCGCGGCGACTTTGCCATGACCGAAGAGACGTACTTCCAGATCGTCGAGGGCAAGACGGGGGCGCTCATCGGTCTCGCAGCCCAGCTCGGGGCCGAGGCTTCCGGAGCAGACGCGGCGCTCGCTCAAGCAATGGACCGCATGGGGCGCGACCTGGGCATCGCCTTTCAGATTCAGGATGATCTGCTCGACCTCGCTGGAGACCTCGACACCGTCGGCAAGAGCGTGGGCAAGGACGTCGAGAAGAGCAAGCTCACGCTTCCGTTGATCCATCACCTGGCGCACGCTGCTGATCGCAGCGCGTCCATCGCCTTGCTCGAACAGGCTGCGGCAGGTGACCCCGCTGCTCGAGCGGCTCTCGCCCGGGCTGCAAGCGAGACAGGTTCGGTCGACAATGCTCGCGAGGTGGCCCACAGCTACGTGGAGCGGGCGCGCACAAAAATCGCGGCGTTGCCCGATAGCAAGCCGCGACAGATGCTCGATCTGCTGGCTCAGGCCGTCATCGACCGAGCCAAGTAGCCCAAGGATTCAACTCACCGGCGGCGGCGAGCCGCGAACAGGCCCGCCATGCCCAGCGCTGCAGCTGCGCCCGGGGCGGGGATGATGCGCACATCGATGTCGAGCGTGGGAGCAGCCAGCACCGGGTGCTCCTTGGTGGCAAAGCCGGGGAACCCGAGGTTGCTCTGCTGAACCGTCTCGTGAAGCGAACTGACCGTCAGGCTCAGGATGCCGTCGTTGAGCGACCGCTGGAGGTAGCTCAACGCATCCGGGTTGGTCAGGTCGATCTCGAACGTGACAAGCTGGCCAGCACCGATGACGGTCGTGCCGCTGGTCTCACCCGCGATCGTGCCGACGGCAAAGGGCGTGACGGTCAGGCCATCGCGGTTCTGATTCGAGATATCGCGGGCGACACCGTTCTCGAAGTCCGTCGCGAAGGCGAAGCGGACATCCTCGTCGGTGGGCGCGCCGAAGCCCCAGGCAAAGTCCTCGCCGTAGGCAAAGGCGTTGAGGCCCGGTGCGAACCCAGTCCCGAACAACTCGATGGACGTGCCGCCGCTCATGAGCGTGCCGGGGTTGTAGAAGTCCGTGTACTCGAACTCGCCAAACGCCAGCGTCGCCGTGAAGGTGGCCCGCGTGATCTGGTAGTTCTGTGCGCCCAGACCCGGGATGATGTCGCCCGCGGTCACGAAGCTGTTGAGGAACTGACCGTCGCGATCATCGAACTGCCCGGGCACGAAGCCGGAACTGAACGTCGTTGCGACGATGCGCTCTCCGGGGCTGAAGTTGAACGGGTAGTTCCACCGGTCGAAGGTTGGCTGGTCGTAGCTGGCGCTGACGGCCTGGCCATGGGCCATGGCGGTGCCTGCTGCAACAACACCCATCGCGACCACTCTGGCTGCGCACATTCCACGCATGGATCTCTTCCTTTCAAGTTGCAATCACACTCTCTGCTCTTCCAAAGCGTCCTCGGGTTCAATCCCCGAAAGACCACCACGCTGCCGCTGCGAAGACCGCAGCCCAGATCAGCCCCTTGACGGTGTAGAAGACCAGCACGGCGATGCCAGCACGCTTGCCCCAGCGTGCCGCGAAACGACGCACGCCCTTGTTGCGGCTGGGTCCTACGCCTGGCTCCGTTGCCGTCATCGGCTCATCTAATGCTTGTTGAGACTCAGTCTCAGTTTGCATGGCGGACAATACCCTCCGCTTAGGAGTTCGGCAAGCCCGCATCGATGGATTTCGGCCCGTACCGTTGCCGCCAATGACCGAGAACGCTGCCAACATCACGACGATCGACTTCCTCGATGAACTCCGCTGGCGGGGCCTGCTCAAGGACTGCACCGACGAGGCCGGCCTGGCTGAGCATCTGGGCGACCCCGGGGCCAGCCGCCGCCTCGCCTATGCCGGCTTTGACCCCACGGCCGACAGCCTCACCATCGGCAACCTCGTGCCCATCATGATGCTCGTTCACTTCGCGCGCGCGGGGCATACGCCGGTGGTCCTCATGGGCGGGGGCACGGGCCTCATCGGTGATCCCAGCGGCAAGTCCGCTGAGCGGCAGCTCATGACCGACAAGACTGTTGCTGCGCACGTGAATGCCCAGCGGCCGATCTTCGAGAATGTCTTCCGCGGCGCGGGGCTCCAGCCCCCACGCATCGTCAACAACGCAGACTGGCTCACCAGGATGAGCGCGATCGAACTGCTCCGCGATGTCGGCAAGCACTTCAGCGTCAACCAGATGATGGCCAAGGAGTCTGTCCGCGAAAGGCTCACCAACCGCGAGCAGGGCATCAGCTACACCGAGTTCAGCTACATGATCCTGCAGGCGTACGACTTCCTGCACCTCTTTGAGCACGAGCGCGTGACCATCCAGATGGGCGGCAGCGATCAGTACGGCAACATCACCGCCGGTACGGACCTGATTCGGCGCGAACGCGGCGCGGTCGTGCTCGACGCCATGCGAGAGATCGACGCTCTCGGGCAGGTGTCAGGTCGACTGGAGATGAAGGAACTGCCCGATATCGCGGGCGAGATCCGCTCTGGTTTGCGTGACATCTCCGATCAGGCACCCCTGGGTGAGTGGAGCGCAAGGGCGTACTCCACGCTCTCTGGTCTCGTGGGGCACTGGCAGACGCAGATCCCTAAGGTGAATCAAACGCTGGCGAATGTCTTGCGGAACGCGGTTGCAACGTTCACGGCGATCGCTCGAAGGCTCCATCCGCACACCTCTGATTGCTTCGGCCTCACCGCGCCGCTCGTGGCCAAGGCCGACGGCGGCAAGTTCGGCAAGACCGAAGAGGGCGCGATCTGGCTGAGTGCGCCCAAGACCACCGCCTACGCCATGTACCAGTTCTGGCTCAACACGTCCGATGCGGACGCGGTCAAGTTCCTCAAGCTGTTCACACTCCTGAGCCGCGAAGAGATCGAGGCGATCGAGCGCGCGCACGAGGCCGAGCCCCACAGACGTGAAGCACAGAAGATCCTCGCCATGGAGGCGACGAGCCTCATCCACGGCAAGCAGCAGGCCGAGGCTGCCGAGCGCGCGGGCCGGGCGCTCTTCAGCGGCGAGCTTGCGGACCTGAGCCTCGATCTGCTCGAGCAGGTCTTCGCGGGCGTGGCTTCGAGCGAGCACGACCGAGCCGGTCTGGCGGGCGAAGGTGCGAGCCTTGTCGATGTGCTCAGCGAGACGAGCCTCGCCAAGAGCAAGCGCGAGGCGCGGGAGTTTCTCGGCAATGGCTCGGTGAGCGTCAACGGCGTGAAGGTGACCGACGAAGCCAGACTCACCGAGGCGGACTTGCTCCACGGCAAGCTCATCGCCATCCGCCGAGGCAAGAAGGCGTGGCACCTGACGCGGTGGGCGTGATGGACGCGATGGCCAGCGTGCCCCGGTGCCGCGTTTGTGGGTACAACTGCGAGGGACTCGACCGCAGCAATCCCTGCCCCGAGTGTGGCACGGCTGACTGGTATTCGCTTCGCGGCGTGTACCTCGGTATCGAGGCGACCGAGTCGCTGATAGCGGGCATCGCCGCGGTCGTGTTCTGCTTCATCCCGCCGGTGGGGTTCTTTGCGGGTGTGCTCGCGATCATGTATTCGCAGAAGAGCCACCCCGGTTCGGGCATCGAGCCTGGCGTGGATTTCCGCCGCCGCCTCGGCCGGGGCCTGGGCATTGCAGGTCTTCTGCTGTCGTGCGTGTTCGCGGTGGTGTACCTGGCGATGTAGGTGTGGTCGAATCTCTGGTTGTCCGGCTGTGATTTCGATTCAACATGCCGAGGGCTTGGTGCGAGGGTACATGTATGGATGAACTCGGTGCAAAGACACTGGAGGACAAAGCGAGAGACAAGCTCGATTCACTTCTTCGCTTCGAGCCGGTACACCCACTGCCTTTCGATCACCCGGTGGACGCGTATTCCTCAGACACGCGGGCATTGCGGTGGCCTCAATACAGCCGCGCAAGACCACAATTACTCCATGTGCCAGCGCTGGTAGAGATCAACGAGGCGAGAATCCGGGTTGCTCATTTCATTTCGTATGGAGATCCTCTAGACGATTCAGATGGAACCGACTCGCTGACCGTCATTTCTGCCGGAAAGGTCTGGAAGGCCAAGCTGGAAGCATGGGAATTGCGTCTAAAGCTCTCGATCGAAGTCGAATCAGGTGAGGGCGATCCTTCCACGTTGTACAATGAGTCGTTCCGCCTCGTGAATCCGCTCGAGCCACGGGCCCCGTGGGCGGGACCAGACACGTTGCTTCTTTGCGAAAGTGACCGTCGGCCCAGCCTCGGGATGTACCTCAACTGGCGATTGCCTTCCTGCATCTCGATGTTCGAAGATCAGGACAAGATTGGAACCGCCTGCTGGCGCACGGAGGGGTTAGTTCTGCCACCGTTATGGAAGCAGATCAGCTTTCTGGCGACTGACCTGTTTCAAGTGCTGACGAGGCGTAAGTGCTGGAAAGAGGTCTTCTTGTCTGACGGAGACATCGTTCAGGTGCATCACCCGCGAATGAACAAACTGGAGAACTGGATCCTTGCTTACTCGCTCGCGGTGATGTTCGGCCACTCGGTGTGGCCCACCTCGCGGACCGCCGGCGGCTGAGAGAAGCAATGTCTCGTTAGCCCACCCCCGCCATTCGGCGGACGGTCGCGACATCCTCGGCTTGGCCCGTGCGTGCACTCAGCAGGGCTGTCTGGGCCGTGGCGAGCAGCGAGGCGGCATCGGTCGGCCGCTCGGGCGGCAGGGCGGGAT
>CAZSBR010000019.1:0-21085 GCA_964605165.1 uncultured Phycisphaeraceae bacterium
ACCTCAAGACCTATCGCGGCACATCGATGGCGGAAGCGCTGGCGAGCGTCAAGCGAGAGCTTGGCAGAGATGCGGTCATCCTTCACACGCGCACGCTCAAGGTCGGCGGCGTGCTCGGTGTAGGTTCCAAGGCCATCATCGAGATAACAGCTTCCGATGCCGATCCCTCCGCCCTCAAGCCGCGACCCCGGCAGGCCGCACCCGCACCCAGGCCGGCAATGGGTTCGGCAAGGGCAACCGGGGCCTCCGCACCCGCGACAAGGGACGCCGCGACGGATCGCGTCTCACAGCCGCCAGCGAGGACCACGCCTCGGCTTCCCACCACCAGGCTGTCCGCTGCGGGTGAAGCACCCGGTGCGGCCGAGCCCTTGCCCTCAGCGATGGTCGAGTCCGCCAAGGCGTTCATCGCTGGAGCGCCTTGGGCCAAGCAGGGTCAGCCCGCCTCGCCGCTGCGCCCCGTTGACCCCCGCACAGCAATCGAGCCACCGCTGCAAGCGACCCCGCCTTCGGCGAGTCTTGGTACGCCGAGTGTTCTGTCCACAGAGGCCGCGCGCCCACTCCGTGCGCATGTACCGAGTTCGTCTGTCGAGGATGAGCTTGCGCAGATCAAGACGATGCTCGGGCACGTTCTGCACTCAACGCGTCGTCAGCGGGCCGACGGCGAGCCCGTGACCTCGGCCTTGGGCGGCGCTTCAGCCTGGCTGCTCGAGCAGGAAGTCTCTGATGCGGTAGCCGACGACTTGCTCGCCGAGATCCGGCGCAAGCTCGGCCCTGCATCGCTTGAATCGCCATCTGAGGTCCGCCAAGCGCTGGTCGCAGCCGTCGCTCAGCGCATCACCGCGTGTGGGCAGTGGCCTCCCAAGCCAGTCCCGGGTCGACCCGCGGTCGTGGCGCTGGTTGGACCAACGGGCGTAGGCAAGACCACAACCCTCGCCAAGCTCGCAGCCGGGCTTCGCCTTCAGCGGGAGCTCAAGGTCGGGCTGGTGACGTGCGATACGTACCGCATCGCCGCCGTCGAGCAGCTCCGCACCTACGCGGAGATCATCAACGTCCCTCTCAAGGTCGCGCTCTCGCCCACAGAGCTTGCGGACGCGATCGCTTCATTCCACCAGCACGATCTCGTTCTGGTGGATACCGCCGGTCGCAGCCAGCACGACGCTGATCGCTTGGCCGAACTGAAAGCACTCATCGATGTGGCTCGCCCGGACCAGACGCATCTCGTGCTGTCCGCTGCAGCAAGCCCGGGGGTGCTCAAGAGAGCCTGCGAGCGATTCTCACTCCTTCAGCCCGATCGTCTCCTCTTCACCAAGCTCGATGAAGCGGTGGGGCTGGGGCCGCTGCTCGATGTCATCGCCCAGATGCAGCTCCCGCTCGGATTCGTTTCGACCGGGCAGGAAGTCCCCGATCACATCGAGCCCGTTGAGTCTCACCGGCTCGCAGAGCGGATCCTCGGACGTCAGCAAAGCTCCAGTCCCGGTCTTGCGCCCGTCGAAGCTATGGCTGGTCGAGGCACGCGAGTGCACGAAGAGCCCCTGCCGGAGGTGCACGTCCGCAGCCAGGCTCCGGCAGGGCTTGTTCCATGACCGCTTCAGCCATCGATCAGGCGACGCGCTTGCGCTCGTTGTTCGCTGAAGAGCCCACGGTCCCCTCCTCGGAAGCACCCGCAGCCGTCAGCCTCGCGCCCGTCCCGGTCGGACCTGCGCAGCCCATGCTGACGATCGCTTCAGGCAAGGGCGGGGTCGGCAAGACGACTCTTGCTGTCAACATCGCGATCTCGCTCGCCCGGCTTGGCTGCCGGCCAACCCTGCTGGATGCCGACATCGGCACAGCCAACGCGGACGTGCTCTGCGGCATCAATCCCAACCGGCGGCTGGACGCTGTGCTCAGCCGCAGCCCGCAAGCGAGGCATACGCCGACAGTTGCCATCGAGGCTCCCGGCGGTTTCACGCTCGTTCCCGGTGCCGTGGGATTGACCCGGCTGGCTTCGCTCGACGCTGCTCGGCGAGACGCGGTGCTCCAGGAACTCACGCGCCTCGAGACGCTCACGGACCTCTTTCTGATCGATGCCGGCGCAGGCGTCGGGCCGGACGTTCAACTCTTTGTCGAGGCATCGGATGCCACCATTCTGGTCGTCACGCCCGAGCCGACATCCATTGCCGATGCCTATGCACTCATCAAGAGTGTGCATCTCCGCGAGGCGGCCAGCCGCAGCGCTGGCACCCCATCATTGGCTGGCGGTGAGGGATCACTCACGCCCAGATGGTGGGTGGTCGTCAACCAGGCCCGGCATGAGGCGCAGGCCCGCGCCGCATACAACCGGCTTGCCGTATGTGCCCAGCGCTTCCTGGGGATTCGAGCCCCGATGCTGGGATGGCTCCACGCTGACAAACGGGTAGCGCAGGCTGTGCGCACTCGTTCACCCTTTGCGCTCTCCGCACGCACCAGCAGGCCCGCACGCGAAGTCCAGACGCTGGCCCGCAGTGTGCTCAAGCTGGGGCAGTGCATGAACGCTGCGCCATCTCAGGCTCTCTGACGGGAAGCCCTCTGACGGGGACTGATCGGACCTTGGCGGTCCGCCCAGCCGGTCCAATGCGCCGGCAATCGCGGCGTTGGCGGCAGATTCCACGCAAGTGGGCTCTTGGGCCGGCCGATGCACATGGCGGAGACGATCATCGGATCGCACGAGATAGGGAGCTTTATGCAGCGCACCGCTGACATCGTGGCAGTCATGCTTGCCATCTGCGGCTTCTCAGCCGCGGTGCTCGCCGGCATGGCGAGTGCAAACGCGCCGCTGGGCGTGGTCGGCCGCGCGATGATCGTGATGTTCGTCTGCTGGATGGTTGGCATGGTCATCGGACGCGCCATCGAAGCCGTTGTCCGTGAGCATCTTGCGCTCTACGCCGCCGCCCACCCCGTGCCCGCCCACATCGATGCCCGCACCGAGGCTGGTGCCGAGGACACCGACCCACCTCGTGGGCGGGGCGACGTCCCCGAACAATCCACACCCGCCGCCCGCGAGCGTGCACAGAATGTGAAAAGTGCATGAGCTCGAAATGAACGTGCCCGAACGCGACCAGCATTTGCTATCATCCATCCGGCCTCGGGCAAGGACCGCCCTTCTGGCTGACCGGCGCTGCAGAACGAAGGTTCATTCGAACTCTGCAACGCACAAGTGATGGTCAAATGGTCAAGGAGATGACCGAATGGCTCTGAACACCACCGCCGTATATCGTGGCCGTCTTTCGCGCCGAGGTGCTCGCCATGCGGAGCCTTCCGGGCTTCCCACGCGCTTCGATGACATGGACATGACCGAGGTCTGGACGCTTTACAGCGAGCAGCCCACGGAAGAGCTTCGCAACTTCCTTGTCGAAAAGTTCCTCCCGCTCGTTCGGTACAACGCCGACCGCATCTATGCCCGCCTCCCCGATGAGGTGGACATTGAGGATCTGATGTCCGCTGGCCTGTTCGGGCTCATGGATGCGATCGACGCCTTTGATCTCTCCCGCCAGGTGAAGTTCGAGACGTTCAGCGCTGCTCGGATCCGTGGCGCGATCCTCGATGAACTCCGTGCCATGGACTGGGTACCGAGGCTGGTCCGCCACCGCACCAGCAAGGTGGATCAGGCTCGCCAGCAGATCGAGATGCGCACGGGCGTTCCCGCGACCGAGGAGCAGGTCTCCAAGTTTCTCGATCTCGACAGCGACCAGTTCGAGAAGTACCTGCGCGACTCCCATTCGGTGTCGACGATCAGCCTCACGCGTAAGTGCTTCGGGTCCGATGGCACCAAGGAGGTTCGCGAGATCGATATCATCCGCGACACCACCCAGGCCAATCCGCTCTCCGAAGCCCAGCGCAAAGACCTCAAGCACCTGCTCACCAAGGGCCTGAGCCGGCCCGAGCGCCTCATCGTCATCCTCTACTACTACGAGGCCATGACCATGAAGGAGATCGGCGCAACGCTCGATCTCTCCGAGAGCCGCGTCAGCCAGATGCACAGCTCCATTCTCGCCCGCCTCAAGGCACAGATGCAGCACCGAATGCGTGAACTCGAGCCCGTCGGCAAGGTCTGAGGTTCCAAAGTCTCTCCGCCGCCAGCGGTCCGTCCGTTCGGTGGCATCAAGAAGTCCGGCGAGTCAAACCTCGCCATCAGTCCTCGGTAGCGTCGTCGGAGCTCTGCCTCCGACGGCGTTCTTTTCTTTTTCGTTCGGCGCGTAGTGTTTCAGATGCCTCCCGATCCCAAGAGCCTGCCCCACACCGCCGCCATCGGGCTCGGGTCCAACCTTGGAGATCGTTCGCGACACCTCGCTGCTGCGATCGAGGCGCTGCACCGCGCCGATGGTGTTCGCGTCGTCAGTTCGTCCGAACCGATCGAGACACCGCCGCTCGGTCCGCCCGGCCAACAGCCCTATCTCAATTCGGCCTGCATCCTCCGCACGTCTCGCTCGCCGAGAGCACTGCTCCGTCTGCTGCGCCGCATCGAGGCTTCACGCGGAAGGGATCGCGTCAACGCCCAGCGGTGGGGGCCGCGCACGCTTGATCTCGACCTGCTGCTGTACGATGAACGTGTGATCGATGAGCCCGGACTCACCATTCCGCATCCTCGCCTGCACGAGCGGGCGTTCGTTCTCGAGCCACTGGCAGCCATCGCGCCCGACATGCATCTGCCGACACTGGGCATGACCGTCTCAGCAGCCACGCATCTTCTGCTGTCCGCACCGGACGCAAGCCCGGAGGATGCGAGCGCATGAGCGCCTTTCTCGTCCTACTCGTGCTCTTTCAGACATGGTGGCGCGCTGCAACCGTCTCTCAAACGGAAGACATCACGGTCACCGTGACCACAACCGAAGGTGAGGAGCGGCGATCGACCTACCGAGCCGCGTTCGATCCCTCACGCTTCTTGATCATCCTGCAGGCGGGTCCTCTGGTGATTGAAGCAGATGAACGGGGCGTATGGGCCATGCACCAGCGCGATCCAACCACCACCGCCGTGCTCACGCAGCAGCCGATTGAAGCTCTGTCAGGCCTGTTTGCTCATATTCCCGCAACACCCTTGCCGCGTGTCGCCCTTGGCGAGGCACGACCAGCCTCCTCTTGGCATCCTCTCCCAGACATCTCGGCGCCTCGATGGACGAGCGCCCGAATCCTTCGCGAGCCCGGCTCGCTCTGGCCTTCATCAGTTCAACTGCACGGCAGCACCGATCAGGGGCAGATCAGCCTTCTGGTTGCTGGTGGAGACCTCCATCGCATCGACTGGATCCCCTCTGAAGCCGCCAGCGACATCCGCCGCGTCACCTACGAAATCACACCGGCCACAGCGCCCATTGAGCTGGCGGTCAACAGAGAAGCCAGCCGAGTATCAAGCCTCTTTGCCCTCGAGCCGCTGGGGCCTCCGGTGCGTCCGGGTCAGCGGCTGCCCGGGGGCATGACCGTCAACAGCCTCGATGGACCCACTCGGCTCGATGCGATCGAGTGGCCTGCGGATGCATCCCGTCGCGTGCTGGCCTTCGTGCGCGCAGCAGAGCCTTCCGCGCAGACGCAGGCCATCGAGCAGGCGGCCCGGAGTGTTCGCCAAGCTGTCGCGAAGGCGGGCGTCACCGCCGGTGCCGTTGCAACAGTCGCGCTCGTCGATGGAACGGTCGATCGCGGCGGCGATGCAGCATCGCGCTTGCGAGCGGTTCTGAGCAGAGCTCCCGCAGGGGGCGGACCGGCCGCGATGCACGCAGTCTTCGCACTGACGGATCAGCGGCGATACATCGAGCGCCTGGAAACCACGCCGGGTGTCGATCGCTCAGCGTGCGTGCTTGTGATTACCAACCGCTCGGGTGTCATCCTTGAGGTGGTGTCAACATCGGCGGCCGATGCCGCCGATCGAATCGCCCGTAGCCTTCAGTAGCCACTGGTCGATCATGCCACGGGTGCTGAGCTGTGGTGGGGGTCTGCAGGCCAAGGCGGCTCAGCTCGCCTCAGCCCTTGGATGTGCGTTGCGATAGCTGTCACGCAGCCGCTGAGCCGTGAGGTGTGTGTAGACCTGTGTCGTGCTCAGCGACTGATGCCCGAGCAGTTCCTGCACGCTGCGGAGATCCGCGCCATTGTCCAGGAGGTGCGTGGCGAAGCTGTGGCGAAGCGTGTGCGGACTGATCGAAGCATCCAGCCCGACCGAACGCAGGTACTTGTCGAGCTTTCGGCGAACGGAGCGAGAACTCAGCCGCTTGCCATGCTTGTTGACAAAGAGCGGGGCACTCTCGCCTGCATCCTGGACCGCTGCCGCGTAGCGGGGGTCCTGCCGGAGCAGATCGATGTAACGGTTGATGGCATGGATCGCGTGGCGGCCCATCGGCACAAGGCGCTCCTTCTTGCCCTTGCCCCGCACACGCATCACCTCGTTGTCAACATCAAGGTCGGTGAAGTTCAGGTCCACCAGTTCGCTCACGCGCAGGCCCGTCGAATAGAGCGTCTCGAGCATCGCGCGATCCCGGCGACCCAGGACATCGGTGTCTGGCGGGGCGGCAAGAAGCTGCTCGACCTGCTCGACCGTGATCGCCTTGGGCAGTCGCTTACTCTGCCGAGGGGTGCGGATGAGCGTCATCGGGTTCGTCGAGGCATAGCCCCGGCGCTCGGCCCACTTGTAAAAGGAGCGAAGGGTCGCGATCTTCCGCGCCACGGTCGCAGCCGAATACGACTGCTCATCGAGAAAGACGAGGTAGGACCGAATCTGCTCGGCGTCCGCATCACAGATGAGGTCTGTGAGCGTCGTGTTGCCGTTGCTCGTGCCTTTGCCACGCTGGGCAAGGGCTTCGCGTTCAGCGCGCTCGTCAATCTCGAGGTTGTGCTCATTGCACAGATGCTCGATGTGTTGACGGAGGTCCGCTCCATAGCAGCGGGCTGTGTACGGGCTGAATCGGCGTTCCTCGGTGAGGTAGGTACCGAATTCTTGCGTGATAGGCAGCGTGGACATCGCCGCGGGCTCCTTGCCGTTTGAGTCGGCCGATCCTTGGCCCTGATTGGCTCAAGCGCACCGGGGCAACTCCCCGTCGCTCATCCGTTATCGGCAGACGAGGGGGCCAACTTCGGGCCGTTGGAAGGACTGGGCGAACTTTCGTCCCAGAACGCCGCCGAGGGCCCGTGCGCACATCGCGACAGGGCGGTTTCTGCGCTGGTGAGAATTGTGGCCGACCATCCGCGGGTGCTGACGAGCCTTTCAGCCGCCATCACGCGCAAATCGCGGTCCGACGTCCCCTGTGCGCTGGGCCCCGGGGCGGGGCGAGCCGCCCGACTGGCCAGCGACATCACGCGCCCAAGCCTCGGCCACTCCGCCGGCAACCTGGTCTTCAGCAGCCTCGGCGACCACCACCGGCGCCAGCCGAGCGTGCTCGCGGGAGAGCAGGTCTGCGATCGCTTCGTGCGCAGCAAACTCGACGTACTTGGGCATCGCCAGCACATAAGAGCGCCAGCCTGCTGCCGACTGGTCATCGTGCCGACCCACCGCAAAGGCTCGCAGCGAGGCAAGCGTCGCATGGTTGCGTGCATCAAGGTGCAGGCTCGTCACAGCAGCCGGGGGCTGGGGCTCGGTCCGTGCCCGGGCGGAGCCAAAGTCGCTGGTGGCTGTGGTCAGATCGCGCACGTTCAGCGAGGCAGGCTCTTCCTCCTGCTGGAGGTGCAGGGCCACGGTCAGCCCGATCTTGGGCGGGTCGTAGGGATCCCACGCCGTCACGACGGGAATCAGCAGGCCATCGACATTCATCGCACGAGCCAGTGCTCGTGCCTGCGCGGGCGTGGTCACCGCTGTCATGTCGAGCGAGCGCATCGCTGCGATCGTGCGATTCATGGGCAGGCTGCTCAGACCGCGCGTCTGCTGGATGGAGGCCACGAGAGCATCACCCACCGCATCCGTCTGGGCGAGCGTGGTGCCCGTCTCGTTGGTGGGGGGGACCACCGCCCACAGCGCCTCGCCGCTTGAGCGTGGGTAGGGCGAGCGGAGCTCGTAAGGCTGATACAACGTCTGCGAGGAGGTGCTCGCACAGCCGGTCAACGCTGCGAAGCAGCCGACAAGAAGAACCATCGTCGTGAGCAGAACGGGCCACCGGGTCGACATGCGCAGAACCTCCGCTGAGCGTGCGTACGAAGGTCCTTGTCCGCAATCGGCGTGCCCGCGTGGGCTCTACTCCGTCGGAGCGTTTGCAAATGTGTTCGGGTTCGCAGCTTCACCCGAGGCGGCGAGCAGCGCGGGCCGGGCGTCGAGCGCCCAGATGTTCTCTCGGCCGCCACGCGCCGAAACGAAGTAGATCTGGTGGTCCGAGCCCCAGACGGGCATCAGGTCGCGTGCGGTGCCCTGTGTCAGGTTCACCAGCCCCCGGCCGGAGGTCTCCATCATCCACAGGTCGGCCTGCGGCACGCCCGCATCGCTCGTGCCGTGCGGCTGACGGATCGAGGCAAACACGATCTGCGTGCCGTCCGGGCTCCACGTGGGGTTGACGAAGGCCTCATCGACGCTCGCTGCGAGTTCCGTCGGGCTGCCGACGTTGCCGTTGGCATAGTCGATGGTCCAGACCGCGAACTTGCGGTCGCCGCGCTCCCGCGGCCGCTGGAACAGGATCTGATCGGCGCCGTCCAGACCTGTGCCGGGAATCGGGCACCACTCCGGGAACAGGCCGTGCCCGATCGCGTGGGTGACGTTGGGGTTGGCCACATCCACCACCCAAAGCTCCCACTGGCCGGACTGCTCGCCAAGACGCGAAAACACCAGCGAAGTGCCATCAGGTGACCACGACGGGTGCAGTTCGTGCCCGGGATCGCTCGTGATCTGCACAGCCTTGCCGCCCGCAGCCGGCATCACGAAGATGTCCCAGTTTCCGCCGCGATCGGAGGCAAACGCAATCCGCCGCCCGTCGGGGCTGATCGCCGGCATGACATCCTCAGCCGGGTGGTTCGTGAGCTGCGTGATGACGCTCGCGTCCGCCCGCTTGAGGTAGATGTCCGCGGTGGTGCGGTGCTGCGTGGAGGCAAACACGAGGAAGGTGCCGTCGGTCGAGATGTCCGGGTCGAAGTCTGCACCCACGGAGGCGGTGGTGATCTGGCGAAGACTGCCCGCAGAGCCCTGCGAGACATCGCTCGCTTCGGCGTTGCTCACCCCGACATCGCCGAAGACGCTCCGCACCTCAGGGCCCTGGCGGCGACCAAGTTCCGGACGGCCCGCGGGCGTCGGTGCCTGGGTGGGCACCAGGGCGGGCCGATCGGTGGGCTGCATCTCCGATTCCTGTTGCGCGCAGGCAGCGCCGGCAACCAGAGCGATGAGTGCGGCTGAGAAGGCGGCACGCGATGGCGTGGTGTGCGGGCACCGACGACCGAGCGATGAAGGCATGATGCGACTCCCTGAAACCGTGGGCTCGTGCGGACTGGCTCCGCAAGGGGCCTATCGGCGTTTGGTCGCGGCAAATGCAGTCCGGCCGGGCTCTGCGGCTCAGGGGCGGATGCCGGCGGCTCAGTCCTGGCTCTCGTAGGTCATGATCGCCCGCGAATCGCCGGGCCTGATCCATCCGGAACGCCGCCCACGGGGCCCCTTGGCGACATCCAGATGGTCCAGATATCGCTTGAGCGACGCCGTCTCGAACTTCTCGAGGAAAGACGCGGTGGCGGACGTGTTGATGCGCACGATCCGGTCAATGACCTGATCCCGGCTGAGGCGGGTCTCGACGGTGCCCATGGGCGTGTCATTGCATCCGGTCGAGGGTTGCTGCGAACCCGCCGATGGCCCTGGCGCCGGTCGGGTGGCCTGGAACATATCCTCGAAGGTCTGCTGGAACGGATCGTGCTGCATGGGCGTCTCCATCGGGCTTCAGGCGTACGTCAGGGCTGGGTCAGCCACCGAGGTGCATGGAGCTATCGGGGGTCCGCCGAGACGAGGTTGAGCGAGAAGAGGCGCAATTCATGCGCGAGGGGCACGAAGTGGGTGGAGCGCAAGAATCGCTGAAGTGGGGTCAACGCGGTATCGAGTCCGGAGGCTCTGTGCTGTGGGCGACCATGGGCCCGCCCCTGGTCGACGGCTCTCCGCTTCCCGAGCCCGGAGCCACACCCGGACCCGAGCAAGGTGCAGGGTGGCTGGTTCGTCGTTCCGGCGTGCTCGACGGCCCCGCGTTCATGACATGGAGCCCCCAAGGCTGGGAGGCTCTCGAACAGGCCTGCGAGGCCATCCAGCAGGCCGATCAACAGCCGACACTCGTGATCCCCCATGCCGACGACATCCTGAGCGACGTGCAGCGATGCATGAAATTCGCTGACAAGTGGTGCAGCGGGCCATCGGGTCTTCGTCTTCTGATCGACCCCGAGAGCCTGATGACCGAGTCGATGCTTCCCAAAGCGGCCGACCACCTGCTGCGCATGGCCGAGACGATCCTCGACCATCCCGGAGTGGAGGCGATCGTCCTGCCGACAGCTCTGGAGAGCCCAGATTCGGTCGAAGCCGCTTGGCGGCCGGTTCTTGAGGCCTGTGAGGTCCATCGCCTTCCGCGCGTGTATCGCTGCCCATCGCATTCGCCAACCCCGCAGACCACCCGAGCTACACTTCACCCATGACCGATCACGATGCCGCCGCCGCACGACCCGTCTCGATCGAGCAGAGCCCCGTGCTCGCTGCTGTCAAGGAGGCGTTCCCATCGGCTCGGCTTCGGGCAACCGCCTTCCGTGGCCAGACGACGCTGATCGTTGAACCCGCGGATCTTCACAGCGTGATGAGCTTCCTGAAGTCCGACAGCCGGTGCAGCTTCAACATGCTCTCGGACATCGGCGGCGTCGATTACCTCGACTACCCGGCCAAGACGCTCGGCCGATTCGCGGTCATCTACAACCTCATCAGCATGGGTCGCGATGACCGCTTGTTCGTCAAGACCTTCCTCGACCCGTCCGCCCCGACTCAGGGCATCGAGGAGGACCCGGCGCTGTGGCTCGACTCGGTGACCGACCTCTGGCCCGGGGCCGAATGGACCGAGCGAGAGGTCTTTGACATGTTCGGCATCCGGTTCCGCAACCACCCCGATCTCCGCCGCATCCTGACGTGGGAGGAGTATCCGGGTCATCCGCTCCGCAAGGACTATCCCCTGCGTGGCCGTGGCGAGCGCGACAGCTTCGGCGTCATGGACCGCACGACGTCCTGAACCGCGGGCGAACGCCGAAACGAAACCAGGCAGCTCAACCGGAGTCTCACGGCGAGCCGCGGAATGTTCCCGCGTTGAGAATGTCGATGCGATCGTTTCTCAGGTTCCAGCGGATCTGGCCCGCCTGCGTCGGCAGCCCTGTGCGGGCCGTATCGATCATCGTGACCACACCACCCGGCGGACCTGACAGCACCGCTGCGCCGCTGAGTGCGTCGTAGTCCGCGGTGCCCGCGATCGCTTCGCGTGTGCCGCTCTTCATGGACACGTTCCCCTGAGCGCGCGCCGAGCGGAGTTGCGCCTCCTGCGATGGATCGCCCGCGAGGTCTCCCTGCTGTGGATCGATCAACACCGCATCGAGTCGATCGCAGTCGATGAGGGTGACCGGCTCATCAGCGCGGCGGCGGTGGTGGGTCTTGACGCCCCCGATCATCGTCGCCTGCCCGCTCGCCCGGTCGTGCGTGAATGTGTCGTTCCACGAGAACAGCGCCAGCGCCTGCCGCTCGGGCGGGAGAACCTGCCGCTGGTCAGACACCAAGAGCGAGCCAGCCCCCTCAACGAGCACGGTGCCCGCAGCCTGATCGAGACGAATGTCGGGCCCCGTCAGGCGAAGAGCGCGCGCAAGCCGTGGCTCCTGTCCATCCAGCACCTCAAACCTTGCGGACTCCACTGCAGCCGGGGAGGCACCGTCGGATGCCCCGATGGCCCGGAACGTCAGCACCTGCCGCTCGGGCGCATTTGCCTCGGGGGATTCTGCCTCGGGTGCTTCTTCGCGGAAGGGCTCGAAGGTCGCGGTGACCCGGTGGCCCAGGACCGCATCTCGCCGAGAGGCATCCGGCTCGTGCACAGCCTGCACGTCGCCAACACATTCGAGCGTGCCGGCCCGATCGTCGAACTGCATCGACTCCGACCACGCGGCCGTGATCGAGCCCGTGGAGCCGTCGGCGTTTCTCGTTTGCCTCGAGAAGGAGCCGGCGCCCGTCACGCGGCCGCTGCGGCCGGTGCCGTCGAGTTCAATGACATCGCCCGCTGCGACCGCGGTGATGCGCACGCCGTCGCGCTGCGCGACAGCATCGGGCCCGGCGATGCGGACATCCTGGCGATCATCGAACATCTCCACTTCGCCGCCCGTGACAAGAAGGTTGTCCTCGGCGCGTTGGATTCGTGTTGAGCCGCTGGTGCGAAGATGACTGACGCGAAGCCCGCCGTCGGGCTGAGCTCTCAGCGTCGCATCGATGATGTCCGCCTCGATGATGTCGTCTCCATCACGGAACCGAGCGTCTCCGCGCGCCACGAGGGCGCTGGGCTGGAAGTCGCCGCCGCTTTCGAGCGGTGCGAACTGGACATCCAGAGCCCTCGCCTCGCCGCCGGCGTTCTTGCCGTCGTTGACAATGACGTCGCCGCGCGCTGCAAGACGGGTGATCTGCAGCCCGCCGCTGGCGTCGGTCTCAAAGACGGTTCTGAGGAAATCGCTCTCGATGGAGGCATCGTCCTTCTGAGCGCGCGCAGCGCCGGAGCACATGGCCTCTCGGAGGACACCCGTCATGCCGCGCTCGTCCGTCTCGAAGATCAGGTCTGCCTGCTCGTTCCACGTCACCCGGCCCGAGCCGTCCGCGCTCTCCACGGTGCCCGCCCCGGGCGCAAAGCCGATGCCCGTGGCCAGGCTCAGCTCCAGGCGGCCGAACCGTGCCAGCCCGTCGCGCTCGCTGACGAGTTCAACGCCTGTCATCCCCGGCGAGGTCATGACGATGTGGCGCCGCGTCGCGTAATACTCCAGAGCACCCGTCGACGCCCTCGATGAACTCGCGGGATCCGACATCTGCACCCGGCCCGTGACGCTTGCGGTGACGCGCGCAGCGACTTCGTCTTCTGCCAGTTCCGCGGGCCTTGCTGCCATGGGCCGAATCTCTGCCACCCCCGACCATGTCAGGACGATGTCCTCTTGCGTTTCGGCTGCCTTTGCCTGCTGCGACTGAGCAGACGCGGCTTGCGGGGCCGGCTCACTGGATTCTGGATCCGGGCGAGCGTCGAGCGACGCCTCGGAAGCGCTGGCGACCCCTGCGGGCTCATCGGTTTCGGGTTCTTCAGTCGATGCTCGTCCCGGTTGGTTGGGGGCTTCGATGGCTCCCGGCACGAGCTGGTTGTCGACCAGCCTGGCCCAAAGCTCGAGCTGATCTCCCTCGATGCGTCTGCCCTCATCGACGAGGACGACGTTGTCGCGGAAGACGGCCGAGTAGAACGATTCGAGCAGGTCTGACGCAGACTCTGTCTGCTGAGCCGGTGCGGGAGCATCCGCGTTCGAGGCGGTCCTGGGCGCACCCGGCGTGGTGCTGGTATCGCCTGGAGTTGTTGACGCTCCTGTGTCCCCATTGGTGGAGGCGTTTGCGGGCGTCTCGGCCCGGTTGCTTGCCGCTGCTGGGCCCGCGTGTTGCTCGGGCGAACGTCTGATGCGCAGATACTCGCCCTGCTGAAGGCGGAAGAGGTCGACGCGCTCGAGCGCTTCGTTGATGTTCATGCGCATGTCGGTGCCAACGAGTTCACCGAGGGTCGACGTGATGACGACTCGGTCGGGCGTGGCCACCTCGCCGAGCGTCAGGTCAAAGGTGAGCGTGTCGCTTGTGAAGGTGGCCTCTGGCTGGTCCTGCGCGGGGTCGGGCCTGCGGTCCATCTTGGGGTAGCGTTTGATGACGACGCCGCCGGTGAGGGTTCCCTGCTCGGGCTCTCTTGCGCGATCCGGGAGGACGAGCGTGCCGGCCTCTGCGGTGATCGAGACGCTCGCGCCATCGGTCATGAACACCCAGGCGCGGGGCGCTGTGACGCTGTAGAGATCCCGACCGATGGGGTCCATCTGCTCGCTTCTGAGCTCCATGGCGGTGCGAGAGGGATCATCGCGGTCACTGACCTGGATGAACAGCCCGCTGCCGCCCGAGGCCGAGGCAGCATCGGGGTCGCTTGCAATCAAGGGCTCGAAGATGTCAACGACCGGAGGCTGTGCCGACTGTCGTTCCTGGTTCGATGCCCCGGTGGACCTCAGCATCAGGAAGATGGACAGCCCGACAAACGCGAGGCTCAGGCCCGCAGCAACGAACATGAGCCTGCGGCGGGGATCGGAAGACTTCGCCATGGGCACATGGTATCCGCATGGCTACAGGCTGCGCTCGGTCGGACCGTGCTCGAACTTGCCAAGCGCATCGGCAAGCGTGCCACGCGCTTTCAGGAGATGCTCGATGGCTTCACGCACCGCGCCGCGTCCCCCCCGTGCATCGGTCACGAGATCCGCAAGGTGCTTGACCTCGGCGTGCGCATCGGCCGGCGCGATGGCGTACCCGGCAGCGTTGAGCATGGGCAGGTCGGGCCAGTCGTCGCCCATGGCTGCGGTTTCGGCGGGGCTCACACCAAGCTGGCTGCACAGCGCTTCGAGGGCCGCGCGCTTATCGGTGACGCCCTCCATCAGGTGCTCGATGCCCAGTTCAGCCGCACGCTTTCTCAGCGCATCGCCGCCCCGACCCGTCACGATCGCTGCGTGCAGGCCGAGCCCGAGCCAGATGCGCAGCCCGAGACCATCGCGCACATGAAAGGACTTCAACTCAACGCAGTCGCCGTGGGTGCTCTGGGCGTAGGTGATCGAGCCGTCGGTCAGCACGCCGTCGCAGTCGAGCACCAGCAGCCGCACGCGGGCAGCCGCTTCATTGCGCGGATTGGTCATGGTCGTTCACTCACAAGCCGCGCCGAGACCAGATCCTGCACGTCGAGGAGGCCCGCGGGGGTTCCATCAGCGCGCACGATCGGGATTTCGTCCGCCCTGTGTTCGCGGATCAGAGCCACCGCATCACGGCCGAGGGCGGTTTCGGGCAGGGAACGCGGGTGGCTGGTCATCACATTCCGGATCGGTTGATCGAGGGAGTCGCCTCTGAGGACCAGCCGCCGGAGATCGCCATCGGTGAAGATGCCGCTGAGCTTGCCCTGAGCATCAATGAGCAGCAGGGCCCCGGGTCGTCTGGCGACCTTCTCGGCCTCGGCCAGTGCCTGGGCGACCGAGGCATCATCGTGTGCAACTGGGGCGTTGGCTCCGACGCGGAAGCGGAGCAGATCAGTGACGGGCCGCAGCAGGCCGCCGAGCGACCCGCCCGGGTGGCGCTTGGCGAAGTCGGCGGTCGTGAAGTTCATGCGTCTTGCTGCGGCGAGTGCGATGGCGTCCCCGAGCACAAGGGCTGCAGCAGTCGATGTGGTGGGGGCTGCGAGGTGTTCGCCCCCGGCCTCTGTCAACTCTCCAAGGCGGAGGCGGATCGTGGCGAGCCTGACGAGCGGCGAAGGCTCATCAACATGGCGTCCGCCGGTCATCGAGATGATCGTCAAGCCATCCTGGCGGAGCAGGGCAGCAAGGTTCACCACTTCGGCGGTGTGTCCCGAGTGGCTCAGCGCGATGACGACGTCGTGCGGGCGAAACCGGCCGAGGTCGCCGTGGGCTGCTTCTGAGGGGTGGACGGAGTGAGAGGGAATCCCCAGTGAAGCGAGGGTGGCTGAGAACTTGGCACCGATCAGACCGCTCTTGCCAAGCCCGCTCACCAGCACGGTGCCTCCACCCTGTGCGCACTCGACGATGGCGGTCACCGCGGCGCAGAAGGAGGCTGGCAGGTCGTCCTCGCCTTTCTCTTGTGGACCGCCAGAAGGCGCCAGGCGACTGGCAATCGCTTCGAGGGCGTGCGCAGAGCTGCGCACATCGGCCGCGGCTTGCT
Organism: uncultured Phycisphaeraceae bacterium; assembly: GCA_964605165.1. GTDB lineage: Bacteria > Planctomycetota > Phycisphaerae > Phycisphaerales > UBA1924 > OFTM382. The sequence continues at coordinate 15,881 of CAZSBR010000019.1, forward strand.
GGGTTTCCCGCGCGAGCTGTGCTTGGGGCTCGATGCCCGCCCCGTCATGTGATGAAACCTCAACCGCCATGGGCTGAGGGTAGACTCCAGCGGGGCCAGGCCCAAGGAAGGAACACACGGAGTGAGCGACCAGCAGATGGAGCACCCGCCGACCGAGCAACACCGAACGCACGAGGAACAGCCCCGTGCGGGCGTTGCACCCTCATCGGGCGGCGGAGCTCACATCGAGGCCGAGGGCTACACCGTGCATCTCGACTCGTTCGAGGGGCCCTTGGATCTGCTGCTGTACCTCATCCGGCGAGCGGAGGTCGACATCCACGACATCCCCATCGGCACCATCACCGAGCAGTTCATGCAGTTTCTGGGGCAGATCGAGCGGATCGACATGGATGCTGCGGGCGAGTTCCTGCTGATGGCGGCCACGCTGATGGAGATCAAGTCGCGTTCTCTCAGCCCCGTGGAGACCGCACGGTCATCGGATGAAGAGGGCGCTTCCAGGCCGACGACCGACCCGCGACAGGAACTGGTCGCACAGCTGCTCGAGTACCGACGCGCTCGCGACGCGGCTGATGCGCTCGAGCGCCGGTGGGCGGAGTGGCGGGGCCGACTTCCGGGAGGCGGAGCCGTCGTGGGCGAGGCAGAGACAGGGGAGGATGACGAAGCGATCGAGGTTGAAGATCTCCACGTCATGGATCTGGTCGAGGCGTTCAACACGATCATCGAGGCGGTTGATTTCAACCGCATGGGCGATCACGAGATCTTCTCCGACGACACGCCGATGGAACTGCACGCGGCGGACATCGTCGATCGTCTTGAGCGGCACGCCGAGACGGACGCATCGGGGATGCGGCTGCAGGACCTTTTCCACGGCCGGCGCCGAGTCGAGATGATCGGGCTCTTCCTCGCCACGCTCGAGCTTGTGCGGAACAGGCGCATCGCAGTGGCGCAGGACGGGGCTGGAAGCATCCGCCTGGTGCTGCGAGAGCCCGAGACGGAGGCCACAGGGCCCGGCCTGTCGGAAAGAGAGCCGGCGGGCGAAGAACCCTCGCAGCCAGGGGTCAGCGAGAGCGACGGCTGAAGGCGAGCCCCATGACGAGTGCGGCGAAGGCGGCGCCTCCGGGGGCGGGGATCTGCCGCGCGTACATGCCGTCGAACCCGACGCCATCCGTGTCGTCGGACCACTGAATGGTCACGAAGCCAAAGACCTCACCCGGGGCGGCCTGATACGCGAAGAACTCGTTGCGGCCGGGGTTGGAATCGCTCAGCACGTACTGGCCGACGTTGCCAAAGGTGATCGTGAGGTCCGACCACTCAAGGTCTGAGTAGCTGAAGCCGAATTCGGAGAGGCGAGCATCGCCGAAGTCAATGCGGACGCTCTCGGCCCGGACCTTCCAGAAGTTGGACCCGTCGAGGCCCACAGCGCCGAAGCCATCGCTCGCCTGCACGATTTCGTTGGAGATGGGAGTGCGGCCCGGGAAGGTCACGGTTGCGGGGATGCCGCCGAAATCGAGTGACGAGACGTTCGACCCGGCGGCCATGGAGTCGAAGGAGGCGAACGAAGCACCGCTGAAATCCACACCGGAGTCATCGCGCAGGATGATGTCGGCGAGTGCTGATGAGGTGCAGAGGCTGGTCGTCAGGGCGAGGGCGAAGGCGTTCGTGGGGATGTGCATGGTGTGGCTCCAGAGCGTGCACGGCCTGTGGCTGCCACCCGCAGCGAGGCCGTCGCCCATGAAACGTCACAACCGTTACCAGCCGCGTCGATCGGTTCTTGGTGTTGGGCCGCCTGGCGCTGTCCACCTTTGCCGGGTGGGCGTCCGAGAATGCTCCCGGAGAGCGTCCTTACTCGAGGCTGTCGAGGAACTCGCCAAAGCGGGCCATGCCGGCACGGATCTGGTCTTCACTGCAGGCAAAGCTGATGCGGACGCAGTCCTCGCCGCAGCCGCCGAAGTCCTCGCCGGGCACGAATGCGACGTGGGCTTCTTCGAGCAGGGCATTGCACAGATCAAGCGAGGATCCGATCAGGGTGCCCTTGGGTGACGTCTTGCCGAAGTGCGCGCTGACCTCGGGAAAGGCGTAGAAGGCGCCTGTTGGCTTGGGACACACCAGCGACGGCAGTGCATTGAGTTCCTGCGTGATGATCTCGGCTCGGCTGGCAAAGGCCTGTCTCATCCGTTCGACATCGTCTGCGCACTCGGTCAGGGCGGTTCGGATGGCGGGGTAGACGAAGGACGTGATGTTGGTGGTCATCTGTCCCTGAAGGGTGCCCATGGCCTTGATGAACTTGGCCCCCTCATCGCCGGGCATGGCGGCGTACCCCACGCGCCAGCCCGTCATGCTGAAGGCTTTGCTCAGCCCGTTGACGGTCAGCGTGCGCGCCGCGACGGATGGCAGCGAGCCGAGGGAGAGGTGCTCGTCCTCGCCGTAGACGATCTTCTCGTAGATCTCGTCGGTGATGATGACGAGGTTCGGTGCGACTGCCTGGGCTCGCTCTGCAATGGCATCGGCGATGGCGACGAGTTCGTCGGGTGAGTACATCGTGCCGCAGGGATTGGAGGGTGAGTTGATGATGACGAGCTTGGTCTTGGCGGTAATGGCCTTGGTGAATTGCTCTGGCGAGGCCTTAAAGTTGGTCGTTGCATCGGTGGGGATTTCGACGACCTTGCCGCCGGCGAGTTCTGCGATGGGTCGGTAGCTGACCCAGGCGGGCACGGGGAAGACGACCTCGTCGCCCGGTTCGAGCAGGCAGTGGCAGGCGACGTAGAGGACGTGCTTGCCGCCGGCGGCGATGGCGACGTGGTTGCCGGTCAGGCCCTGGATGTTGTTCTCTTGGGTGAGTTTGTCGGCGATGCACTGCCTGGTCTCGGGATCGCCGAGGGTGGGCATGTACTTGGTTTGTCCGGCTCGCAGGGCAGCGATGGCGGCGTCCTTGATCCTGTCCGGGGTGTCGAAGTCTGGCTCGCCGAGGCTGAAGCTGAGAACGTCGACGCCCGAGCGTTTGAGGGCCTTGGCTCGGTTGCCAAAGGCGACGGTGACGGAGGGTTTGAGTTGGGCGACGCGCTGAGCGAGGGTGGGCATAGGTCAGACGATATCGTCCACAGGGGCAGGGAGTAGGCCAGCGGGCTGGGCCCCTCTCCGTCGGCGGGGAATCCGGTTGATCGGGGCCCTGTGCGGGCTATCATCCCACCCGGCCTCTCAAGCGGGGCCGAGGATGTTGGTCTGCCTCCCGCAGGGGGGTGAGAGCCAGCACCTTGCACGCAGCATTGAAACCGAGGATTCATCACGCATGATCGCGGCAGAAGCTAAGCAGAAGGTCATCGGCGAGAGCGCCCGTCACGAGGGTGACAGCGGCTCACCCGAGGTGCAGATCGCCATCCTGACAGCTCGCATCCGCGAACTGAGTGAGCACCTCAAGGTGCACCGCAAGGACTTCCACAGCCGGCGTGGGCTCATCCTGATGGTGGGCAAGCGCAACAAGCTGCTCAGGTATCTTGCCCGCACGGATCGGCCGAGGTACCTGGAAACGCTCCAGAAGCTTGGGCTTCGCAAGTAACACGACTCATGCCCGCTGGCGGAAACGTCGGCGGGCTGTCTTTTTTGTAGGTTCACACCAGGCCCTCCGAGCCGACGCGACGGTGGGCGACGCGCAGCGAACTCCGCTGCTCGACGCCTTCTGCCTCTCGGCGCTGCGGCGGGGGCCCGGCCATCCACACGAAGCGCGGGCGTGCCCATGGGGGGCATCCGGCCCGCGCCCGGATCGCCGAGGCACGAGAAAGTTGAAGATGACACAGCCAGTCCCCGCTCCCATCGTGATCGAACGCGAGTTCGGTGGTCGCATGCTCCGCATCGAGACCGGGCACATCGCACGCCAGGCAGATGCTGCGGTTCTGATTTCTCATGGCGACACGACCGTGATGGCCACGGTGGTCCGCGCAGATCCGCGCGAGGGCCTTGATTTCTTCCCGCTGACGGTCGACTACCGCGAGCGCACTTCCGCTGCGGGCAAGTTCCCCGGCGGGTTCCGCAAGCGTGAGGGCGCTCCCAACGAGAAGGAAGTCCTCACGATGCGCATGATCGACCGCCCGATCAGGCCTCTCTTCCCCGACGGCTTCATCGACGAGATCCAGATCCAGTGCTGGGTCATGAGCCACGATGGCGAGAACGATGCAGACGTGCTGGCGTGCACGGGAGCGGCTGCCGCTCTCGCGCTGACGGACGCTCCCTTTGAGGGCCCGCTGGCGACGGTTCGTGTCGCTCGCATTCACACGGATGACGGCATTCAGCACGTCGTCAACCCGACGATCAGCCAGCTTGAGTACTCCGATCTTGATCTGGTGCTGAGCGGTCACCGTGACGGCGTGAACATGATCGAGGTCGGCGCAGCCGAGGTTCCTGATGCCGAGGTGCTCGAGGCCATCAAGTTCGGTCAGGAGCAGATCGCACTGATTCTGGACATGCTGGACGAGCTTCGCTCCAAGGGCGGCAAGGAAGTCCGCATGGGCACGCTCGCCCTGCCGAGCGATGAGATCACTGCCAAGGTGAAGGAGGTCGCTGAGGCGGCGCTGACCGAGGCGCGGCAGATCCCCGGCAAGCAGGAGCGCAACGACCGGATCGGTGAGCTCCGCAAGGAGATCCTCGACACGCACTTCCCGATCAACGAGGACGGAACCTACGGCGACTACAAGCGCAGCGCCGATGCCCGCTCGCAGGCTCGCGAGGCCTTCCGCACGCTCGAGAAGAAGGTCACCCGCAAGCTCGTCAGCGAGCAGCACATCCGCGCCGATGGTCGCAAGCCCACCGAGATTCGGCCCCTCGTGATGGGCACCGGGCAGTTCAAGCGCACCCACGGCTCGGCGTTCTTCCAGCGCGGCGAAACCCAGAGCCTTGTGACCTGTGCCCTCGGCACGGCTCGTGATGAGCAGATCGTCGATGGCCTGATGCCTGAGTACAGCAAGAAGTTCACGCTGCACTACAACTTCCCGCCCTTCTCGGTGGGTGAGGCCAAGCGCATCACTGGCCCCGGTCGCCGCGAGATCGGTCACGGAGCGCTTGCCGAGCGGTCTCTCATGGCCATTCTGCCTGATCCGGCGGAATTCCCGTACACCATTCGTCTTGTAAGCGACATCACCGAGTCCAACGGTTCGTCCTCCATGGCGTCGGTCTGCGGCGGATGTTTGGCGTTGATGGATGCAGGCGTGCCCATCA
>CAZSBR010000020.1:0-4728 GCA_964605165.1 uncultured Phycisphaeraceae bacterium
CGGTCCTGCAGCCAGCCGACGAGCCATTCGAAGGCCTCGACCAGCCTCGGACCCGGGCGGTTGAAGTGCTGATTGCCATCGACGAGCGCGACGCGGCCTGCTTTCACTGCGGGCAGGTCGTTGAACCAGTCGTGCTCTCTGAGGGCTGTCGCTTCCTGGCGGACTTGTTCGAGCGTCAAGCCACAGGGGCAGATGACGAGCCACTCGGGCTTGGTGGCGCTGAACACAGCCGGATCGACGGCGATCGACTTGCCCGCGTGGCGCGAAGCCTGCTGGGGGCCGACGGCTGCGCCGCTGCCCGGGATCGGCACGGTCGGGTTGAGCGGGTGGCTGCCGCCGGCGCGCTCGATGAGCTGGACGGTCCAGTGGCCCGCGATGAAGATCGGGTCGGTCCATTCCATGAAGCCGACGACGGGGGGCTCGGTGTAGGGGTTGACGAACTCCTCGGCGCGGGCCATGCGTCCCCGGAGATCGAGCAGGGCCCGGCCGGCCTCATCGGGCGTGTTGACGGCATCGCCGATGCGGAGGTGGTCATCGAGCACCTGGTCGATGGTGGTGGGGTTGAGGCTCAGGACCTCGGGCCGGGGGTTCATGCTGGCAGCGACCCGTTCCACGGCCTTGAGATCGATCGAACAGACCTCGCAGAGGTCCTGCGTGAGGATGAGGTCGGGCTTGAGGGCCTGCAGCGAGTCCTCGTCGAGGTGGTAGAGACTGGCGGCGTTGCCGTCTTCTGCAAGGGAGGCGACCTGCTCGTGGACGTCTCGGCTGGTGGTGAAGGTGGTCCGCTGGCTGGTGAGCACGGGCAGATGGCTGACCCCAGAGGGGTGGTCGCACTCGTGGCTTCGGCCCACGAGCAGGTCGATCCCGCCCACGGCGTGAAGAATCTCTGTTGCTGAGGGCAGCAGACTGACGACTCGCATGGGTGAGGACCCTCGCTGGCCTGTGTGAAGGGGGGCGTTTCTGGTCCTTGGTCGAGGCCGCCGGGCCGCAACCGAACGTGCTTCTGTATACCGTAGACGCTCGACCGAAAGGAGCCTCGGCTTTGGGACGGCAGACCTCGACGCATCTTCTGATCGCCTTGCTCGCCTGCGCCGGGCTTGCCCAGCCTCTGATGGCCCAGGAAGAGTCCGAGGCCAGTTCGGAGATTGAGGCTGCGGACGCGGCTCGACCGGGTGGGGTTCGGCCTGCTGCAGTTCCGCCGGCAGCAGCGGACGACGAGGTCGAGATTTCCTCGATGTCCGAGGCGCTGGACTTGGCGTTGCTCGTCGAGTTCGTGGCTGAGGAGCTTGCGATCGATATCGCGGTGCAGGGCGATCTGACGGGCGAGGTCACGTTTGTCGCGCCGCGGACGATCAAGCGGTCCGACCTGCTGCCGTTGCTGGAGCGGCTGCTCGATCAGAACAACTTCACGCTGACGTACGACCCGTTGCTCGATCGCTATCTGATTCGCCAGGCGGGTGCGATCTCCGGCGGCAGCGCCGAGGGCGCCTTTGCGACCACGCGGATCATCCCCACGCCCGGCTTGCGCCCGAGCCAGCTTCAGCCGACGGTCGACCAGTACTCGACGGCGGTCAGCGGCATCGGCTCGGTGAGCTACCTTGATGAGCTGGGCGTGATCGTGTTGACCGGCCCGCCCATCCGCGCGCGTGAGTTTGAGATGTTCATCCAGTCCATCCTCGCGCAGGCCCAGCGGATGGAGTACACGAGGTTGCCGTTGAACCACGTGTCGGCGGCGGCGGCTCGCGAGCGCATCCTCGAACTGCTCAGCCCGCAGGCCGCCTCCGCAGCGATCCAGCGCACAGGCAACAACCAGCCCTCGGCGCTGCCCAGCAGCGGCGGCTTGCTCAACGTCGCCGATCGGCTCGTCGTGGATCTGCAGTCCAACTCGCTCATCTTCCGAGGCCTGCCCGATGAACGGCGCGAGGTCGAGGCCATCGTCCATGTCGTTGACCAGCCGACGAATCTGCAGGCGAGGGAGTTCTTCGCGGGCAGCCTTGCCTCGCAGGTCGCCCGTGTGGCGAGCGGGCTTGGACTCGGTGAGGTGCTGGAGATCGACGAAGAAGCACAGGCCAACACCTTCAACAACAACATCCGCAACCGCAACAACCCCAACCTGCAGAACCAAGCCACCGAGAGCACCGGCGGCTCGAGGATGATCGTGGACATCGAGCGGGGCCGAATCATTCACTACGGCACGCCGGATCAGCACAACCAGCTTGAGGACCTCGTCTTCGAGCTCAAGGCCGATGGCGAGCGGATCGTCATTCGCGAGTACAAGCTGGAGAACGCGACCGCAGAGACCGTTGCGGACCTGTTGCAGGCGCTGGTTGATGGCGGGGATCAGCAGGACGAGGGCACGCTGCTTCCCGGTGTGTCGAGGCCCAACCAGGTCAACCGTGCCCAGCCCAACCAGCCCGGCGGCGGCGATGGTGCCTTCACCGCTCGGGCCGAGGATGTCTACGTCGGCTTCTTCGAGCCGCAGAACATGGTGCTCGTCAAGGCACCCGCCGAGGTGCAGAGCCAGTTCAGCGAGTTGATCGATCGCCTCGATGAGCGCTCGCCGCAGGTGTACATGGAGGTGCAGATCGTCAGCGTCTCCAACACGGAGAACTTCCGCTTTGCGGTCGAGAGCCAGCTCATCGCGGGCCAGTTCGGCTTTCAGACCAACAACGGTCTGAGCACCGCGGGCGATGACTTTCTCGATCGGCGTTCGCCCATCAACACGCTCGGCGGCATGACGTCCGCACTGATTCGCAGCGAGGCGCTGCCGTTTGTCATCAACGCCATCGAGACCGAGACGGATGCACGCGTGATTTCTTCGCCTCAGCTTCTTGTCAATGACAACGCCGAGGCGACCATTCGCAGCGATGAGGAGCAGCCGACGACGTCGACGAGCCAGGGCGATGGCTCCACGGTGACAAGCTTTGAGGGCTTTGAGAGTGCGGGCACGCAGCTCAGGGTGCGGCCGGTGATCTCTTCGGGCGGGTATGTCCGTCTTGAGTATGACATCACGCTCAGCAACTTCATCGGTGCGGGCGGCGATGGCGTTCCTGCGCCCCGGTTGGTTCGCGAGGTCAGCGCTGAGTCGGTGACGATTCCCGGTGATTCGACGATTGTCGTCGGCGGCATCAACGTCTCGGACTTCCGCGAGGAGATCACGGGCGTTCCGCTGCTCAAGGACATCCCGGGCATCGGCGCGCTCTTCAGCGACACCTCGGAGATCTCGTCGGACTCGCTGCTGTACATCTTCATCACGCCCCGCATCATGCGTGATGAGAACTTCCGCGACCTGCGTTTGATGACTTCGGGCCCGCAGTCCGAGGTTGACATCGCCGAGGATGTGCCCGAGCTTTCGCCGGTGTTCATGGAGTCACTCGGTCAGCACCGTTTCGGTGAATCGCTCAGCCCAACGCCCATGCCGGCGTCGGCGGCGCAGGAGGCCGAAAGCGATCGGCCGCCGATGCCCGACCTGGACAGCCCGTCGATGATGACACCCGTGGGCCGAGAGGGAAGGTAAGCCGGCTTGATGGCGCGCAACGGCACTTCATCCAGCAGCAAACGCTCAGACCGCGGTGCAGACCGCTCGGTGGCTCTCGTGCCGGCAGGTCCAAGCGAGGATGTGCGCCGCCTGGCAGCGACGCTCGGCCCGCTGAGGCTCAGCGCCGAGCAGCTCGAGGCGTATCGCAGTGCGCCGGGCAGTGATGCCGAGCCGTGGGATGTCATGCTCAGCCTGATGGCGATGGACGAGCAGGAGGGGCTTGCAGCGCTCGCCGAGCGCACGGGCCTTCGCTTCGTTGCAGAGCCCCGGCTGCATGATTCATCGGGCGAGTTCTACGAGAAGATCAGCGCTGACCTTGCTCGCCAGCACCAGGTCGCGGGGCTCGAAGCCAACGCTGACCGCATGGCGGTGGCCACGAGTCAGCCTCTTCAGCCTGCCATCTTCTCGCTGCTCGAGGATCAAGTGGGCATGCCGATCGAGGTGGTGCTTTCGCCGCGGGCCTCCGTGGCCAACCTCATCAACCGCGGCTATGAGCAGCGGGGTGATCTCGTCGCCGAGATCATCGACGACGCACCGCTCGATGCGTCAGCGCTCGAGTCCGCTGCAGCGGGCCTTGCGGGCTCGAACGACCTGCTCGCTCTTGCTCGGCAGACACCCGTCATCAGGCTCGTGAACGTCATTCTCTTCGAGGCCCTCAGGCGCGGCGCAAGCGATGTCCACATCCACCCGATGGAGAGCCGCCTTGCGGTGCGGTATCGAGTCGATGGCATGCTCGTCGATGCGTTCAGCCCGCCCCTCTCGCTCGCGCCCGCGATCAGCTCACGCCTCAAGGTGATGACCGAACTCGACATCGCCAACCGCCACAGCCCCCAGGACGGTCAGACCTCCGTGCGCGTCGGCTCCAAGAAGGTCGACATTCGCCTGAGCGTGATTCCGACCATCTTCGGCGAGCGCATCGTGCTCCGTCTGCTCGATCAGACACAGACCGAACTGAGCCTCGATGCGGTGGGCATGAGCAAGCCCATCCAGGCGAGCCTGCTGGATCTGCTGGATCGGCCCAACGGCATGATCCTCGTGACGGGGCCTACGGGCTCGGGCAAGACCACCACGCTCTATGCGGCACTGGGCCAGGTTGATCGCGGCAGCCGCAACGTGATGACGATCGAGGACCCCGTCGAGTACCACCTCGACGGCATCAGCCAGATGCAGGTGAACCCCAAGCGAGGGGT
>CAZSBR010000020.1:4738-20613 GCA_964605165.1 uncultured Phycisphaeraceae bacterium
ACGTTCGCTACGGGCCTTCGCTCGCTGCTCAGGCAGGATCCCGACGTCATTCTCGTCGGCGAGATCCGTGATGCCGAGACGGCGCAGCTTGCGATCCAGGCTTCGCTGACCGGTCACCTCGTGCTGGCCACCCTCCACACCAACGATGCGCCGAGTGCTATTCCGCGTCTGATTGATATCGGGGTCGAGCCTTATCTCGTTACCTCCAGCCTGCTCGCGGTGCTGGCCCAGCGGCTCGTGCGGCGGATCTGCCCGACCTGCGAGGGCTCCGGGCATGTGCGCGCCGACGCGGGCGATGCGGGCGATGCCGGCGGCCGGTGCGAGACCTGCATGGGCAGCGGCTATCGAGGGCGGCTTGCAATCCACGAGATCATGACCATGACCGACACGCTGCGCCGCCTCACGGGCGAACACGCCGATGGCGTGACGCTGCTGGAGGCAGCGCTCGATGGCGGGTTCCACCCGATGAAGCACGATGCGGAAGCCAAGATCGCCAAGGGCCTGACGACACAGGCCGAGGCCTACCGCGTGCTGCACTGAGCCCGGACCGATGCAGTGTCTTATTGAACCCAAGCCGCTTGTCGGTGAGCACGTCACGCTGACGCCCATGACGCTCGATGATGCGCCAGAGCTTCTGCAGGCGGCAAGCGATCCAGAGACTTTCCGGTACTTCACGCATCCGCCAGCGACATGGACGGTCGAGGGCATGCGGTCGTACTGCGCTCGGTTGATTGACGACCCCACCATCCTGCCGCACACCGTCCGGACCCCTTCGGGTGATGTAATCGGATCGACCACCTTCTGCACGATCCGGCCGCTGCACCTCGGGCTCGAGATCGGCTGGACGTGGTACAGCCCGGCGTGCCGAGGCACCATGGTCAACCCGCAGTGCAAGTGCTTGTTGCTCGAGCGGGCCTTTGAGACACCCGTGTTTGCAACGCCACAGCACAGCGTTCAATCTGCTGTGCGAGTTGAACTCAAGACCGATGCACGCAACGCTGCGAGCAGGGCTGCGATTCTCAAGCTTGGGGCGACCTTCGAGGGTGTTCTTCGCCAGCATGTGCTCATGCCCGATGGGCACCGGCGAGACACCGCGATGTATTCGGTCCTGAGCACAGAGTGGCCAGCCATCAAGCAGCGGCTCATGCACCGGATGAGCATGGCCAGTCGTCACGGCCATTGATCGGCTGCGTCCGCCCACTCCACGCTTGGCGGCTACCCGTTGCAGGGGGCGTTGCAGCATGCCCGCCACTCTGCGTGTGCATCTCTCGCGACGCATTGCCAGCATGAACGCAGATTTAAGTGCGCTTCACAGGCGGTTCAGTGTGAGGGGCCATGCTTCTTACATGTCGAGCAGACGGTGCTCGATTTCAACCTCTTGAGATTGAAAGGCAAGCACTCATGGCAACTCTTGCTTCAGAACGAAAAGCATATTCAACCCCCAATCCCAAGCCGACAAGGCCTTCGGGCGATGTCCCGCCGCCGTCGCAGCAGCCCGGCGATCCTCACGCGAGTGAGTCGGCCTTCCGCGAGCATGGCGAAGTGTTGAAGGACGACGTCAGGACCCTCAAGGACGACGCCGCCGCTGCGGCTCGGGAGCACGGCGAGATTCTCAAGGAGGATCTGAGGGCACTCAAGGATGACGCGGGCGCTGCAGCGGGCGCTGCTCGCGCAGAACTCGAGCATCAGGCCGAGCGCGTGCAGGACATCGCTCGCTCGGGCGGCGAGCGTGTGCAGGAAGCACACGACTCGATGTGCCGCGCAGTGAGGAAGAATCCCACCGCTGCGGTCCTCGTCACCCTCGGCGCGGGCATCATGCTCGGCCGCCTGATCGGTGGGCGGTAAACGCCCATGTTTGATCGGATCACGACCATCGTGACCGCAGCCGGCGACCTCTTCAAAGCAGAGGCGCGAATGGTTGCGACGACGATGCGCCGATCACTGCTTTGGGGCGCGGCCGCTCTGGCGAGCGGTCTCGTCTTTCTCGCGGGCTGCGGCGTGCTGTTCGCAGCGCTCATGCTCGCGCTGGCTGAAGTCATAGGTTGGCCTGCCAGCCTCAGCATCGGCGGCCTGCTCTTGGCGGCCGTCGGCTGCGCGAGCATCGGGCTTTCGCTCAGGCTTCTGCATCAGCGGACTGAGCGTCTGGCCATGGATGCACGCGATCGCAGCCAGGCCGCCCTTGCTCACGCCCAGTTGAAAGGACAGCCCCCCATGGCTTCGCTTGACCGCGCAGACGTAGGCACTCCACCCGCACTCACCTCGCCGCCGCATGCAGATCTGCACGGGCCGCGAGGAGCAAGGCCGGACGCAGGATCCGCTGCATCGGGCAACACCAGCGATGAGTCCTGGCAGGATCGTGTCGCCGAGGCTGCAGTCAAGCACCCCGCGACCATTGCGGGCGTTGCATTTGCTACCTTCTCGCTTCTGGGGCCGGGCCGAACGCTCAAGCTGATCAGCCGCGGCGCTCTGGTGGCGGGTCTGGCGTCGTCGGTGGTACAAAAGCTCGATGAGCGCAGCAGCCGATGAGGCTTAAATCCCACAGCGTCATGCGCCGTGCAGATGCGTCACCAGCAGCCGTGTACTCGGCCCCGCCGCGATGGTGCACCGGCCAGCGATCGCTGCGGGTATCAGCATCGTTGAGCCCGTCTGGAACTGCGTCTCGATGCTGGTGACATCATCGCGGATACTCCCACCCATCGCGTTGATCACCATCACGGCGACAGGTCCGCTCGATGCCGAGGCGATCAGCGGCTGCTCTTCGCAGTTCATGCGCATCTCTTCGACCGTGAACATGGTGGTTGAAACCAGTTCGCCTCGGTGCTGTCCTTGTTCGAGGCTGCGAGCAGCAGGCGGTGGGTCGAACGTCATGGCCTCGAGCGCGGACTCGATATGCATGGTTCGCGCCGGCCGGTCGTACACCTCGTGCCAGTCGTGGAGACGGAAGGTCGTGTCGCTGGGCGTCTGCACCTCGGCGACCACGACGCCCGCGCCCAGCGCGTGGCAAAGCCCGCTGGGCAGCAGGTGCATCTCTCCAGCCACCGCGGGCACGCGCCGCAGCACGTCGGGCAGGGTGCCCGCACGAACGTGAGCCTGGATCGCATCCCGATCAACCTGCTCACTGAAACCCAGGAACAGCTCGGCGCCGGGCTCTGCATGCACGACGTACCAGCACTCCGTCTTCACGTGCGCATCGGGATGCGCTCTTGCGTACTCGGGTGATGGATGCACCTGAACGGACAGATGTTCGCGCGCATCAAGGAACTTGGCGAGCAGCGGCAGGCCGCCGATCGAGGTGGCATGCGCATCGCCGAGAAGATCAGCACCGAGGTGCTCGACCGCCTGGCGAATGGACTGGCCGTCGAGCCAGCCGCCCTGGATGAGATTGCTTGCGTCGACACCCTCTCGCTGCACGCTCAGGTCGGCGAGTTCCCACGATTCGCCGATGTGCGCACCGGGGTCGACCGCTTTGCCAAGGCGCCTGAGGCGATCACCGCCCCAGACTTTGGGCATGAGGATGGGCCGAGTCAGGAGCGGGTACGGATCAGGCATATGCAGGGTCAGGAGATCGGCATCTCCATCGCGTCGAGTGCAAAGCCGGTGATCTGTGCCTCAAAGGCGATGTCGCCTTCAACGAGTCCCTGCACGTCGGTCACGAAGCGTCGTTTGCTCTTCTTGACCTCGACGCAGAGGAGCATCAGATCCTCTCCCGGAGTCACGCTTCTGCGGAACACGCATCGATCGATCCGCAGGAATGCTGCGAGCTTGGGCTCGGGCTGCTGCTTGTTCCAGACGAATGCTGCGAGTTGAGCGCCGCTCTCGACCATCAGCACGCCGGGGAACATGGCAAGCTGCGGAAAGTGCCCCGGGACCCAGAACTCGTCGTCGCGCACCTCGCGCACACCCACCGCGCTGCGGAAGTCGTCCGCCACCCAGACGACCCTGTCGAGCAGCCGCATCGCGCCGCGATGCGGTATCACCCGCTCGATTGCCGGGCCATCGGCGAACGTTGCAGAGAGGTCGATGTCACCGAGGTCGAAGAGCACACCCTTCGTCTCGGCTTCGACAGCGGGTTGGGGAGAGGTGTCTGACAGGTCAGTCGCCCTCGCGCATCTCGAGGACGGCCTTGCGGACCTCCTGAGCTGCATCCTTGATTTCCTGCATGGTCTTGCGGACGCGCGTGCCAGCGGCCTTGTTGCCGCCGCGAGCCTTGGCCACGTCATCTTCCGCGCTGTGGATGAGCGTCTTGAGCTTCTCGAAGGCTTCCATAGGTACACCTCTCATCGGCGGCATGCGAGTTTGAACGCACGCCTGAGTCTGGACAACGGCGAGCCTGTGCGCGCCGACACGGGGAAAACACGAGGGTTGGCTTGCTGATTGTGCCAGCCGTCACCTGCGCTACCGGGCCATGAGCATACCCGTCTGAGGCCCGGTGAGGGGCGGTCCATTGAAGCGATCGTACAAAACCGATCAAATTGCGTACAAAGCCACGGGTTCCGGGCCGGCTGCCCTCATGCTGCTCAATGGTGCGGCAGCACGGGAATCAGGCGTTCGAGCAGGGCCAGCGCCGCATCGCAGTACGCCGCCGATCCCTCATGCCTTGCCGCTGCCGGCACACACGAGGCCATGAGCGCCCGTCGCAGGTTGGCCAGTTCGGCGTGATCGCCCGGCATGGGCAGGTCGAGCCGCTTGCGGGCACGGGCCATGGCGGAGACGGGCTTGATGCCTTGCAGATCGTCCTTGCGGTGCCAGTACTGGCGTTCGAAGTAGACCGCGTCTTCCACCCAGTGCCCCGGGTGCATGAGAGCCAGGTCCAAGAGCACCCAGCGGCCGCCGGGGGTGCGTTGCATGGCGTTGCCCATGTGCAGGTCGCCATGGCACCAGCACATCGTCGGCCGCGCTTCCCACGCCCGTGCGACAGCCGGGACGATCTTGTGAAACTTCTTGAGCACCGCGTTCCAGTGCTGAGGCTGGGGGATGAAGACAGAGTCGAGTGCCTCTCGAGACTGCGCCACCAGCGATTCCCAGTCCTTGGGTTTGGGCGGCTCGGTGACGCGGGCAGCCTCGTGGGCAGCCGCCTGGACCTCGGCAGCAGCGTTGAGCACGCCCTCGACGTCCTCCTTCGTCAGCGCAGCGCGCGAACCTTCGCGCTCCAGACGCTCTTCCACGAGCCAGCACAGGTCGTACCCGTTGATCGCGTCGCCGCCATCAATCATCCGGGGCACCGGGCAGGTATCTGCGGTGCGGTCCTCCCAGCGGGGCTCGCCAAGCTTGCCCAGGCAGGTGCTCCAGCGGTACTCGGTGTAGCTCACGGGCAGTTTGACAACGACGGGCACCTCGGTGCCGTCGTCCATCGAGTACGACGCGAAGCCGGTTGAAGCCTCGGAGCGCTGCCAGGCTGCACGGAACCACTCGACGGCCCCGAGCCTGCCGCCGGTTTCTCGCCTCACGTGCGGCTCGAGGGATGAAGAAAGGGCACCGATTTCCGCTGGCAGCGGCGACGCTTGAGACGAAGCGGCGGCGGCCTGCTGGGCATCGGCGGCGTGCGTGTTGGTGGCTTCGCCCATCGGGGGCGGACCTCCTTTCCGCCTCACGCCCGCTCTGCGCCCCTCGGGGCGGATGGCGGTTCGCGAGCACCCCTTGCAGAGGCTCGTGCTGCGCATCATGCGCGGGCTTGTTGACCCCGCCAGACTACCAAACCATGCCGCCTGCGTCAGCACTCCGCAAGCCACTTCGCTGACGACGTATGGCTCAACTGTTTGGGCTTGGCCTCACCCGGCGTCAGGCGCTCCGGGAGCCCCCAGGCGTTCTCGGACGCTGATCCGCAGCGCCTCGATCTGCTCGGCGGTCAACGCTTCCACGCGGTCGCTGGCCGAGACCCCGTGGGGCCATGCCAGTTCGCGCCCGAGCACCGAGCCGAGTTGCTTGCGCCGCGAAGCGAAGAGCTTCTGGCAGAAGTTGGCGAGATCCTCAGCGTCGCTTGTCAGAGGCCGCTCACGCCGGCGAAGCGCGAGCATCGCGCTGGTCACATCGGGCCGAGGCCAGAAGCAGGTGGATGCGAGCGTTGCAATGTGCTCAGCATGACAGACAGCGTGCGTTACCACGCTCACCGAGCCGTAGGCACGCACACCCGGCGCCGCTGCAAACCGCTGCGCGACCTCCTGCTGAATCGTGACGAACTGGCCCTGACATCGCGGATGGCTTGTCATGAGCCTCAGCATGAGGGGTGTCGCTGCGTGGTAAGGCAGATTGGCCACCAGCTTGAAGTCTCGATCACCCAGCGCCTTGAGCACCGCCGGCGCGAGAGCACGTTTGCCAGCGAGGCAGTCGCCCCGCACGAGGGTGAAGGCCCGATCGCTCAGCCGGCGGCTCAGCACCTCGCAGAGCTGATCGTCGAGTTCGCTTGCGACCACCCCACACCCTCGATCAAGCAGGCCCTCGGTGAGCGTGCCCGTGCCCGGTCCGACCTCGAGCACAAGATCGCCGGGCTTGAGGTCAGCCGCATCGATCAACTTGCGCACGAGATTGGCATCGATGAGGAAGTTCTGGCCGAGCGACTTCTTCGGCCTGAGACCTGCCTCATCGAGCAGCGCGCGGATCTGGCTGATGCTCTGCACGCGCCGCTATGCCTCGCCCTGAAAGCCCGCGTCACGCTCGACTGCGCCATCGGGTGCGTCCGTGTTCGACTGGCACCCGCCCGCGCGGTAGCGCTCAGCGCCGGGACCAAGCGTCAGCACGTTCTTGCCGAGCTGCTTGGACCGCATCGCGAGCTGGTCGGCGTGCTCGATGAGTTCCGTCGGCGTCGAGCCATCCCACGGGAAGGTGGCAAGGCCGCCCGAGATCGTGAGCGTGCCGGGCGCTTCGCGGCCGAGCTTGGGGAAGTGATGGCGACAGATCTGCTGTTGAAACCGCTCGGCCAGCGCGAAGACGGTCGTTGGAGGCGATGAGCCCGGATCTCGCGGCCCGGAGGGCTCGAAGAAAATCACCGCAAACTCATCGCCGCCGATGCGGCACACGCGGTCGTGCGGCCGGATCACGCTGTCCATGAGGCGCACGGTTTCGGTGAGAATCTCATCGCCCGCAGCGTGACCAAAGCGATCGTTGAACCGCTTGAAGTCGTCCACATCAAAGAGCATCAGCGTCACGGGCAGACGCCGCTGGCGCGCACGGTCCAGACACGTCGGCAGGAACCGATCGAAGTATCGGCGGTTCCACGCGCCCGTGAGATGGTCCTTGAAGGCCGCGTCGCGAAGCTCGCGCTGCAGGGCCCCGGCCCGCAACCATCCTGCCAGCCACGCCGCATGCGGCTCGAGCACGCTGCGCACATGGCCGTCGTCCTCGGCTGCGATGGATGCACCGGCTCGCAGTGCGCCGAACACCCGGCCCGTCGCGTCGCGCACCGGGATGCCGCCCGCGGGCAACTCACCAAGAGGGCTCGGCGCAACGAATGTCACTTCAGGATTCTGTGTGCGCTGGCGAATGAGCGCAATCGCCTCGGAGAGGATGTCCTTGCCGGTGAGCAAGGCCTGCGCGATGCGTTCATCCGCGAGATGCGTCGAGGCATCGACAGCCGCCGGTGGAGGACTCTGCTGGGCGTCGCTCGCCACCTCCGGAACGCGCCGTGGAATGCGACGAAGCGTCTGCCCGTCGCTCGAAGCATCGAGCACCGCATCAAAGCCATGGCTGGGGCCATCGCCCGTGCGGGCAACACGCACCGTGGGCTCGATCGACCGAAGCGCAGCGAGAAACGCGGTGCGCTCGGCGGGCGTGTCATCAGCATCCGCGACGGTGCTGACGATGACCACGCAGTCATCCGGTGATTCACGATCGATCGGGTCGGCGAGTTCACCCAGCGCATCCATGGGCGTGCGCGCACGGATCAACTCGATGGCGGGCTCTCGCCTCAGGGTTTGCTCGAGGCCCGTCGGGCCGACCGTGATGACGCGCAGCGCTGTCAAGATCGGCTCCCCGCGGTGTCGTCGCTGTCGCTGCCCAGCAGGGCCTCCATTTCCTCGTTGGTGAGCGTGGAGTGCCCGCGGAGGCCATCGCTCATGCCATCGTCACGCGACTGGAGCATGGACTCGTTGGCCGCCTCGCGCAGCACGCCAAGCCCGGCGAGCCTCAGCATCGGGCCATCCGCGCCCGGCCGGCCAGTTGTGACGGGCTCAACGGGTCGCTCTTGGACTGCAGGCGATGTCTGGGCGCGAGGTGCGTGCGTCACCTTGGGTTCTGTGCTGGTGTGGGCTGCAGCCGCTGCGCGTGCCACCTGGAGCGGGGGGGTTTGGTGCTCGGAGTAGGTCCACCGTGCGGCTCGGGGCACATATCGATCGAGGGTCGCGAGGACCTCGTCGAACCTCTTGAGTCCCGCGGGCTCGATCGCCACCAGCACGACCACCTCATCGTTGCGGGCTGCAAGCAGGACATCCGCCACAGCGGTGTAGGGTTCGACCGTGAGCTTGAGAGACAGGCCGCGGGACTCCAGCGCCTTGAGCAATGGTGCGGGCGGCCGAGCCTGCGCAGAGCACCACACGATGCACCGGGCGCTTCTGCTGACGCGGTCTGCCGTGGGCTGCATGGTCGTCTCACTCACACGCACAGTGTAAACCATGGCCGGCGAGGGGCCCGCCCACAGCCTGAAACTGCTCCGTCTTGCCATGGCAACGGGGCAATCCCCTCTCGGGAACGCCCTTGTCCGAGACAGGTTATCGGAGCTGAGGCCCCGGCACCAGGGCTTGCGTCGCTGTCACAGAGATACGCCCGGCGCTGCCTTGGAGTTCAGGCCTGAGCATCGAGAGCGGTGGTGACGAGCGCCGAGGCCACAGCGACAGCGCCGCGTTCGCCCGGCTGACCAAAGGCCTTTGCGGCCTTGGCACGCATCGCTTGCCGAGCATCCTGCTCGGTCAGGAGCGTCAACAGTGCCTGGCTGTGAGCGCCGAGGTTCGCCGCGGCTTGACGCAGATCCTCAAAGAGCAGGGCAGCGCCGGCTTCCACGATCGGCAGGGCGTTGGTGCGCTGATGCTGATCGCGGTGGAAGGGGTAGGGCATGAACGCGGCGGGCACACCATGCACGGCTGCTTCGGCCACGGTTCCCGCGCCGGCTCTGCACAGGGCGAGGTCCGCGGCGCCCCAAGCGGCTCCCATTGGGCTGAGCATCGGCTCGATCCGCGCGGTGAGATCGAGTTCTCGGTAGAGCCCGGCCAGGTCCGGCCCTGACTGCTGGCCCGTCTGGTGCAGGATCTGCCAGCCGTGGCTCTTGAGCGTGTCGCTGTGCGCGCGCACGAACGCCTCGGCGAAGGCGTTGAGCGTGCTGGCGCCAAGGCTCCCGCCCGTGATCAGCAGCACCGGCCGATCGGGATCGAGCCCCCAGTGGGCCTTGCAGCCGGCGGCATCTGTGGGTGCCATCGCATCCTTGCGAACGATCGGTCCGACGCTGTGCTCGGCGCTGAACGTCCCGCCGAGCGTGGCGTCATGGACGGCATGTGCCTTGGTAGAGATCCATCGCGTGGCCTTGCCCGGCGGGTCATCGAGGACGACCGCGTGGATGGGGCAACGCTCGACGCGCGCGGCCTGTGCAGCGGGTGCTGCTACGAAGCCGCCCGTTGACAGCATCACCACACGCTGATGCTGGGCCCTGACGCCGCGGATGACCTGCCGGCTCCGGCGCACGGATGGACCCCAGCCGGCCATGAACTTCGCGATGCCCAGCGGCCTCAGGCTGAAAGGCCGCGCAGCAAGGGGCGTGAACGCAAGGTCATGGGCCTCCAGGACCTGGGCATCGATCGCCCGGTCGGAACAGAGCCAGCAGATTTCGGCGGGCGGTCGCGAGGTGGCACGCAGCGCCTCGACGATGGCAATGGCGGGGAAGAGGTGGCCGCCCGTGCCGCCGCCGGCGATGACCAGTGCCCAGGAGCCGTCGGCTGGTGCCTTGGGCGCGTTCATGCGGGCAGGGCGGGCGCGGACCATTCGTCGGATTCGTCGTCGGCCGCGTTCCACGGGGTGTCGTCGAGGGCGTTGGCGGCTGCATCCGGTTGCGAAGAGGTTCGGTCCATGGCCATGAGCAGCCCGAGACACGCTGCGGTGAGCATCCAGCCGGTGCCGCCGGCGGAGAGCAGGGGCAGGGCGATGCCCTTGGTGGGCCCGAGGCCCGTGACCACGATCATGTTCATGAGTGCCTGCAGCCCGACGGTTGCGATGACGCCCACGCCGAAGAGCTTGAGAATCCCCGGCGGCTGGCGGGTGACGATGCGCAGGGCGCTGAGCAGCAGCGCCATGTAGAGGCCCGCGACGATGAGCGCGCCGAGCAGGCCGATCTCTTCACAGATCACGGCGTAGAGGAAGTCCGTGCGATCCTCGGGCAGGTAGCCGAACTTCTGAAGGCCATTGCCCAGCCCGCGGCCGGTGCCGCCGCCATTGGCGATGGCGATCATGGACTGGATCATGTGGTAGCCGTGCGTCTCGGGGTAGGCGTAGGGGTCGAGAAAGGCGAGGATGCGCCGGGCGCGGTAGGAACTCGTCACGATCAGCAGCAGCACCGCAGCGATGGCCGGGGGCACGAAGAGTGCGAGGTGCCACAGCCGCGCGCCAGCAGCGAGAAGCATCACGCCCACAACCGCTGCCATCAGCACGCCCGTGCCCAGGTCCTCGAGGGCGACGAGCCCGACGAGCAGACCAGCACCGAGGGCGATGGGACTCAGACCGAAGACCAGGCTTCTCAGCCGCGGCCCAAGAGCAAACGCACACCATGCCAGCGCACCGAGCAGGGCCCACTTGACCACTTCCGAGGGCTGAAAGCCGATGGGCCCCAGACCGGTCCACCGGGCCGAGCCATTGACCGTGCGCCCGATGCCCGGCAGATAGACCGTCAGCAGCAGGATCGCCAGCACGCCAACGAAGGCGAACCAGAGCAGGAGCACGGGTGCGTGCAGGCGGGAGGGGCGGCTGTCCGCCGTTGGCCGAGGCCCACCCCCGGACAGCATGGCTGCCCACCTTCGCACGGGCAGGATGCTCGCCACCATGAGGAGCACCAATGCTGCGGCTGCGTAGGCACCGTTTCGGCTCAGCAGGATGCTCTCGACGGTGACGCCTCCGAGGCTCAGGCCATCGACGCCGAGCGGCGCCACCCGCATGCCAGCGCTGGCGACCATGACGACACCGATCATCAGCAGGGCGAGCACACTCAGAGCAATCACGTGACCGGCACGAAGCATGCATCTGCTATCGGTCAGCCGCAGCGATCAGGACCAACCATCGGTGGGGGGGGCGGCACCGCGGCCCTCTCAGGCCGAGCGGTCTGCCGACGTAAGCCAGCCGGCAAGCTCCGCCTCGGGCACCGCGACGAGGTCATAGCCGTCGGAGGAGACGACCACACAGCGGGTCAGATCGCCCGTGGCCAGGCCGTGCTGGCTCCTGACGATCGTCACGGCGTCGATCTGCGGCGCCTGGAAGTACGCCCTGCCGCGGTAGAGCCACGCGTTGTCGTCGCCGCGCCCGATCGCCTCCTCGATCATGATGTCGAGGCGCAGGCCGCTGTCGTCGGGCGCATCGGGATCAAACTGCTCAGCGAGGAACTCGGCCTGCTCGAAGGCGAGCGACTGCTGGAGGGTCATGATCTCGGCCTTGCGGCGTCTCTTGACCTCCGCGGGCACCGCCAGGGCCGGGTCCATCTCCATCGTGCCCGCGGGCGTTCCATCCTCGCGGGAGTACTCAAAGACGCCCAGGGCCTCGAAGGCGTGCTCCTCGATGAAGGCGAGCAGTTGTTGGTGGTCGTCCTCGGTTTCCCCGGGGAAGCCACTGATGAACGTCGAGCGCACAGCAAGGCCGGGGATTCGCTCGCGGAGGCGGTGGATCAACTCGCTCTGCTGCTCTGCCGAGACATGGCGGCGCATGGCATCGAGCATTCGTCCAGAGGCGTGCTGGAGCGGGATGTCGATGTAGGGCACCAGTGATGAGGTCGCGCAGAGTTCGGCGAAGGCATCGATGAATTCATCGCGGAAGTTGCTCGGGTAGGCGTACATCAGGCGCACCCACCGGCTGAGCCCGTCGGCCTGCGAGGCCTGGTCGGCAGCATTGCAGACGTTCCTCAGCAGGTCGGGCAGGCCCCCGCTGAGGGAGGCCTGATTCCAGCCTTGGCCGATGTCATCGCCGTAGCTGGTTGTGTCCTGCCCGATAAGGCAGAGCTCTCGTGCACCATCGGCGCAGAGTTCGTGCGCCTCGGCGGTAATCGTTTCGAGCGGCTTGGAACGCATCTTGCCGCGGATGGAGGGAATCGTGCAGAACGCGCACGCCTGGTTGCAGCCTTCGCTGATGCGGAGATAGGCGTAGTGGCGGGGCGTGAGGCGCAGCCTGCCGGCGTCGGACTCAAAGTAGCCCACGCCCTTGCCGTCCTTGCCATTGACCGTCAGCCCGACCGTGTTGATGCCCGAGTCCTTGGCCTTGGTGATGGCGTTGGCGTGGATCCAGTACGGCGGGGTGTCCTCGGTTGAGAGGTCGTCGCCGCCGGGGCCGCGCACCGCCTCGATGATGTGGTCGCGGTCGAAGACGCCGACCATGGAGTCGATGCCCGGGACCCAGTCGTTGAGCTTGGAGCGGTGTCGCTGGACGAGGCAGCCCGCAACGACCACGCGCTTGACGCGGCCCTCGCGTTTGGCTTCCACGGCGGCGCGGATGACGCCGAGCGATTCCTCCTTGGAGGATTCGAGAAAGCCGCAGGTGTTGATGACGATCGCGTCCGCATCATCGATGGTGTACGCGGAGTCCCTGCCGGCATCGAGGTCGGTGTTGGCCGCGTCGTCGTGCGGCGCAGAGGCCTCGCCCGCGGAGACGGGAACCATGCCATCCTCTGCGAGCAGCCCGAGCATCTTCTCGGAGTCCACGAGATTCTTGGGACAGCCGAGGCTGACGAAGGACACCGTCGAGATTTCGCGGGCATGTGGCATAGACCCGCAACGATATGCGGCGAGGCGGGTGAGGCGGGCGAGGGGGGGCAGGACCGATTCAGGTCGATTCAGGCCGGCTGGACTCTGTCCTGCAGCGCCGAGGCGTCGAGGCCGGCCATCGGGTAGTGCCGCTGCAACGCCAGCGCCAGCCGGTTGGGTTCTGCAAGCTCGAAGACGCAGCTCCCGGCGAGCCTCCAGCCGGCGAACCGGACAGCCTTGACGAGCATGCCGGGGCACGTGCACAGCACGAGTTCCCGCTCCGACCTGCTCAGCGGCAGCACGCCGAACTGCCAAGCCTGCCTGCGGTCGATCAGGCCGAGGCAGGCATGGTCCGGCACGCGTGTCGCGGGGTCGATGCGTTCGGCGAGTTGAATCAGTTGCTGGGCCCATGCCCGCTCGACATCGATGGGCCTGATGCCAAAGAGCTCTTCTGCAATCACGCCGAAGGGCCTGGGATGCTCTCGCTGCACCCACAGCACCTGGTCGCGCTGCTGGGGTGTCATGAGGCCGCATTCAATGAGCAGTTCACCAAGTTGAGGGATCATCCATTGCTCCGTGGGCTCGCTTGGGCGTGGGCATCGGCTGTTGAAGCGCGCGCGGCCAGTGCCTGCCCAGGCGTGAGGCGAACTACCCACAGCCAGCGGACGTTGGCGCAGTGTGGATCGGTGCGAGCGTCCGACAAGCGTCACGCTGCCCGCGCGCTGTTTTCGGACGGTGCCATTGCCGCGGGGCCCGGTCTGCTCGTCCCGGTTACTTGCCCACGCAGAAGGTTGCAAAGACCCGTCCGATCACCTCGTCGGGTTCGATCCTTCCGATGATGGGCGAGAGGGCATCGAGAGCTGCTCGCAGCTCGGCTGCGATGACCTCGACGGTTTCGAGGCGCTGGGCGGTTGCGTCGAGGTCGCTGCGCAGCATGGCCAGCACCTCGGCGGCCTCGGCCAGCGCGTGTTCGTACCGCGGCACCGCCGAGGCCACCGCGTGGCCAGACGGATTCGCCAGATCGTTGACGCGTTGTGCGATCTGTTGACGCAGCGCGTCAAGCCCCCAGCCATCGAGCGCACACACCGCGATGATGTCGTCATCTGTCTTGCCGGCTTGGGGTTGATCAGCCTTGGTGCGCACGCGGAGTGCGCGGGGGTCCTGCGAGACGGGGGCAAGCGCATCACACACGAGGAGAACGTCCGCCTCCTGCAGGTGCTCGCGTGCCATCGCCTGCGCGTCAGCATCGATGGTGGTGGCGGGTGATTCATCGAGCCCCGGCAGGTCGATCAGCTCAACGGCGACATTCGACCATGGACGGAGATCCAGGTGCTCGACGATCGCATCGCGCGTCGTGCCCTTGATGGGCGAAGTGATCGACCGCTCGTGGCCGAGCAGCGCATTGAAGAGCGTGCTCTTGCCCGCGTTGGGCGGCCCGACCAGCACGCAGCGCGCCGCGTGCGAACGCACGGAAGCGGGCGAGAGCGCTTGCAGCTCGGCGAGCAGAGCATCGAGCCTGCCAACGAGCTGAGAGGGCGTGATGGCGACGACGTCTTCTTGGTCGGTGAAGTCGATGCCCGCCTCGGTGAGTGCGAGCAGCGAGATGATCTCTTCAGCGATGAGTGTGCAGCGCTTGCCAAGGCTTCCACGGGCGATTGATTCCGCGGCTTGTGCTTGAGCTTCTGAAGCAGATGCGATGAGTGCTGCGATGCCCTCGGCCTGGTCGAGCGAGAGCCGGTTGTTGAGGTAGGCACGAGCGCTGAACTCGCCTGCGTTCGCGTGGCGAAGCTGGGGCAGGCGCGTGAGCTTGGCGAGCAGGCGATCGAGCAACTCGCCATGAGCGGGCACGATCAACTCAATGACATCTTCGCCCGTGAAGCTCGCGGGCGCCCGGTAGCTGATGAGCCACGCCGGCACGGTGAGCATCGCGTCACTCCACCTCGCTGGCAGACTCAGCAGGATGCGGCGGGTGTCTCCTGCCGGCTGCACTGGTGCGCTGTCGAGCAGGGAGTTGACAGCGTCAAAGGCATCGGGCCCGCTGATGCGCACGCAGGCGTGCGTCGCGTCACGATCGGCGTGGTCGCTGGCGATGGCTGCGATGGTGTCGCCCGTGCGCACGCGGACCTGTCACCGCTTCTTCTTGTAGGTGCGTGCCGGCGGCTGCGCCTTGGTGGCGCGGGGCTCACGCTTTGGGCTTCGGCGGTCCTGCTCGGCCCTGAGGCGCTGCTGCTCTTCGACCATGGTCGCGATGCGATGGCGGAACGACCCGGGCTTGGGCGGCGCCTTGGGCTTGCCCTTGAGATGCTCGGGGTCGAGCATGTTGTGCTTGTCCATGTGCGCCCGGATCCAGCGCGTCTCGAAGATGGCCAGGGTCGAGTTGGTGATGAAGTAGAGCGAGAGACCCGAGGGCGCGTTGTACATGAGCACCGGGAAGAGCACGACGCTGACGATACGCATCATCTTCTGCTGACTCTGCTGCTCGGGGGTGAGCGCAGCCCCGGTGGGGGGCGTCAGGTACTTCTGGTGCACATAGAACACCGCACCCAGCAGCAGGGGCAGGATGTTGAAGGACTGGATGGTGCCCATCAGGGGCACGGCAAAGCCGGCGCCGAAGCTGATGGCGCGGTCGGGCTCTGAGAGGTCGCCCATGAACTGCCACGCGTTGTTGGTCAGCGACTGGAAGACTCCGAAGAACGCGGGCTCGTGGCGGAGCTCATAGGTGAAGTAGAGGGTGGCGTAGAGGGCAATCCAGACGGGGCTCTGCAGGAACATGGGCAGGCAGCCAAGGAAGCCCGCGGGGCTCACGCCCTCTTCGCGCCAGAGCTTGCCCATCTCCTCGCGCATCTTGACGGGGTCGTCCTTGTAGCGGTCCTGGATCTTCTTCTGCTTGGGCGCCATGTTCTGCATCTGCTTGCCGAAGCGCTGCATGCGGATCTGGCTCCACCGTGTGACGGGGTGCAGGAT
>CAZSBR010000021.1:0-19877 GCA_964605165.1 uncultured Phycisphaeraceae bacterium
GACGTCGTCGAGGTCGTTGTGCTTGCCGCCGGCGCGGATGCACTTCTGGCTGTTGACAGCACGCTTGAGGCCCTCGAGTTCGCTGCCGGGCTCGACACGCCCGAGGAAGCAGGGCTTGTACTGTTTCATGCCCGCATTGGCGAAGAGCAGCGTGGGGTCGTCGTGGGGGACGACCGGGCTGGAGGGGTGCATGGTGTGCGCCCGGGCGGGATCGGTGAAGAAATCGATGAACCGCTGGCGGACCTGATCGGCGGTGAGCCGCCGGCGAGAGGCGGAGGGGTCGGCACTGGCGTGGGTGGATCCGTCGGGGGGCGTCATGGCCGAGACTGTATCGGTCGATATGGTGTGGGGCAGGCGGACTCATCTTCAGGGACGGAGCACCAGACTTATGCGCACCTACGACCTCTGTGTGATTGGGAGCGGACCAGCGGGCCAGCGGGCAGCGATCCAGGCGGCCAAGCTCGGTCGCCGCGTGGCCATCGTCGAGGCCAAGCAGGTCGTCGGGGGCGCAGCGATCAACACGGGCACGATTCCGTCCAAGGCTCTCAGGGAGGCCATCCTGATGGCGGGCGGTCGGCAGACCCCTGTGCCGACGATGGTCGATTTCTCCTCGGCGCGAGCCACCACGTTCGAACAGGTCCGCACCAGCGCGCAGAAGGTCATCGCGGCCGAGCTGCGCATTGCCTACGAGCATCTGCGTTCCAACGGCATCGATCTGATCAATGGCTTCGCATCGTTCGTCGACCCGAACGTGCTGGAGGTGGTCGGGCCAAGCGGCACGGACCGCGTGAGGGGCGAGAAGATCTTCATCTCCGTGGGGTCAAAGCCCGCCAAGCCTGCGGACATCCCGTTTACCTTCCCCAACATCGTGACCTCCGACGAGTTGCTCGAGCTGACGAGCCTGCCGCGCTCGATGATGGTCGTCGGCGGCGGGGTGATCGGGACTGAGTACGCATCGATGCTGCAGGCACTGGGCGTAAAGGTGACGCTCGTCGAGGGTCGCGATCGGCTGCTGGACTTCTGTGATGACGAGATCATCGAGGCCCTGCAGTACCACCTCCGGCAGGGCGGCATGACGCTGCGGCTGGGGGAGAAGGTCGTGAAGATCTCGACGAAGGAAGCGCCTCAGCGTGGCTCGACGGAGGATGGCATCCTCGCCGAGGCAACGCTCGAGAGCGGCAAGGTGCTGACGGCGGACTGCCTGCTCTACTGCATCGGGCGCCAGGGCTCGACGGCGAAGCTCGGGCTCGAGAACGCCGGGCTCGCTGCGGACAAGCGAGGCCGAATCCAGGTGGACGAGACCTACCAGACAGCGGTCAAGAACATCTATGCGGGCGGGGACGTCATCGGCTTCCCGGCGCTGGCGAGCACGAGCATGGAGCAGGGCCGCCTGGCGGCGCTGCACATGTTCGACAAGACGAGCGAGAGCGTTCCCGAGTTGTTCCCCTACGGCATTTATGCGGTGCCCGAGATCTCCATGGTCGGCTGGACGGAGGCGAAGCTGACGGAGGAGAACATCCCCTTCGAGACGGGCGTGGCGCACTACCGCGAGATCGCTCGCGGCCAGTTGCTGGGCGACGACCTCGGGATGCTCAAGCTGCTGATTCACCAGGAGAGCCACGCGATTCTGGGCGTCCATGCGATCGGGACGGGAGCCACGGAGTTGATCCACATCGGGCAGTGCGCGATGGCGTTCAACGCGACGGTGGAGTACTTCGTCAACTCGGTGTTCAACTACCCGACGCTCGCGGAGTGCTACAAGGTCGCTGCGCACAACGGGCTCAACAAGCTCCAGAGCATCT
This sequence comes from uncultured Phycisphaeraceae bacterium, assembly GCA_964605165.1. GTDB lineage: Bacteria > Planctomycetota > Phycisphaerae > Phycisphaerales > UBA1924 > OFTM382. Next base: position 1,803 of record CAZSBR010000021.1, read on the forward strand.
AGCGGCTGCGGCCCGGTCACTGCCGACGGACGTATGCTGGCGGTGATGGCCAAGAAGGCACCAGCCAAAAAGAAGACGGGCAGCCGAAAGACCCAGGCGGTCAAGAGCATCGCGCCCGAGGTTGAGGCGGGCCCCTCGGCTTCTGCGGTCGAGACCGTGCTCAGCGAGGTGGTCGGCCAAGATCGGGCGGTGGGCGTGCTCTCGCGGGCGATGGAGGCGGACCGCGTGCATCACGGCTGGATCTTCACCGGCCCCGCGGGCGTGGGCAAGCGGACCACTGCGCTGGCGTTTGCGAGGGAGCTTCTGGTGCCCGCCGCGGGGGACGCGCAGCGGGATGTGCTCGATGGTCAGCTTCGTCGTGGGCATCATCCTGACCTGCACGTGGTGTCGGCCTCGCTTGCGAGCATCAGCCGCGAGGCAAAGATTCGGACGGGTAAGCAGATCACGCTTGCGCGCGAGGTGGTCGCGGAGTTCGTGGTGGAGCCCGCGGTGCGCACCAGGGCGGTCACGGCCGATTCGATGGCATCCAAGGTGTTTGTGATCGTCGATGCGCACCTGATGGGCGCCGAGGCTCAGAACCTGCTGCTGAAGACGCTTGAGGAGCCGCCGGCGGGCACGGTGATCGTGCTCGTGACCGAGAGCGAGGACCGGCTGCTGGCGACGATCCGCAGCCGGTGTCAGCGGGTGGTGTTCACGCCGCTGGGCAAGGCGGCGATGGAGCCGTTCGTTGAGCGGGCGTGCGCCGGGCTGGATGACCGCCAGCGGTTCATCGCCCGGGTGCTGAGCGAGGGTTCGCCCGGTCGGCTCTCTGAGGTGATCGAGGGCGGGCTGGTGCGCTGGGCGGACGAACTGGATCAGCTCTTCCGGGCAGCGGACGCCGGCAAGCCCGTGCCCGAGCTCGGGCCGCAGATGTCGAAGCTGGTCAGCGAGGAGGCGGAGCGCCGCGTGGCGGGCCAGAAGCTCGCGAGTAAGGACGCGGCCAATCGCAGGGCAGCAGCGGACATGCTTCGCTTGGTGGCCGAGCGCCATCGCAGGCTGCTGAGGCAGAGCGCCGAGTCGTCCCACGCGATGCGGTGTGTGGCTGCCATCGAGGCGGTGCAGGAGACGGAGTCGTTGATTCGCTCGAATGTGCCCATGCAGCATGCGTTCAACCTGCTCGCTGCGGAACTGGCGTGGGCGGGTTCAGAGCGCTGAGGTTGGAGGCCGGAACGACCTTTTAGGCCTGGAAGCTGATGCTGCCACGCTGGAGTGAGCCATGCTCATTCGCGGGCGCCGAGGCTGGTCCGATCGAGCCGATGGGTCCGGTTTCGCCCAGTTCACCAGTGGGTGCGGGGTGGGTTGAGCCGGCGTGGTGTGTTGCAGTCTGCTGAGCGCGGTCCTGGGCGGCCTGATCGATGGCGAGTTGCCATGTTTCGCGCTCGTACTCGAGCAGGCGAAGCGCGTCGTTGGCGAGCGAGACGTCCTTCTGGAAGCTCGCGTTGACGATCTGCTGGAAGATGAAGAGGTAGAGGCTCCGCACCTGGGCAGCGAGGTCGGGATTGGGCTGGTCCTTGACGCTCGTGGCGAGTTCGAGCACGATCTCACGAGCCTGCGAGAAGCCCTCGTAGATCCCTTCAAAGTCCTTGCGGAGCAGCGCGTCGCGCCCCTGGGTCGTGAAGCGGATTGCACCGTCCAGAAGCATGAGCCGAAGCTGCTCGGGCGGGGCGGTCAGGACCTTGGTCTTGAGGTAGGCGTCGGCGTTATCGCGTGGCATGGCAGTGGTGTATCGGTCCGTGGCCGGCTGATCGTGAGGATGAGGCGGTGGAGTTGGCCCGGACGGTCACGTGAACGCGCGCGAGCGCAGTTTTCGCTGTGCGGTCGATTGCGCGTAGCCGCAGGTGATGCGCGTGCCTTGCCGAGACTTGCTTAGCCGAGGCTGGTCAGGGCGTTCTGCTGGCTCTGGAGCTGGAGGAGTGCCTGCTCCATGGCGGCGAACTCGGCCTCGAGCTGAGCCCGCTTGCGTTCAAGCTGGCGGTCGAACCGCTCGACGCGGTCACGCTGCGACTGGATCTGGCTGGTGACGGTGTCGTCGCGCCGCGTGAGGATGCCGTCGACGGAGTCGATGTAGTCCTTGACGAGTTCTTCGAGTTGGAAGACGACGCCGAGGCTGTTGAACGTTTCCTGCGGATCGCTGTTGGAGACGAAGACGCCGGGCTCGATCTCGATCTCGCTCTGCGGCGCGTTGGCATCGCGTGCGGCGAAGACATCGGCGACGGCCTGCGGGTCTTCGTCAAGGGCTTCTCGGAAGTCGTTGCGGTCGAACTCGAGCAGCCCGCCCTCGCCGAGGGTGATGCCCACATCGCTCAGGCGGCTGAAGGGCCCGGCGACGTTGAGCGCCTGTCCCAGCGCGGTGGTGCTCAGCCTGCTGCGGAGGTTGTTGACGGTGCTGTCGCCGAGCAGCGCACCGCGCTGTTCGGTTTCGATGTTGTAGCCGGTGAGGCCTTCGATGCGGCTGATGACGTTGTTGTAGGCGCTGACGAATTCGTCGATGGTGGATTCGATGGACTCGGTGTTGCGGGCGACGGTGACGTTGACGACATCGTTGGAGGTCGCCTTGAGGTCGAGCGAGAGGCCCGTGATGACGCCATCGAGCGTGTTGTCGCTGCTGGTGAGCAGCACGCCCTTGGCGGGATCGGACGAGCCGAAGAAGACGCGGGCATCCTGGCCTTCGTCGAGCGTTTCGAGCCCGAGGCCGAAGCCGCCGTCATCGATGAGGAATCTGCCGGCCTCGCCGGACTTCTCCGAGACGAAGCTGATGCGGAAGGGGCTGACGCTCGAGCCATCGTTGATGATCGCCGCGTTGACGCCGATGTCCGCTGCATTGATCTTGTCGAGTGCGTCGTTGAGGGTGTCGGTCGGATCGAAGGTGATGGTGACTTCCTGGGAAGCGACGATCTGGTTGGTCGTGCCCGGTTCAGAAGGGTCGCCGCCGGTGCCTGCGAGGCCGAGTGCTGAGGCGAAGGAGCCATCGATGTCCTCGACGCGGATGGCCTGCGTGCCCGCGGGCTGGCCATTCTTCTCGCGGAAGACAAGGCCATCGCCATTGTCGTTGACAGCGAGTTCGAGGTTGAGGTTGGCGCTGTTGGCCTGGCCGTTGACCTCTCGGATGAGGTCGAAGACGGTTCTGGTGTCATCACCGATGTTGATGGTGGTGGAGACGCCCGAGCCGTCTGTGATGCGGAATGTGCCGTTGCCCGGGCTGGAGCCGTTGTTGAGTTCGGTGAGCCTGGTGGTGGTGGAGACGTAGCGTCGCTGGAGGTTTTCGCCGCGCTGGCTGCTTGCAGCGACACCCGACTCGGCGGTTGCGATGCCGAGGGCTGATGCGGCGTCTCCCTCGATGATCAGGTTGCTGGTGGTGGCGCCGGTGGTGTCGGTGAGTGCGAGGCCGCTGCCCGCATCATTGAGTGAGAGCCGAACACGCCCGGCGTTGGCGGGATCGTTGTTGACGATGTCGAGAACGTCCTCGAGCGTCTGCGCCGAGCTGAGGTCGAAGTTGAGGAGTGTGCCATCGCGGCTGGTGATCTGAAGCTGGTCGTCCCCGCTGAGACCTTGGCCGCCATTGAGATTGCTGAGCAGCACGGTGCCCACACCCGCGAGCACCCGTCGGCCGGTGAGCGTGCCGCCGGCATCGCTGCCCAGCAGGCCGAGGTCGGCGGCGGTGGTGGTGTTGGCGGTGCGCTCGGTGACGGTGAGTTCACGCGAAGAAGAATCGACGAGCTGGAGGCCCTGGCCTGAGATGGAGGCGGTTACCTCGCCAAAGCCCGCATCAGCAAGCTGGGTGTTGATGCGTTCGAGAACATCCTGGACGTTGGTGGCTGCGGGCGTGACCTCTTCGATGGAGGTGTTGCCCTCATCGTCGGTGACTTCTTCGAAGACCGCGCCGATGTTGATGTTGATGTTCGTGCCGCCGACGTTGATGACGAAGTCGTACCGGTCGATGCCGCTGTCATTGCCGATGAAGACGCCGTTGCCATCGTTGAACTGCGTGAGGAGCGTGGCGTTGCTGAGGCCGCTGAGCGCCGTCCCGGTGAGCGTGCCCCCGGTGGAGGTGCCCGCGATGCCGAGGTCCTCGGCCACGCCTGTCGAGCCCTGCGCCGTGGCGACGGTGAAGTCCCCCGAGCCACTGGAAAGCACAAGCGCACCATCGCGGATGGACGCGGTGATGTCGACATCCTGCGCCTCGTTGATCGCATCCACGACCTCGCTGAGGCTTGCGGCGCGGCTGAGGTTGATGCTGGCGGTCTCGCCGCCCTGCGTGATCTCGATGGTGCCCCGGCGAACGCCCGAGCCGTCGTTGAGGTCGGCGAGCAGCGCATCGGTGGAGAGTCTGCCGCGATCGCTTTCGAAGGTGATCGAGCCCGCGCCGAAGGGCGAGGTGTCTCGATCGGCAAAGCCACGGCTGAGCATCTGCTGCGTTGTCACGAGGCGATCGACGAGGAAGGTGTAGGTTCCCTCGGGGGTGGCGTTCGTCGCGGTGGCGCCGAGCGTGGCGGTGGACGAACTGCTGGCAAGCTTGGACTGGAAGATGTTGCCGCTGTTGCGGAACGCTGCAGCCGCGGACTCGAGCCCACTGAGGCGAGCGCTGATGTCGAGGTAGCTGTTCTGGCGGACCTGCAGGTTGACGATGCGCTGCTCGGCAAGGAACTTGGGCCTGGCCTCGATGGCGAGGATGGACTGGATGAGCGCGGCGGTGTCGATGCCGCTGATGAGACCCACGCTGCTGGTAATCCCTGACATGGGCGTGCCCTTTCCTCTTGCCGGTGCTGGCAGCAGCACCTCCGCCGAGCGTGCGGCTCTCTCGCCGCGCCGACCGGATCCACCTTCGCGCGTCGCAAGCCGCGGGCCAGTTGGCGACGGTGCCTGTCCCTGTCTGTGTCAGAGAGGCAGGCCCCCGCGTCCGGCAGCGGATGGCGCATCAGCATGAGATCGGCTCGATGGGGCGCGGACCTTTGCGTGAGATGTCGCAGCGGCCCCTCTCTCAGGCTTCCCGGTGGATATCAGGGCATCGCCAAGATGATTTGTAAGAATTATGATAGGGTTGTAGGGTCAACTCGGTGTGGGTTGGGGCCGGGAGGTTGAACCTGTCAGCCAGCCGTTCGTATTCTGAGCGAGAGCGTGTGCTCTGCGAGTGGGGTCGGAAGGCGTGTCCGGGCACGTTCTGGCGCAGTTCTCGGAGCGTGCGCTCAGCGGGGTCGCGAGTCAGCCGATGGAACGTCCGAAATGAACATGTTTCCGAGATCATTGGCGATGGTGCTCGCAGCCGCGATGGCGCTGATGGCGCTATGGGGCGGCTTCGGGGCGTTTCAGGCGTTCACGAACGAGCCTCAGGTGCTCGCATCGCTTGGCTTTGAGGCGGTGGTGCTGCTGACGGGGCTGGCCGGGATCTGGTTTGCGCTCAAGGACGACGAGTCGGGCCGGGCGATCGGTCTGTTGAATCTCGGTGGTGTGCTGGTGGTGGCGTCCTTGACGTCTCGCTTTGCGTGGCACACCACGGTCAACCCCGATGCACTGGGTGTTGGTGCCTCGGCGCGTCTGGCGTTTACCGACGTCTGGTTCCTGCTGCGTGGCGGCCTGGGGCTTGTGCTGGTGGGCTGGGCGGTGGTGGTGGCGCTTGGGGCGGAGGCGGCAGGCTGGAAGAGGCTGGTGCTGGGCACCGTGCTTGCAGTGCCCTTCGTTGTGGGTGTGATGCTGACGTTCAGACTCGGCGTTTCGACGTTCTTTCCTTCGATCACCGATGTGGTCACCGCGTTTCGCATGGCGGGCGGCTTGCTCGCGGCACTGGTGCTCAGCGTGATGTTCGCGGTGGGTGTGCACTACATCATCAAGGCCTTCGAGCGGGCGGTGCCTCACGCATCACGCGTGGCGGCGGCCTGATCTGTAAGAATCAAGCGTCCGAGAGCCTTGGGAGGCTGCTCGCGTGAAACGCTTTGGCCCGTTCTCCCAAGAAAGAACGCTATGTTTGGTCTTTCCTTCTTTGACACTGTTCTGCTCATCGGCGGTCCGCTTGTGGGCATCATCGGCACGGTCTTCGTGCTGCGGCTGCTCGCAGGCAAGACGGCCAAGACCGTCGTGGAGAGCGACACGATCGCCGAGCGCGTTCGGTCCGTTGGAAAGCTGGTGGGGCTGGAGGTCTGCGCCAAGGAGATCGCCACTGCGACCAGCGGCTGGTCCTGGGCGCCACCGATGCTGCTCAGCCAGGCCAAGCTGGCGATGATCTTTCACTTCGAGCGTCAGTATTACGTCGATCTGGCGACCGTTCAGCCATCGGATGTTCGCAAGCTCGGGCCGGGGCGTTACCGCCTTCGTCTGCCCTCGGTGCAGGGCGACCTTCGCCTGACAGACGTGACCCCCTACGACATTCAGTCAGGTCGCGTGCTCGGGCTGCTTGATGTCATTCAGATGAATGCGCAGCGGCAGAAGGACCTGATGGCCCGTGCGCAGGAGCAGGCTGCGGAGCTCTACACCGCGGGTGATACGCGGTACAAGCTCGAAGCTCGGGCGAGCATCGAAAGGCAGTTGAACACGCTGTTCTCACTGCTCGGCTCGTCGGTCGAGTTTGAGTGGGCCGATGCTGACCGCCGCACACCCGCCCAGCAGGTCGTGGACGCTCAGCCTGCGGTCGCAGCGTCGAACTGAGCGGCGTTAAACGCCCAGCGCTTCACGAACAGCTTGGATGCATTGGCTTCGCCACGGCGCGTCCTGCCAGAGGCGATGGTGATCGCCTCCATCGATCTCGACAAGACGTCCGTGCGGGTTTGCCTGCGCGATCTGCCTGCCGTCATCGATGGGGCAGACGTCGTCCTCTGTGCCGTGGAGCACGAGCAGCGGGCACGTGAGGTTGCGGGCGTGCTCTGCGCGATCAAAGCCGGTCCATTTCGATCCCCGGCCGTTACGCAGGCCGACCCAGCCGATGGCAGCGGGGAGGTTCAGATGCCTCGGCAGGTTGGCAGCGTTCAGCACGCCACGGGCGGGCGTGATCGGCACTCGGTAGGGCGCTTCAGCGATGACGGCCTTGGGTGGTTGGCCCTGCTGGCAGAGGTCCGCTGCGACTTCGATGGAAACGCCGGCACCCATGGAAGCCCCCATCAGCACGAGGTCGTCGGTCGGGCTTGCTTGTCGCAGGCGTTGGACCAAGGCGAGCAGGCAGACGGCCTCGAGAGCGCCCAATGTGCAGACCCCACCCGCCTCGCCGGTGCCCGGGGTGTCCCAGACGACCACGCGTCGCGTCATGGGCAGGAGTGCCTGAACGCGATCGAGGCAGCCGACGCGGCCCTGCCCCCAGCCGGGGGTGAGCACCACGGTGGGGCCCGCAGCGAGCGCGCCCGTCAGGTCCCACACCGGCATCTCAACACCTCGGACCGAAAGGCTCCACGTCTCGATGGATGTGGGCGGATCGTCGAGTTCATCCGGCGAGCCGGGCCTGCCTCGGGCCACAGCCCAGCCGTAGCCCCGGCGGGGCGGGCGCGTGAGCACACGGGTCGTCCAGATGAAGAGCGCCGACGCGAAGACCGCCGCTCCCGCAGCGAGCAGGATGGCCAGGCCGGCAAGATTGGCAAGCACGGACGACAGGGCTGTGCTCATCGGCCAAGGAGATTGGAGATGTCGTTGAACGTGACGACGAGGAACACCATCGCCACCAGCGCCAAGCCCACGAGCGTCAGGCCCGTTTGCACAGCGATCGGCACCGCACGCCCGGTGAACTGTTCGTAGAGCAGCATGATGAACTGTCCGCCATCGACGATGGGCAGCGGCAGGAAGTTCACGACCGCCAGATTGATGCTGATGAGCGCCATGTAGAACATGAGCCAGATCAGCCCGCGGTCAGCGATCATCGTGCCGATGTGCGCGATGCCGACGGGTCCCCTCAGGTGCTCGATCTTCACCGAGCCCTGGAAGAGCCGCAGGAATGTGAGGTAGGTCTGCTGGGCGACCCGGCGGGTCTCGCTCATGCCAAGCCCGACAGCACCGAGCGGGTGCTCGGCCTTGAGCAGAAAGCGTTCTGGCTCGAAGAGTGAACTGACCGGTCCGAGTGTGTAGCCAAGCTCGTGGAGGGACTCGATCTCGCTGCGCGTGAGCGTCCAGACCTTCTGCGTCGCGGGCCCAAGCTCGGCGGGTACTTCAGTGATGTCATGTGCCGCCGTGCCCTGCTGATCGGTGTCATCGGTCGATGGCAAGGGGCCGGGCTGCCACCACGGCACGACATCGATGGCGACTTCGGCGCTCGGTTCACCCTGTTCGTAGGCGTCTTGCGTGGCCTGCTTGAGCGCTCGCCGAAGGTCCTCGAGCGACCAGACGCTCTGGCCCTCGATGGCGACGATGCGCGTGCCGGGGCTGTCAATCAGGCGGTTGGCAGCGGGCGTGAAGGCCTCGCCCCCGGCCATGGGCTGAAGCGATTCAAGGGGCATGGCAAAGAGCCGGTCGTTGACGCCCGTCGTCGAATAGGAGAAGCCGATGGTGCCCTCGCGCGTGACCTCCATCTCGAGTTCCTCGATGCGGTAGCCGCCTCGCTCGCGTTCGCGCAGCACCGCGGCCTGGATGGTCCGTCCCGCGTGGCGCTTGATCTCGCGTACGCCGGTGAGCACGCTCGGGAACTCTGTTTCGCCAAGTCTCAGGAAGATGTCGCCGCTGCGAAGCCCCTGCTCGAAGCCGCGATCGAGGACATCCGACACACCCAGCACGGGCATCAGCCCGAGCAGGTGATCGACCGGGGTGATGACGTCCGCTGCCGGGTTGGCGTCGTGGACTTCGAGATCGGGCGTGGGCATGAGTTCGACCCAGAAGCGCCTGCCCTCGTCAGAAAGAAACTCCGCCTGCATGGGCTTTCCTGATGACGCGTCGGCGATCTGGCTGATCTCGGCGTGTGTCTCCAGGGGCGTGCCATCGAGGCTGACAAGTTGCATGCCGGGCTCGATGTCAAACAGTCCCATCGTGTCGAAGCGCTCGCGCCACTCGGGCACATCACGCCACTGGGGATCGAGCGTGAGCGTGAAGGGTGGTCCGACACCGATCTCGCGAAGGCGGCTGGTGACGCCCACGCGGGGCGCGAGTTCCAACTCGATGGGGGTGTCGTAGCCCTTGCGGCGGATCGTCATGCTGAGCGGTCTGGCCGGATCGCTCATCGCCACGCGCGTGCCGAGATCGTTGAAGTGGCGCGGCTCCTCGCCATCCACTTCGATCACGCGATCGCCCGGCAGCAGGCGGGCTTGCGGCGGGTTGTTCTCAAAGTCGGAGGCGTTGACGAGCACGGCATTGCTTGCTGGCCCTGCGGGATCGACGATGCCGATGACCGCGGGCTCCGTGCGCAGGCCGATGGTGAACACCGCAATGAAGAGGACCAGCGCGGTGATGATGTTGGCGATCACACCCGCTGAGATGACGACCATGCGCTTGATGGGCGGGCATGACTGGTAGCTGTCCGGCGCTGCGGAGACCGCTGCCGGGTTGCCATCCTCCTGGCCGAGCATCTTGACGTAGCCGCCGAGCGGCAGCACGTTGAGGCGATACTCGGTGGTGGCGATGGGTCCGCCCGCTTGTGTTTCGCCGGCAAGGCGCTGGCGGGCCGCGATGCGTTCATCGGGATTTTTGCTGCGAGCCTGGAGAAGCAATTCGTTGTACGCGGCTTCGCTGCTGCCGCGCTGCAGGCCCATCCCCTTGCGGTAGCTGACGAAGGCGGGTCCGAAGCCGATTGCAAACGCGAGCACGCGGATGCCCGCCCACCTGGCAGCAAGAAAGTGCCCCAGTTCATGGACGAAGATCAGCAGCCCGAAGCCGAAGATCACTAGGGCCAGATCGAGCGTGGTATTGAGGACTGACGCCATCGGCGGTGTGTTCCTTGACGTGAGGCTGGACGGTGAGACGCATGGTAGAGGCTCGTTGCGGCGTATGTGTCGGCGGGGTGGAAGTGCGCGCGGCCGCAGCAGGCAAGATGCAAAAAACCCGGGCACGAGGGCCCGGGCGTGAGAGGTTCAGTTTGCCAGCGGCTGGCTTAGTACTTCACGCTGCAGCCGTAGGGCTTCTCGAAGGGGGTGGCGACGGTCTCGCCAGCGAGCACAGCGGTGAGGGCGTTGCGCACGAAGTTGGTGTCGCCGATGCCGCGACGGCGGTCGTTGTCGATCGCGCCGGCGTAGCGGAGGACGCCCTCGGTATCGATGATGTACATGTTGGGCGTGGTCACGGCGCCGTAGGCCTTGCCGACCTTGCCGGTGCTGTCCATCAGGATGGGGTGCTGCATCTCCCAGTTCTTGTGGGCTGCGAGGTTCTTCTCGCGGTCAGCCGTCGGGTGTCCCTCCTTGCCCGAGTTGATGGCCAGCCACACGACGTTGCGGTTCTTGAACTCCTTGTGGAGGGCGTCCATGGTGTCCGCCTCGTTCTCGTAGTGCTTGACGACGAAGGGGCAATCGGGGTTGAACCACTCGAGCACGACGGTCTTGCCCTGGGCGGTGTAATCGCTGAGCTTGTGCTCCTTGCCCGCGAGGTCCGTCAGGGTGAAGTCGGGTGCTTTCTTGCCGACGAGGTCCTGCTGATCCACATCCGCGGTCATGTTGACGGCGGAGGCACCGATGAGGCCCGTCAGGGCGATCGAAAGAACGGAAGCCAGAAGGGTGCCGGCACGGCGAGTCACGATCTGCATGGTCATCTCCACTGCTGTGGGTCCGATGCATGGACCCGGGTTTCTGCGCTCCGGGCGGGTCGTTCCGCCAGCGAGCTGCTCTCAATTCTTGATGCCGCGCGGGCTCCTGTGAGGGCCCGCGGAGATGTGTAACGGTTCCAGAGCCTCACGGCTCGACATGCACGCGGTACACCCGCGAGGGTTCATCGGTTGCGGGCCAGACCTCGAGGATGCCCTGCACGGGCTTGTCCTGCGGTCGGAAGGTGAGGGTGAGGGTGTCCGATGTGCTCAGGCCGTCCTTGAGCAGGTCGAGGGGCACGCGGCTGCCCTGAGCCGGGTAGAAGGCCACCTTGCTCGCCCCGGGAGCAAGCCACGTCACCCGGTCGTCCGTTACAGACTGGCTGAGCGAGCCATCGCTTGGCCAAGGCTGAGCGTGACGCTTGCGGGCCTGCTGGAAGTGGGGGGCGCTGGCCGAGCGGCCCACACCGGATGTGTCGGAAGCGACCGGCAGTGTGAGCGCGATGGTCGTGAACTCGGGGATGCACTCCACTTCGCAGACGAGCCAGTCACCCTTGGCTGTGATGGTGACCTCGCTTGCCCTCAGATCGCCGGGCAGCGTGATGGGCATCATCATGGTGACATGGTGCTCGTAGACGTGATCGAGCAGGCCGCCCTCAGCGATGTACCGCCTGGGGGCGGGCCAGAGCACTGAACCGATCTCGGCATCGACGGGCTCTGATGCGCTGCCCGTGGCCGAGACGGTGATGTCGAAAGAAGCGGGAAAGCCGCTGTCGTTGACACCCGGCCAGTACGTATGCCAGCCGTCGACGATCTCAAAGCGGATTCCGATCCAGCTTGTCTGCCCGGGGACAAGGGCCGACTGCTCGCTCATCAGCGTCGGCCTTGCCTTGAAGTCCTCGTCTGCCGGGGGCGTCGAAGCGAGTTGGGCCTGTGAAACGCTCGCTGCTGCGAGAGCGGCGAAGACCGTGCATGGCATGCGAAGGGGGATGATCATGGGTCTCTCGCGGTCGTAGGGGGTGAGTGCTCCAGCAACGCTTGATCTGTCAGGGATACCCACCTGCGGAAAGTGAAGTTTGGCCTTCTGGCGTACATCGCACACAAACCCACTATTCTGATGGCATGAACCAGAGCACCCACGCCCAGACTTTGACCCGTCCTGCCGGGAGTTTGACAGTTGCGCCCCAAACCTCCACAGGGCGACCCCGGCATTCTCTGTTTCGGAAGGCTTCCGCTGTTGGAGTCATCGCTCTGACCTCGCTTGGCGGCCTGTCGGCGTGCAGCACGAACATTTCGGACCGTGATATCTCTGAAGTCTCGGTGGCCCGTGCCCGCGAGTTCGATCAGCGGGCCCAACGCCGCAATGACGTGCTGCTGATCGATACACGCTCGCCCGCAGCGTTCGAGCAGGGGCACATTCCGGGGGCGCGGAACATCCGCCTCGGGGACCTGCAGGACGAGCGCACGATCCAGAGCCTCGAGCCCTTTGGCACGCTCGTGGTCTACGGCGAGAACCCGGGCGACAACGCGGCCCGTGCATTTGCCAAGAGCCTGCTCGCCGAGAAACGCCTCGAGGATGTCTACCTGTTCACCGGCGGCATCGAGGCATGGGCTGCGGCTGGCTACGAGCTTGCAGGAACCCGGTGACCGGCGACGCCGAGCACCCGGCGGGCGTGCTCACGACTGGCTGAGCAACCTCTTGCAAACGCTCGATCAGCGGCGGGGGGGTGTTGCTTCGACGGCTGGGTCGAACGCAATGACCTGCTTGCCACCGATGCCGAATGCTGCGATGCGCACGTTGGCCGTGACTTCGAACAGCAGCACGAGTTCCTGGTCCGGGCGGCTGCGCGAGAGGGCGACGCCTTCACTCTGCAGCTCGGAGAGCCCGCGGATGGGGCGATCCGGCGTGTAGCGGAAGTACGTCATATCGCGGTCCTTGTAGACCCAGCCGATGGCCTGGTACTGGCGGCCCTGCTCATCGACGACGACCGGTGGGAGCACGCGCTCGGCTGCTGCGACGGACTGGCCGAGCAGGCTGCCGGGCTGATCCTGCGAGACGTCGATCTGCACCATCGCCGTGCCGCTGCGAAGGCTGAACTGGTTGATGCGCAGTTCGCGTGGCATGCCGCGGATCGCGGTCTGCTCGTTGGTGAGCTTGGCCTCGCCGCCGATGACCTGGTTGTCCTCGTTGAGCTCGAGCCCGCCCTCGCCGCCCTTTTGAAGCTGCATTCTCAGCGGGAAGGTGTTGCCGACGGTGATGCCCGAGTCCTGCAGATCGCGGCGGTCGGCCTCGCGGCGGCCATCGCCGATGGTGAGGCTGCCGCTGGTATCCAGCGGCGTAGCGGCCGCGCCGCCGGGCAGAATCGTGCCCGCCTCGATGGCGCTGTCTCTCTGGCCCGTGCTGGCGAATGTGCGGGGCTCGGGATCATTGATGTTGGCGCGGATGCCCTTGACGAACACGGCTGTGGGCGTGGCATCGGGGGGGATGATGAACTCGAAGGCCATGGGGCTGAGTGCAGCGCCCGGCAGGGCGACGAACACGCGGGCGTTGAAGCGCCACCGGCCGTATCGGCCCTCGCTTGCGGGATCGGCGGGCGAAACGACCGCGACGGGGTGGCGGATGATGCGCTCGCCGCTGGCGGTCTCGGCGACCATGAAGACCTGGCCTTCGCCGAAGATGATGTCGCCCGCGCGCTCCTTGAGGGAGGGCTTGGGGTCGACCCACACGCCGACAAGCTTCTGGTTGCCCGAGTAGGACTCGCCCTCGATGGTGACAGCGTTGTGGGGGGTGGGGTCCCAACGGTCCTTGAGGAGGTCCGCGCCGGGCAGGCCATCCTGACCGATGACATAGGTGCCCACGATCTCGAAGTCGCCCGGCTGGGCGGTGTTGCGTGCCTTGCCGTCGCCGTCGGTCATGCGGAGTGTCGCGGCCATGTGCGAGGGATCGGGGTAGTACTCGGCGAGGGACTCGTTGGTCTGGAAGGCGGCTTCTGAGGTGTGGGCGTAGAACTTTCCGACGAGGCGGTCGATGGGCACGATGGGCAGGCCGCCGGTGCGTTCGAGGCTGCCCGAGCCGTAGTCGAGGGGCTGGTAGCCGAGGAAGTCGGTGCCCACGCGTGTGGTGCCGATGCCGATGACGAGGATGCCCGCGGTGATGGTGCCGGTGATGAGGCCGCAGACGCCAGCGCCGGCGTAGTCAAGGGCGCCGGGTGCGACCGCGTTGTTGCGCACGACGGAGTCGATGATCACCCGCAGGATGACCGTCGTGATGCCGAAGGGGATGATGAGCGCTATCGCCCACGCGGAGCCGACGAGCGCTGCGTTGGAGGTGTTCTCAAGGATGAGGTGCGCGAGGAACTCCCACAGGCCGAAGGCGACGGCGCCGGCGAGCACAACGCAGATCATGTGCAGCAGCGAGGAGAGGAAGCCGCGCGTCACCCACGTGTAGGTGAGCGCGAAGATGATCAGCATGACGACGCCGAACATGATCATGGGGGAACTCCTCGGGCTGGCTGCCGCGGATTGTGGCGGCTGGTGACCGGGGCAAGGTCGCCCCGGGCTTGTTGCTTTCTACTTCGCCGGCGCGTCTCGGCTGCGGCGGGTCGGTTCGGTGCTTGGGCTCTTGCTTACTGGGGTGTGGGCTGGGCGGGTCGCGACTGACCACCGGGCTTGCCCCCGGACTGTCCACTCGACTTGGGCTTGTCGCCCTCGCCCGTGACACGGAGGATTTCCTCGATGCTCGTGATGCCGTCGACTGCCTTGCGAAGGGCGGCTTGCTGCATGGTCGGGTAGCCCTTCTTGCGGAAGGCGGCCTTGAGGCCCGAGGCGTCATCGTTCTTGGCGAGTTCGCGGTGCTCGGCATCGAAGAGGAAGACCTCGAAGATGGCATCGACGCCGAAGTAGCCGCTGCCCTGGCACTGCGGGCAGGTCTCGGGCTCGTTCTTGTTCTTGGCCTGCACCTGGCCGCTCTTCTTGAAGAGCTGCTTGACCTTGTCAGCGGGCAGACCGAGCTTACGGAGCATGTCGGGGGTGGGCTGATAGGCGAGGCGGCAGTTGGGGCAGAGCCGGCGGATGGTCCTGCTGGAGATGGCCCCCTGCAGATGCTCGGTCGCCTGCGCCGGATCGCCCACCGCGCGGATGAACGACCTCACGCCCTTGATCGCGTCCCCGGCCTTGAGCGTCGCGTAGACGCGCGTGCGCTCGAGATCGCCCGAGACGCACTCCTTGGCGGTCTGCTCATCGGGGACATCCAGCACGGAGACGATGTCCGGGTCTCGGCGAAGCGTCGAGCGAACGAGCGTCGAGAAGCTGGCCGATTCCTGGGTCGGATCGAACTTGTTCTGACGCACACCCTCGAGCTTGTCCTCGATCTCATGCTCGATGGTCTGCACGTTCTGGGTGTAGGCATCGTGCATCTTGGTGAGGGTGTACACAGTGGTCGTGCCGCCCTGGCCCGCGGGCACGGAGACGATCACGATGCCGCCGGGACGCTCGACAAGCTCGTTGACCGCTGCGAGCTGCGGCTCGAGCAGGCCCAGCTCATCGGGCGTGCGGCGCACGGCCTTGCCGGGGTTGATGACCATGCTGAGCGACATGCCGCCCTGCATGCCCGAGGACTTGATCGCGAGGTTGATCTTCTCCTCGTGGAAGACGGCCGAGCACAGGCCCGACTGCTTGCGGCGTCGATCCTCGACGTTCATGCCGGCGGCCTGCTTCCAGAAGTCGATGATCTGGACAGCTTCTGCTGCGGGGATGGTCTTGCCCGGTGCGCGGACGTTGTCGATCATCATCAGGACGCCGTAGGTGCCCTCCTTGACCGGGCGTACTTCGACGCGGCTTGCGCGGGCTGCGAGTGCTTCGGTGAGAACGTGCTCGGCCTCGAGGCGGCGCGTGAATTCGGGCGAGTCCTTGTCGGGGACGCGCACCTCCTGCTTGTCGGGCGTGAGCACGCGGAGCTCGGAACTGCCGGCCTGCTTGGCGTCCTTCTTCTGCCGCTGGGCTTCAAGGTAAGCGGCGAAGTTGAGCGTGAGGCGATGGGCTTCGGGCACTCGCTCGTCGCGGTTGGCCATCAACGGGTAAGCCGCGACATCGATCGCCAGGATCGCGAGCACCGCCAGCACGGAGATGCCGATCGCCCACGGTGCCTGGATCGGCATGGCCACAGCCACCAGGAAGGCGATGAGACCGAGCGAGAGGTGGAGGAGGTTCCACTCTCGGCGAGCGAGGTGGAAGCGCTCGGCGTGCTTGTCGTAGACCGTCGTGATCAGCCACGCCCAAGGGATGAAGGGCAGGAAGACGAGCACAGGCTTCCAGAGCGATAGCAAGATCGCTGCATCCGCCAGTGTTACCACCATGGAACTCGACGCCACGCGCTCCCGTCCTTTCCATGTCACGGCGGGGGCCCCTGCCCCCGTCGATCGTCACATTCACGCACCGGCGGGACCGTCGAGCCCGCCGGGGTGGTCGCAAGGGTAAGCGCTGTGAGCCCCGCCCGTGGTCCCGCTAGCCCAGCTTCTTGAGCTTCATCATCAACTCGTCGACGTTGGGTGATGCCTCGGTCGCTGTGCGAACGTGGATGTACTCCTTCTCCACGAGCTCCACCAGCGACTGGTTGAAATCCACCATGCCGATCTCGCGAGCCTCGATGGCGTTGAGATAGGGGCGGAGCTCGCCCTCTCGGCCCTCGAGCACGTGCTTCTGGACGACCGTGTTGTTGATGAGGATCTCGAGCGCAGGAATGCGGTGGATGTCAGGGTGAAGCGTCGGCAGAAGCTTCTGGTAGACGAACGCCCGCATCTGGTATCCGAGGATCTTGCGGACCTGCGGCACGTCCTCAGCGGGGAAGAGGCCGTAGATACGGCTGAACGTCTGCGTGGTGCTGGAGGCGTGGATCGTTCCGAAGACGAGGTGGCCCGTCTCGGCGGCCATGAGGGCCGCTTCGAAGGTCTCTGCGTCGCGCATCTCGCCGACGAGCACGATGTCGGGGTTCTCACGAACCAGAGCGCGGAGGCCCGTCTTGAAGTCGAGACAGTCAAGCCCGATCTCACGCTGGTTGATCGTCGCGACCTTGTCCTGGAAGATGTACTCGATGGGGTCTTCGAGCGTGAGGATGTGCACCGGCTTGCGGGCGTTGACGTAATCGAGCATCGACGCGATGGTGGTGGACTTACCCGAACCCGTCACGCCGCAGAGCAGCACGATGCCCTGGGGCTGCATGGCGATCTCGCTCATGACCTCGGGAAGGTGCAGGCCTTCGAAGGGCAGGATGTTGCTGGTGATGCGGCGGGCCGCCACCGAGAGCTTGCCGCGGGCCATGAAGAGGTTCACGCGGAATCGGCAGGTGTCGTCGTAGTCGTACGCAAGGTCGACCGAGCCGAACTTGTGCAGGTCCTTCATCTGCTCTTCGTCGAGCATGTGGTTGGCGATGGCCCAGAAGTCCTCGTCGCTCACCTCGCGCGTGTCCAGTGCCTTGAGGGAGCCTTTGACGCGGATCTTGGGCTTGGTCCCCGTCTTCATGATGAGGTCCGACGCCTCGAACTTCATGGTCGCTTCGAGGAACTTGCCCCAGCGTGTCTCGTTGGGGTCTTTCTTGCGAGGCAGGATCGGGGCCACGTGGCCGGTCTGCTCAGCGGGGCTGGGTGGAGTGTCGGTCGCGATCGTCATGGTGGTTCTCGTGGCTTTGAGGGTCAGATGCGATGATGGGTGCGGCGTGCGAACGGATGGAGGCGACCAAACGCATGATCGCACTGCGCGGTGCTCGTCCGGGTGGACCAGCAAGTCCTTGCCCCGAGCGTAGCGGGCGGCGCACTCCGGCTCCATGCCTTACGCGTGACGCCGGCACCGGATCAGTCTTTCTCGGACCCGGCGCGATCTTGCGGCATCTTCTGCGTGTTGCCGAGGCGGGCGGCTCCCAGCCGCGGGGTCAAGCTCTCCGAAAAGACCGCCGGCCCCGGACATGCCGGGGCCGACGAGGGATCAACGGGGTTGCAGTCAGCCTCGAGCGCTGGTCGGCCGGGTCGGGTTCACTTGCTGCCGACGGCTTCGGCTTCCTCGGTCGCGACATCGGGCTCGCCCATGAAGTTGGCCTCGAGCTTGACGCGGATCTTCTCCATCGCCTTGTTCTGGATCTGGCGCACGCGTTCCTTCGTCACGCCGATGATCTGGCCGACCTGTTCAAGGGTCATGGGCTTCTCGGTCTCGGTTGACTCGAGGCCGAAGCGATGCTCGATGACCGTGCGCTCGACGGAGGTCAGATCGGCGCGGTTGTCAACGACGATCCGCTTGACCTCCTCCGCTGCGTCGCGCTCGAGCGTCGCCCGCTTGGATTCGACGAAGTTGGACTTCTCCAGCTTGGGGTCGAAGTCCGTCGGGAACCGCTGACGGTACTTGCTGAGCTTCATGCCCTGGCG
>CAZSBR010000022.1:0-18414 GCA_964605165.1 uncultured Phycisphaeraceae bacterium
CGTTCCGGTCAACGGCCCCTACAAGCCCGACCACTACCGCTACTAAGCTTTACAGAACTTCCACACGCTCACGGGTTAGCGCCCGTGAGCGTGCTTCCGACCCAGTGGACGCACCCGGCCGGGCGATGATGCCGGTTGTTGAGTTGCGGAGGTTGTCCTTCATGCATGCCCAAGACATCTTCGCCGGCGGCAAGACCACCTTTAGCTTCGAGTTCTTCCCGCCCAAGAGCCCGGAGGCCGGCTCGACGTTGTTTGAGAACATCGCCGAGCTCGAGACCCTCAAGCCGAACTTCGTGAGCGTGACGTACGGCGCCGGCGGGACGACCCGCAAGGTCACACAGGACCTTGTTCTGCGGCTCCGGCAGGAGACCATGCTCGACCCCATGCCGCACCTCACCTGCGTGTCTCAACGCAAGGTCGAGCTTGACGAGATTCTTGAGCGTTACGCCAGCGCGGGCATCAGCAACATCCTCGCGCTGCGGGGCGACCCGCCGCGGGACCAGCCTGACCATCGGTTTGAGGATGACGAACTGCAGCGGGCCGCCGAACTGGTCGCGCACATCAAGAAGTTCAACGACAGAGGCTTCCATACCGATCGTCGGGGCTTTGGTGTAAGCGTGGCAGGCTTCCCCGAGGGCCACCCGGCGACCCCCAACCGGCTGGTGGAGATCGAGCATCTCAAGGCAAAAGTCGACGCTGGAGCTGACTACATCGTCACGCAGTTGTTCTTCGACAACCGGGACTTCTACGACTTCCGGGACCGCTGCAGGCTGGCAGGCATCCGGGTGCCCATCGTCGCGGGCATCATGCCCATCACGACCCTCGGCGGCATGAAGCGAATGGCGGACCTTGCAGCGGGGGCTCGGTTCCCGGCGCCGCTGTTGCGAGCGGTGAACCGCACGGATGGCTCGGCCGCATCGGTCGGACGTGTGGGCGTTCACTGGGCCACCGAACAATGCCGCGACCTGCTTGATCACGCGGTGGATGGCATCCACTTCTACACCCTCAACAAGTCGACCGCGACGCGCGAGGTGTACGCGACGCTGGGCGTCAAGGACTCCAACGCCCTCGCCGAGATGCTCTGAGCCAATCGCCCCGGGCCTTCACTGCCGCCGGGCTGCGACGGCCACAAGCTCAGCAAAGACCTCAGCACCCACCGCCGGGTCATCCGTCCGCTCCGGATGCCACTGCACGCCGATGTAGAAGGCCCTCGCCGGGTCCGCCACCGCCTCGATGAGGGCATCATCAGACCGTGCAATGACATCCAGCGATCCGGGATCAGTCACCGCCTGTCGGTGCTTACTCAGCACGACACCCCTGAGGTGGACGGCGGCCCCGGGCTCGGGTTCCACACCATGGCGCTCGTTCCAGTGGCGATGCCAATCAGCGCGGGTGTCGGGCAGATGCTGATCGAGCGTGCCGCCTGCGTGCAACGCCATCATCTGCATGCCAAGGCACACACCGAGCACGGGCAGGTCGGGCCGTGCGCAACTCGCCTGAATCAAAGCCGATTCGAAGCGCTGTCTGGCGGGCTCTACCGGCGTGATCGAGGGATGGGATGGCACGCCGAAGGGCTCGGTGCGGGGGTCATCCCCTCCCGCCAGCACGAGACCGCTCAGGGCACCTATCAGGCCGGTGACGTCCTCGGTGTGCGGGCTGAGCCAGACGGGCAACCCGCCCGCTGCCTCGATGGCCTTGCCGTAGGTCGGGTAGCTGAAGAGTCGCTGGCCGTTGGGCGAATCGCACAGGTCGCAGGTCACACCGATGAGCGGTTTCATGCCGCGAGCGTATCGCCGTCACCTACGCTGCCCCATGGCTGTCAGTCGTGTGCTTCTGGCCCTTGGAGTCCTCGGCCTCGGCGTGGTAGGGTTCTGGTGCGCCGCGCAGTGGCCCCTGCCAACCGAGCCCGCGGAGCCGCTGCCACTGCTTGCCGCCGCGAGCCACGAGGTCGCGTCACTCCAGCGCGGCGCCACCCGCGCTGCTCGGACCCCGCACGGCACTTGGCAGATCACCCGCCGGGTTTCTCCAGAGACATCCCCGGAAACCACGACGTTGAGATGGGCGGGCGATGCGGGGGTCCTCGAAGGACTGACTCGCAGCCTCTCCAACACCTTCTTTGAGCCGGGCGCCGAGTCAGGTTGGACTGGATCTTCGCTCGTCGTGGCCACGACGGATGACCGGGAGATCATCATCGAGTTTGCGGAAGCTGCTATAGGCGGCAGGGTGATGGCTCGAAGCACAACTCACGACGGAAGTGCTTCAAGCACCCACTCGGGGCTTGTGCCGCTGGAGATGCGTGATCTTGCTCTGAATAAGTCTCCGCAGGCATCAGTGTCCGAGAGTTGGTTCTCGCTATCGGCCATGCCTGGTTTACCCATCGACCGGCTCAGATCACTGAACGTCATCACCGAAGGGCTGGAGACGGAGTTCGACTTCGGGACACACGGCTGGCAACTGACGGGGCGGGATCAGCACGCGGCCCATGCCGACGCGCTCGCCGTGCTGCTGCGCCAGTTGGCGGCGCTGTCAGGCACGCGCATCATGCCCCCCACCACAGCGTCTGCCCGCGACTCGCTGCAGGCTCGCACTCGCTTCAGGACGACCGATGGGGAACACGTCTGGAGTGTGGCGTTCCTCGGCGGGCTTGATGAATCACAGCCCATGATGCGATGCAGCGTTCAGCTCGCCGAGACAGGGGAAGTCGTCCTCGGGCCAGTCCTCATGGAGGTGGATCGCGCTGAGATCGATCGAATCACGATCAATCCTTGGGCCTACCTCAGCCCGTGGACCCTAACCGTGCCAGCGGGCGATGTCGGCTCGCTCACCCTTACGTGGCCGCCAACTTCCGGCGACGCGCCCGCGGATGCTCACAGCACGTCACTGCGCTTTCAACGCGGGACGTTCGACGCATGGACCCAAGCCGACGATGAGGCTGTGAGCAACGCCCAAGCCGACGGGCTCGCACGGTTGCTGGAGGCTCTGTGTGCGACGCAGGCTGACGCCGTTGTGCAGGCTTCAGCCTTGGACTCGAGCTTCACGCCCCTCGTCGCGCTCAACGCTGCGGATCGTTCGGGTCACCCGCTCACAGAAGGGCACGGCGTGCTGCTCGGGCGGGTCCGCACGCAAGCAGGCGTGCTGCCAGCCACGGTGTATAAAGACGCGCTTCGGCTCTACAGCGAGCCATACATCGCCGCCACATGGTCATGGCTTGACACGCTCACGGACTCGCGTTGAGATCGCTCGACGACTGCCGGCCACGATGCCGGCTTTGCGCGACCGGTTCGGCCTACGCCGTTTGAGCGATCTTGGCGATGTCCGTTCGCATCTGGCACCCGTCGAAATGGATCACACCCGCCGCCTCGTACGCACGGTCGCGCGCGGCATGCAGCGAGTCTCCCAGACCGACGACCGAGAGCACACGCCCCCCGGCCGTCAGGATGCGGCCATCATCGCCTCGCTTCGTGCCAGCGTGAAAGACCAGAACGTCGTCCATCGCCTCTGCTCTGTCCAGTCCTTCGATGGGGACACCGGTGCGCGGCTTATCCGGATACCCCTCGCTGGCGAGCACGACACAGACGCTGGCCCTGGTGTCCCACGAGAGTTCGATCTCTCCCAGCCTGCGTTCAGCGCACGCGAGCAGCAGTTCAAGCACATCACTCCGAAGTCTGGGCAGGATGGTCTGGCACTCCGGATCACCAAACCGGACGTTGTACTCGAGGAGTTTGGGACCCGCCGGCGTCAGCATGATGCCGGCGTACAGCACGCCGCGGTAGTCGATCCCTTCGCGACGGAGCGAATCCACCGTCGGAACGAGCATCTGCTCTTCGACGACCGCCATCGCATGGTCATCGAGCGTGTCGGCCGGGCTGAACGCCCCCATGCCGCCGGTGTTCGGGCCGCGGTCATCATCCAGCAGCCGCTTGTGATCCTGGGCTGCGGGAAGCAGTTGAATCGATCGGCCATCAGAGATGGCCAGCACCGACACTTCTGGCCCGGTCAGCCTGTCCTCGATGACCACCGTCTTGCCGGCATCGCCGAAGACCCGGTCGATCATCATGGACCTGAGCACCTCGTGTGCTTCGGTCAGCGACGAGGGCAGCACCACGCCCTTGCCCTTGGCGAGGCCCGCCGCCTTGAGCACCGGCACCTGCTCACGAGAACGGAGGTAGTCCGCCGCAGCCTCATATTCCGTAAAGCTCCTGCCGCCCGCGATAGGAACGACCGCAGCGCGCATGAGATCCCTGCACCAGGCCTTGTCCGCTTCAAGCTTGGCACCGTCAGCATTCGGACCGAACACAGCGATGCCCGCCTTGCGCAGCGCGTCGCCGAAGCCCTCGGCCAGAGGATCCTCGGGGCCGATGACAGCCAGACTGATTTCGTGCTTCTGGCAGTATTGCACCAGCCGATACAACTGCTTGCTGTCGACAACCGTGTCCACCGCCTGTCCCAGCCGTGCGAGGCCGGGGTTCGAGGCATGTGTGACATGCAGCGTGCCAAGACGCGGAGACTTCTTGAGAGCCCACGCGATGGCGTGCTCCCGCCCGCCGCCACCGATCAGAAGGACATTGATGCGATCCTGACGCGAAGAGTCTGCCATGGCAGACTCTAGACGAGCAAAGGGCGAGGCCCGCACCTCACGAGCACGGCCCGAGCAGCGTCAGCATGCGGAGAAAGTCGCCAAAGCTGACCAGCCCGTCCGGGGCAGGTGAGCCGAAATCGTCAGCAATGTCCCCCTCGCAGCCCGGCTGGCCCAGCGGGCAGGTGCCAAGCAGGCTCAGCAGCCTTAAAAAGTCGCCAAAGCTTACGACACCATCGGCCCCGGCCGCACCGAAGTCATCGGCGAGATCGCCCTCGCACGCTCCGCTGCCGTCAAGGCCATCGATCCGGAAGACCACCAACTGGTTGGCACTGAAGGGATCACCGTTATCGACCACACCCATCAGCACGCGAGAGCCGTCGCCGAGGGAGGGCCCGAGACACAAGCCCTCAAGGTTGGCGTGAGATCCCGTGTAGATCGCAGCCTTGGTCACAAGGCTGATCTGCGATGCAGCAAGGTTGCCCACCTGCGAAACGTCCGTCGCCCCGCCCGTGGACGCGACGTACATCCGTGTCAGCAGGACCGGGTTTGCAAGCGCGAGCGACCGCTCAAGGGCCAGCAGGGAACCGCCCGGCAGGGCAACGAGTTCAACCAGACCGCTCTGACCGGGGTTGCCGCCGGGAATGGCAGCGCCGTGCATCGGTTCGACCCGGTACGCCCATTGACCCAAGGGCTGCCCCGTCATGGAATTCAAGGACTGAAGCCGCACAAGCGTTGAAGCGGTGGGTGTGGCAACGGATCCATCGACCGCCAGCGCCTCCTCATTCGCCGCCCAGGCAACATCACCATCGAGTGTCAGCGACTCGATGCCCCTGTTGACCCGGCGATTCGTGTAGACATCCGGCAGCGGATGAAACCCGAGAAACGCTCCCGTTGCGAGGTCCGCCCGGCGAAGGGTCATGCTCTGCTCATCGGCGATGAGCACTTCACCCGAGGCGAGCACCGCGATGGCTTCGTGATCGCCCGCAAACCCCAGCCGAAGCGCTCCGACAGACTCGACCGGCCCGATGGAGCCCGACGGTCCAACTTCGATCTCCAGCGTGATCAGTACATCGCTGTTGTCGAGCGCGATCGCATAGCGATTGCCACCAAGCCAGGTGATGCCGCTCATCCCACCCACAGCGACCGCCGCGCCGTGCTGATCGACAGCAGTCGTCGGCACAAGAGCGTTCCCAAGCCACGAGATGGCTGGCTGAGCATGCGCTGAACCACACGCAATACATGCAAGCACAGCCACCAAGACCAGTTTGCGGCCCGAAGACGTCATGGCCTCACAATATCGACTTTCCATGCGGATTGATGAGCAATCGCTCGTTACACGGGCGGCATTGGAGAGGCTCAGCCGATCAAGTACACTGCCATGGGAATGGACCCGCGTGTCTTCAAATGCGTTCGCTCTTTGTTCGCAACGATGCTCTTGGTCGGCGCAGCGACGGTTGCCGTGGGCATGCTCGCGATCAGGCCCGACACCACGGCCGGGCATCATCGAGCCTCGCTCTCCCTCGACGCGCCCGACCCCGAACGGGCAGTCCTTCAGGAGAGGCTCGAGCGGGAAGTGCTGCCTCTGCTCAGCCTGCACTGCATGTGGTGCCACGGCGAGGAGAAGGACCGCGGGGGCGTGCGGTTCCATGAACTCAACACCATCGACGCCGCGACCGAGCAACTCGAGACGCTGCTCCGTGCTCATGAGCTTGTCGAACTCGATCAGATGCCGCCGCGCGATGCGCCCGGCCCGAGCCGTGAAGAACGCGACACCCTCATGCGCTGGATCTCGGATCTTCAGCGTTATGTCGATGCCACCGAGCCCATCGATCCGGGCTGGTTCAGCGTTCGGCGGCTCAACAACGACGAGTACCGCTTGACCATGCGAGACCTCCTGCGGGTGGATCCGGACGACATCGACGTCGCTCGCGATCTTCCACCGGACAACATCGGCTACGGCTTCAACACCGTGGGCGATGCGTTGACGGTCTCACCGCTGCACATTGATGCCTACATCGACGCCGCTGCCGAGGCGCTTCGGATCGGCCTGGGCCCGGTCGTCGCGATCAATACGGAGCCGCAACGCCTGCTGCCTCTGGAGAGCAGCGGCGGCAGCCGCGAACTACAGGGCGGAGGGCGCTTTCTGTTCTCGGCCAGCAGCGTGCGAGCGATTCATCACACGTCTGTTCCATCGATCTACGAATTCAGAGTGCAGGCCTACGGCACGCGCGGCGGGGACGAACTGCCCAAGCTGAGCCTGCGCATTGATGCACAGGAGATAGCCCAGTGGGAGATCGAAGCAACCGATCCCGCTTCGCCTCAGCGGCTGACCGTTCGTCATTTCCTCGAGAGCGGGCCGCACGAGGTCACCGCGCACTTCCTGAACGACTACTACGAGAAGGGTGTTGCTGATCGCAATCTGGCGATCGTGGCAATCGAGATCGCAGGGCCGCTTGATGCCGAGGATGTCCAGCGCGGTCCCGCGTACGAGGAGATCTTCACATTCGAACCCGGCTCGACCATGGCAAGCCAGAGGAACGCCGCCTCCAAGGTCCTGCGCAGCTTCGGCGATCGTGCCTTCCGCAGGCCGATGACAGACGCCGAAGCCAAGAGCCTTATGCAGTTGTACGACGACATGCGAGAGGCGGGCGATGGCTACGAAGCCGCGGTGCGTGTGGCCATGCAGGCAATGCTCGTGTCGCCGAGCTTCCTCTACATGTCGGCGGGCCTTGAGGCTCATTCCACGCAAAGCGTGCCCGGCGGCCAGTTGACGCCACACGTGCTGACGGGGTTCGAACTGGCCTCGCGTCTCAGCTACTTCCTGTGGAGTTCGATGCCCGATGCCGAGCTGACGAGGCTTGCATCGCTTGATCTCCTCAGTGAGCCACGTGTGCTTGAGGCACAGATCGATCGCATGCTCGAAGATCCCAAGGCCGATGCATTCATCGAGGGCTTTGCGGGCCAGTGGCTGCTGCTCCGCAACCTGCAGGATCTCGACATAGACCGCCAGCGTTTTACGAGCTACGACGAGTCACTGATGAACTCGATGATCGCAGAGCCGCTGCACTTCTTCGCAGACATGGTCCGCCGCAATCGACCACTCTCGGATCTGATCGGCGCTCGCGACACCTTCGTCGATGAAAGGCTGGCGGCGCACTACGGCATCGAGGGCGTTCGCGGTGATCGGATGCGACGCGTGCACCTCGCTTCAGACTCACCGCGGGGGGGCGTGCTCACCATGGGGGCAGTGCTCACGGTGACAAGCAATCCAACCAGGACCAGCCCCGTGAAGCGGGGCTACTTCGTGCTTGATCAACTCCTCGGCTCGCCGCCGCCACCGCCGCCTGACGATGTGCCACCGCTCGAAGTAGCCGCAGCCGAACTCGGCCGAGAGGTCTCGCTGCGCGATCAACTCAAGGCCCACCTCCTCAACGCCACGTGCGTGTCTTGCCACGCGCAGATGGACCCGATCGGCCTGTCCATGGAGCAGTTCGATGCGATCGGCCGCTGGCGTGAGGCGTATGAATCCGGACCGATTGACGTCTCCGCAAACCTGCCAGACGGCCGCACCTTTGAAGGTGCCCAGGGGCTCAAGCAGGTGCTCGCCAGCCGTGAAGCCCAACTCACGGAGAACCTGACGCGTCGCATGATGATCTACGCGCTGGGCCGCGGCCTCGAATCCTTCGATCGCCCGTCCGTCGTGGCGATCATGGAAGAAACAACGGCGCGCGGCGGCGGCATGGCCGATCTCATCAAGGCGATCGCCACAAGCAAGGCATTCACGACCTGTAGAAGCAGAACGGAGCAGCCATGAAACACCTCAACCCAGATCACGTCGCCGAGAGCCGGTCATCTCACGGCATTTCCCGGCGTGCAGTGCTTCGCGGCATCGGGGCCACCATCGCGCTGCCTTGGCTTGAAGCAGCATCGGGCAAGCCCATCGTCCGAGCGGCTGCCGCGGCTGCCGGCGGCTACGCCCCCGACGGCTTCCCCCTGCGCATGGCCTTCATCTTCACGCCCAACGGCGTGCACTACGACAACTGGAAACCAACGGGCACTGGCACGGATTTCGCGCTCAGCCCATCGCTCGCACCGCTGGAGAAGGTCCGGCAGCATGTCAACGTGCTCACCGGCCTCACGCTGGACAAGGCTCGCGCCAACGGCGACGGGCCCGGGGACCATGCACGCGCATCGGCTTCCTATCTCACCGGCAGGCAGGCTCGCAAGACTTCGGGCAACGACCTCTCCATCGGCGTCAGTGTCGACCAGTTCGCCGCGAGGCAGATCGGCGATAGAACGCGCCTGCCCTCCATCGAGATCGGCGCGCAGATCGGTCGCCGAGCCGGAAGTTGCGACTCAGGCTATGCGTGCGCCTACTCGTCCAACATCAGTTGGCACGACGAGGACACCCCCGTGCCAAAGATCGTCAACCCCGCTGCCGTCTTCGACCGCCTGTTCTCGTCTGCGTCTGCCAAGGAAGCTGCACAGCGTTTCCGCCGGCGCACCAGCATTCTGGACTACGTCCTTGATGATGCCCGCCGCCTCAACAACGCCCTCGGCTCGGGTGATCGTGCGCGGCTTGATGAGTATCAGACATCGGTTCGAGAAATCGAGCGGCGGATTCAAAGAGCCCAGGAACTCAACGACCATCCCGCAGCACCGGATGACGCGCCAGCGCCGGCAGGCATCCCGGACATCGTGGGCGAGCACCTTGATCTCATGTACGACATGCTCGCTTTGGCGTTTCGCACAGATGCCACCCGCATCGCCACCTACATGACGGGCACCGCCGGGAGCAACCGAGCCTTCCCCGAACTGGGCATCACCGAAGGCCACCACTACCTTTCGCACCACAAGGGCAACCAGGAATGGATCGAGAAGATCCAGCGGATCGATCGCTTCCATGCCGAACGCTTCGCCCGCTTTGTCGCCAACCTTGCCGCCACGCCCGAGGGCGAGGGAAGCCTGCTCGATCACTGCATGATCCTTCACGGCAGCGGGCTCTCCGACGGCAACCGCCACAACCATGAGAACCTGCCCATCGTCATGGCAGGCAATGCCGGCGGTCACATCCAGACCGGTCGTCACCTCGCGCATGAGGTCGAGACGCCGCTCTGCGGCCTCTACATGACCATGCTGAGGCAGATGGGCTGCGATGTGGCCGAGTTCGGCGATGCCATGCGGCCGCTCACAACGGTCCTCTGAATGAACGCTGGAGAACGGCTGAACAGAAGCCAGGCCCGATTGGATGAAGAGGTCGCCGCGCCTGCTCAGGCCGCCTGCGCGTCTCGCACGCCCCGTGGCTGCCAACGCACGATGAACGCTGTACCCGCAACCGCCGCAGCTACGACAAGCACCGCCACCCAATCGGGGGCTGATTCCTGAAGCACAAGCACGGTGCAACTGAGGGCAACGCTCACCCACATCAGGGCAATCGCCACGGCCTTGGCCCTGATCGGCATCGCGGTCGAACCATCGAGATAGCGGGCGTAGGGAGCAAAGAGCCTGGTGGTCAGCACCCACCGGTGCAACGCTGGACAACTCTTCGCAAACGCCCAGCAAGCGATCATCAGGAAGATCGTCGTGGGCATGCCGGGCACCACGGCGCCGACCGCTCCGAGGGCGACACACGAGAGCCCCAAGGCCATCCACAACCACCGAACGACACGCGGCGACTCAACGAG
Source organism: uncultured Phycisphaeraceae bacterium (assembly GCA_964605165.1). GTDB lineage: Bacteria > Planctomycetota > Phycisphaerae > Phycisphaerales > UBA1924 > OFTM382. The sequence goes on from CAZSBR010000022.1 coordinate 10,264, forward strand.
CGTTGCCTGCAAGTGTGGTCTGGTGGAAAGCTGCGTCACGTGCAGAGCATAGCAACATCTTGCGAATGAGTCTCAACAGCCATCGTGAAATCATGACCCGGCCGCACGGGCAGCCGCCTTAAACAGGATATTACACTCCGCAATGCGAGCGGTGCCTTTCACGAACCTACGCGGCCGAGCAGTTCATTGACGGCGGCCTCAAGTTGCGGATCGACGCCCCGCGCCTCGTCGGCCGGCTTCTGCGGCACGTTGATGTCCGGCACAGCGGGGAAGATGTCCATGTCCTTCCCGTCGGCTGTCCACCAGCCGCGGAAGGGCCTGCGAATGGTCGTTCCGTCGATGAGGCTGAAGCTGCCCGTGGAGATCACCCCGCCGAAGGTCGGTGTGCCGATGATCGTGCCTCGACCGATCGTCTTGATCGCGTGGGCGAAGATCTCCGCGTTCGAGAACGAATGCTGGTTCACCAGCACGTTGATGGGCCGGCTCCAGCCGTAGATCAGGCGGCGATCGCGCGGATACGCATCCGTCGGCACGCTCGCGGGATCGGCGCCGCGGGGAATGGTGTACGCATGGTTCGGCGCGGTCAGCGATGCGAGCAGAATGTCCGTTGTGAAACCGCCGCCATTGTCGCGGACGTCAATCACCAGACCTTCCTTGCCCGCCGCTGCCGCATAGAGGTCACGCTCAAAGTCACGGACCGAGGGCAGGTTCATGCCGCGGATGTGGAGGTAGCCCAGCCTGCCATTGGACAGTCGTTCAACCTCGGCGCGCCGATCAAGAACCTCGTGCGTGTAGCGAAGGTTGTTCTCACTGCCGAAGCTGTGCGGGCTCAGCAGCACGAATCGCTGCTGGCCGTCTTCACCACGAACCTCGAACAGCGTCTCCTCACCGGCCGTGCCCACCATCGCGGCTCCGAAATCAGTCAGAACGCCATTCTGCAGCAGCGGGGTCTCGTTGACGGCGATCAGCACATCACCGGCTTGAAGCCCCGTCTCACCGAGGTCCGCAGGCCCCTTGGCAAGCACATCCTCAACGCGGTAGCCATCGCCCGCCGGCGACACATCGACGCCGAGGTAGCCCGTGCCCGGTGAACCGGCGCTGAACCCCCCGCCGCCGCGGATGCCGGTATGCGAACCATCGACCTCGCCAAGCAACAGCGTGAAGACCGCATTGAACTCGGCGCTTGTCCGGGTCTGTTCGGCAAGTTCAGCGTATCGCTCAACGAGCGCGGGCCAGTCGAGGCCCTTCATCGTCGGGTGGTAGAAGTACTCACCGAAGGTGCGCGCACCCTCCATGAACTTCTGCCGCTGCTGCTCGGCAATCTCGATCACGATGTCCTCAGAGACGCCGTAGGTCTCCTTGCTCGAACCCGTTGGGCTGGCCGACTTGGCCGTGCCACCATCGATGTAAATGACGTCCTCTCCCGAGATTGAAACGGAGACATCCGACACGCCTCCCGTCTCGATCGTCTTGCGTTCGTCGCCGCGGTGATCCACGGAATACAGCGCCGTATCACCATCGACGGACGCCTCGAAGATGATCCGCTCACCGCCTGGTGTCATGGCGAGGTCACCCTCGGACCCCGGCAGCGTCGTCAGGCGTCGAACGCGCAGATAGGCATCCTCCGTGTCAAAGTCGAGCTTCTTCGCTTGCGAATCGCCGGCATCATCGTCATCCGAGCTCGGCTCAAGCGGCTTGAGCTTCTTGGCCGCCTTGGCCGCTTCCGAGAAGTACTCGTCAAGCTCATAGGCCCTCTTACCCTCGAGCTCGGAGTCGAGGAAGACGGCATAGACGTCGTAATCCCAGTTCTGGTTGTCGCGATCGCTCAGGAACGTCAGCACCTTGCCATCGTGCGACAACCTCGGCGAGGTGTCGATGTCGGGGTGCCGAGTGATGTTCACAGCCTCTCGGGCGTTGCCCTGTTCATCGAGCGTCGTATCGAGAATCCAGATGTCGTTGTTGAAATCAAGATCTGAAACCGCGTACACAAGGTGCGCCGAATCACTCGCCCAGAATACCTCCGGCTCGTCCCAGCTCTCCAGCACCACCCGCTGATCACCGCTCCCAAGATCATGCAGCACCAGGTCGCCGAGCCCGCGCACGATCAGCAGCGACTTGCCGTCGGGTGAAGGACGAGGCCGGCGATCCCACGTCGAACCAACGATCACCGGTTCGATCGAGAACGTCAGCGCATCCGCCCAGCGAGCACCAAAGTCGGGCGTGTCTTTCTTCTCAGCCTTGGCCTCGTCATCCCCCTTCTCATCGTTGGCAGGCTCTTCTCCGGCGCCATCAGCCACATCTTCGGCCTGCTCGTCGGTGGCCTGCTCATCGTCGCCACCCGCTTCCTCTTCGTCCTTGACCTCGTCCTCCTTCGAAGGAGGCACGAGATCCTCCTTGGACAACACCACCGACGCAGCGTGTATCGAACCGAGGCTCTCCTCGTCGTCGACGGAGAAATACAGCCGCTGGCCATCCGGTGACCATGCGATGTGACGCTCGCGGGCATGCGTGTTGGTCACGCGCCTCGCGGGCCGGTCCTCCTCCGTGCTGCGGATGTAGATCTCGCCCCTGAGCACAAGAGCGATCGCATCACCCGATGGATGCAGCACGGCTTCCGAGGCATCGCGCGAGATGTTGATCCGGTCCGTCTCCGCAACACTGTCATCCGCTGCTGCGCTGACTCGCACCGCCTGCGGCAATGCACCCGGCTCGTCGAGACTGAGCGTGTAAAGGGTGTCCCAGACCACAAACGCCGCCATCGAACCATCGGCACTGACGGCTAGATCGCGAACGCCGTGGCCAATGGAGGCCTGCCCGTCGGCAACCTGAAAATCCGTCAACTGCGTGATCGCTCCCGGCTGACTGCCCGTCGCCTCCGGCGCGATCAGATGCACGTTGTTCTGTCCGGATCGGCTGGACACGAACACAACCGATCCGTCATCACGCTGAAAGGCGGTCATGTCATTGCCGGCGAACTCGGTGAGTTGCACGAAGTTGCCGGTGTCGGCATCCAGCCGCCAGAGATCCATCGAGCCCGACCCGCGGTAGTTGGGGCGGTTGGCGATGCCGTAGCCTCGGGTAAAGACGAGATCCCCGTTCGACGCCTGCGTCACCTCCTTGCCAAAGGCCGGGGTGAGCATTTCGACGGGCCCACCATCCAGAGGAGCGCTGTACATCCGGGCGTGCCGATAGATGGAGGGATCCATCCGAGCAGAGAAAATCAGCGACGAGCCATCAGCGCTGAATCCACCGAGGGACTGAGAGCGGTCTGACACCGTCACGCGCCGAGGCTGGCCTGCGACGAGGCCCGGCCCAAGCTCCATCACGTACAAATTGGTCGCCCCATCACGATCCGATTCAAAGGCCAGCATCGTGCCTTCGGCATTGAACCTGGGCGTCGTGTCAAGCGCCGGATGTGCCGTCAACCGCTTGGCCGCACCGCCCGCCGACGGCATCGCCCAGACATCGCCCGCCCACACGAAAGCAATGGTGTCGCCATCCGGGCTCAGCGCCGGCTGCTGCGGCATAGGAGACGCGGGTTGAGCGATCGCAAGACCACACAGCGCCGTCAAGAGCCCCGCTGCGGTCAACACCCCGACACGACCGGCTTCCACACGCTGACGCATTGCCCGCTCCTCCTCTTCAGTGCTCGGAGACTCCGTACTCAGTAACGCTCGGCGCAAGACCGCTTCACAAGGATCCCTGTATACCTCACCGCGCTGAACCGGTGGCGGCCGCGCCATCAAAGCGCCCGGGATTGAACATCGCGGGAACCGCATCATCGCCCAACATCCCGGCGACCGCAAGCTTCGCCGTCACGCAGCCCAGCGACATGCCGTGGCCGGAAAATCCGCCGCAGATCCACACGCGATCATCCAATGGCGCCGGCCCCACGACCGGCAGTTCGTCGGGCGTCATTCCCATCACGCCCGACCACCTCGCCAAGACCTCGAAGTGCTCAGCCGCGTAGGCCCTCACGAAGTCCTCGAGCCGCTGCTGCACCTCGTCAGACGTTCCAAACTCCGCCGATGCGCCATCGCCGGACTCGTAGCGCCGCGCCCCACCCATGAGCAGCAACCCGTCGGGGCCACTTCTGAGGTACTCATTCCCGCGGTTGATGTAATATGCGTGCGCGAGTTCGATGGCCTCCCGAGCCGGCCTCGCCGCGAGCATCTGCGCTCGACAGGGCCTGATGACACCACCAAGAGCCGGCTCGAGCTCGCTGATCCATGCATTCGTGCAGATCATCACGCGATGAACTCTGCAAGAACGCCGCGCGGATTCGATCACCACGCCGCCATCCTCGGGGTGCACGCCGTGCACCTCGTCATCGGTCCAGATCGACTCTCCGCCGACCAGCGATGCGAGCACACCGAGCAGCGCCATCGGGTCACAGACCGCATCTCCCGGATTCACGAGTCCGACACGCGCAAAGCGACGCTCACCGACGGGCAGAGGAAGATCGGCGGGTTCGAGGAGTTCCACTGCGAAGCCATCCTCGCGAAGCATCTCAAATGACCGCCGCAGATCCCACTCCTCAGCTTCATCCACCGCCAACAGGCATGAGGGCAGGTCGTGCATGCCCGCTGCCGCACCCGTCCCGAGCGATTTCAGGAGCTCGAGGTTGCGCTCACTGAGCCGCCAGAGTTCACCCGCAGCAGCGCGTCCAAACACATCCGCCGCCACCGCGTAGGAGGACGCCATGCCCCGCATCAGGTAGCCCGCGTTTCGTCCGCTGGCGCCGCTGCCCACAGCATGGCGCTCGAAAACGCCGACCGTCATACCCCGTCGCCGCGCTTCCGCTGCCGCGCTCAGACCCGTCACACCACCGCCGATGATCGCCAGATCGACCGCACACGACTGCCTGCGCCCACGCGCACCACGTTGCCAAAGGCTCACCGTCACAGCTTGAACTCAATGCCCTGAGCCAGTGGCAGATTGCTCGAGTAATTCACGGTCTGCGTCTGGCGACGCATGTACGACTTCCACGCATCCGATCCGGACTCGCGGCCGCCGCCCGTCTCCTTCTCACCACCGAACGCACCACCAATCTCAGCGCCGCTGGGACCGATGTTCACATTCGCAATGCCGCAATCGCTCCCAACCGCCGAGCAGAAGACCTCCGCCTCGCGAAGATCCGTTGTGAATATGCATGAACTCAGGCCCTGAGGCACGGCGTTGTTGAGCCCGATGGCATCATCAAGTGCTTCCGCCTCCATCACATACAGCAACGGAGCAAAGCACTCGTCACGCACACACTCGGTCTGCCCGGGCATATCAACCACCGCCGGCCGGACATACCAGGCGTCGGGCCAGCGGTCAGCGTGCAGTCGCTCCCCGCCGTACACCACGCGGCCGCCCTGCTGCTCGGCGGCCTTGAGCGATGAAGCCATGGCGTCGAATGCCGCCTGATCAACAAGCGGCCCGACATGACTCGCTCGATCGAGCGGATCACCCACAACGAGTTGACCGAAGGCGTTCGTGACGCGCGCCACCAGTTCGCTCTTCAGGGACGGATGCACGATCAACCGTCGAAGCGTCGTGCACCGCTGCCCCGCCGTGCCCGCAGCCGAGAAGACGATCGCCATGGTCGCCAGATCAAGATCGGCAGAGGGGCGCACGATCATCGCGTTGTTGCCGCCGAGTTCGAGAAGACACCGTCCAAGCCTCGCTGCCACCCGCTGCGCAACCGCTCGTCCCATCGGGACCGAACCCGTCGCACTGACCAACGCCACGCGGGTGTCATCAACCAATCGCTCGCCGACATCGCGACCGCCGACGAGCACCTCGCTCAGCCCCGCTGTCTCATAGCCGGTGCCAGCCTCAAAGCGCCGCCTCGCCTCACTGAACAGGTGATCGCAGGCCAGCGCGGTCAGCGGCGTCTTCTCAGAAGGCTTCCAGACCACGCTGTCGCCACATACCCACGCGATTGCTGCATTCCAGGCCCACACGGCGACCGGGAAGTTGAAAGCACTGATCACCCCCACCGGTCCAAGCGGCTGCCAGACCTCACGCAGGTGATGCCCGGGACGCTCTGAACCCATGGTCAGGCCGTAGAGCTGACGGCTCAGCCCCACCGCAAAGTCGCAGATGTCGATCATCTCCTGCACTTCGCCCACCGCTTCTGCGATGGGCTTGCCGCATTCGAGTGTGACCAATGCACCGAGTGTCTCGCGGTGCTCCCGCAGCACGTCGCCAAAGAGACGGACAAGCTCACCACGCACCGGCGGCGGCACAGCACGCCAACGATCAAAGGCCTCGCTCGCACGATCGACCGAAGCCTTGCAGTCGTCTGCTCCGTGCATCGCAACAGATGCAAGCACTCCGCCGTCGATCGGGCTGCGGACATCGAGGCTTCCACTCGATGGCGCATCAAGACCAAGGGCTGATCGCACCTCACCAAACCGATCGGTTGACACGCTGGCCATGAGGCCCTCCCTTGCGCTCGTCCCCACTCCTCGGCGGATCCGGATCAGCCTATGCCGAGCGTCATCATCGCCTGGGCAAGCTTGGCAAACCCAGCGATGTTCGCGCCGCGAACATAATCGACCGCCTGACCGGCCCCGCTGCCGTGCTCAACGCACGCATCGTGGATGGAGGACATCATGTCTTCAAGCCGTCGCTCGGTGTCCTCTCGCTTCCACGGGATGCGCATCGAGTTCTGCGACATCTCAAAGCCCGAGGTGCCCACGCCGCCCGCGTTCGCGGCCTTGCCCGGGCCAAAGCTCACGCCCGCGGCCTGGAACTTCTCCACAGCCTCCGGGGTGCAGGGCATGTTCGCGCCCTCGGCCACAGCGAGCACGCCGTTGGCAATGAGGGACTCCGCCTCGGACTCATCGAGTTCGTTCTGCGTCGCGCAAGGCAGTGCCACAGCGCACGGCACGCCCCACGGATCCGTCTGCTCGTGGAACTTCACACCCGCTGCCGAGTAGTTCTTGAGCCGTCCGCGCTCAACCTCCTTGAAGTGCTTGAGCTCTTCGATCTGGTCCATCGTCAGCCCGCCGTCGCACTCGATCGTGCCGCCGGAATCGGACAGGGTGACCACCTTCGCGCCGAACTGCTTGCACCGCTCGGCTGCATACAGCGCCACGTTGCCCGAGCCAGAGATCGCCACCCGCTTGCCCTCGAGCGACTCGCCCCGATGCTCGAGCATGAGCCTCGCAAATGCCACCGTGCCGTAGCCCGTCGCTTCGGTTCGCAGCGCGACACCGCCCAGCGCCATGGGCTTGCCCGTCAGGACACCGCCGTTCTCGCGACGGATCCGCATGTATGCGCCATAGAGGAAACCGACTTCGCGACCGCCCACACCGATGTCGCCCGCCGGCACATCCATGTCCGGCCCGATGTACGGCTCAAGCTGCGCCATGAACGCATTGCAGAACCTGTTCACCTCACCATCCGACTTGCCCTTGGGATCAAAGTCGCTGCCACCCTTGCCAGCGCCCAGCGGCAAGCCGGTCAGCGCGTTCTTGAACGCCTGCTCGAACGCGAGAAACCGCAGCGTGTCCTCGGTCACCGAAGGATGGAAACGCAGGCCGCCCTTGTACGGCCCGAGCAGGTTCGTCTGCTGCACGCGCCAGCCGCGATTCACCTGCACATGCCCCGCGTCATCGACCCACACCACGCGGAAACGCACGATGCGGTCCGGCTCGGCAAGGCGATCCAGCACACGAGCCTTGACCCAGTCGGGGTGGGCGTCGAGCACACCAGAGAGCGAGTGAGAAACCTCTTCAAAAGCCTGCCCGAAGAGCGAGTCAGGAGCGGCGTGCGGCGCCTCGGCGGTTGTGGTCATCGCGATCTCAGCCTTTCTTCCCAACGCGGCAGCGGGCGCTCCAGTGTCCCACGTCGACACGCCCAGCGAGGATCACACCCCGTGGACCAACACCAGAGGAGCACGGCTCAGCCGCGTGAACACCAATATCTGGCCCGCGCTGCAGGCCAAGGTCCAGCGGGCGGGGCCGGGCATTCCTCGCGTGATCGATTTTCCTGCCACCTTGCCCCGCCGACCCCCGACACGCCACTCCCCCAAACCCCGCGACGACCGCCGCTCTCCCGGCTACCATGCTGGACCTCCGGGGCGGTAACTCAACTGGTAGAGTGCCAGCTTTGCAAGCTGGAAGTTGGGCGTTCGAGTCGCCTCCGCTCCATTGC
>CAZSBR010000023.1:0-18100 GCA_964605165.1 uncultured Phycisphaeraceae bacterium
CGAGGTAGGTGTTGACGAGCTTGGTGAGCTGGCGATACTCGAGGATCAAGCGCGGGATCGGCGATTCAATCTCGGCCTTGTTGGCCAGCTTCTCCAGCACGCCCGCATCCGTCGAGGGTCCGGTCTTGCCACGCTTGAGGGGCCTCAGCCCGAGGCCCGGCAAGTCGTCATGCTCCGGCTTGTTGAAGAGAAACGCCGCGAGCTGCTTGGGTGAATCGGGGTCAAACGTGCGGTCAGCAGCCTCCATGGCAGCCTCGTCGATCGCCTTCCTGAGCCTGCCAATCTCACCCTCAAGCCGCACCCGCTGGCGGTCCAGCTCATCGGGGTCTACACGGATGCCGTTGTACTCGAGCTCCGCCAGCACCTCGACCAGCGGCATCTCGAGCGCGTGCATCAGTTCGTCGATGCCCATGGATTCAAGCTCGGGCTTCATCAACTGAGCAAGCTGCAGACTCACATCCGCATCTTCCGCTGCATACGGCGCTGCCTGATCCAGCGGCACTTGATCGAAAGTCTTCTGATTCTTGCCCGTGCCGATGAGGTCCCTGATCGAAATGTTCTGCCGACCCAGCAGCGCGAGCGAAAGGGCATCAAGGCCGTGGCTGGAGCGAGACGCATCAATCAGATAGCTCGCCACCATCGTGTCGCAGCTCTCTGGAAGGCTCAGGCCACCCATCTCAATCCCGGCGTTTCGCAGCACGAGCAGGTCATACTTGAGGTTGTGCCCAACCTTGGCTCGTTCCTCATCCTGAAGGATCGGGCCGAGCGCCGCGAGCACATCGGCTGCCGGCAGCACCTCTTCGCCCTGCGGTGCGCGCACGGGCACGTACCACCCCATCCCGGGCCTGATCGAGAAACTCAGCCCGACCAGCTCCGCCCGCATCGGGCTGATGCTCGTCGTCTCCGTATCCACCGCGAAGACGTCAGCCTTCGCTAACGCCCCAGCAAGCTCTGCAAGCTCAGCGGCTGTGCGCACGCAGCGATAATCGCCTGCGGCCTCGATCACGGGTGAAGGCTCCACGCTCGCAAACAGTGAGCCCAAAGGGGCGGCTTGCTCATCATGGCTTTTCGCACCAGAGCCATCGACGGAACCAGGCGATGATGGGCCGCTGCGCTGGCCGAGCAACTCCTTGAGCTCATCCTGATACCGATTGAAGCCAAGCTCCTTGAGGATCGGCATGAGGGCAGCGACGTCCAATGCACCGGTCTCGCACGCGGCGAGCGAGAAGTCCAGCGGCACATCCCGCCGAAGCGTGACCAGATCAAGGCTCAGCGGCAAGGCATCGAGCGATGCCGCGATATTCTCGCGACGCTTGCCCTTGATCTTCCAATCCTTCTTGGCCTTCTGGGTGTCCGTCACCTCTTGTGCGATGGCTTCAAGCGTGCCAAACTCGGCGACAAGCTGCGCAGCGGTCTTCGGCCCCACACCAGGCACGCCCGGCACGTTGTCCACGCTGTCGCCCATCAGCGCGAGCATCATGGGCACCTGCTCTGCAGTCAGGCCCGTATCCGCCCTGAGCGTATCGACCGTGATCGCCTCGTCCGTGTGCACGTCGTACAACTCAAAGTGTTGCTCGCGCAGCAACTGCTTCAGATCTTTGTCTTTGCTGACTGCCCGCACGAGCACCTCATCGTCGCTGAGAGCTGTTGCGATCGTCGCGATGACATCATCCGCCTCGTAGCCCTCGGCGCCAAACATCTGAACACCGATGGCCTTGAGAAGCGACAAGCACCGCTCGACCTGGACGGGCAGGTCCTCCGGCGGCGGCGGACGCGTCGCCTTGTAATCGCTGAACAGTTCGCTGCGGAACGTCCCCCGGTCGCCCGATACATCCAGCGCCACCGCGAGGTGACTCGGCGGCCCCGCCATGTGTGCTTCTTGGCCACGCAGCAGCTTGAGCAGCATTCCAACGAAGCCGAATGTCAGGTTCGTCGGCTCGCCCGTCACGGGGCTCGACATGGGCGAACGCACAGCGTGGTACGCTCGAAAGAACTGCGCATACCCATCGATCAGATAAAGCGTCTTCACGATTCGTCCGTCGCTGCCGCGTGCAGCGCTCTCGCTCGTTCGAGGTACGCCTGCCCGGGCTCGAGCCCCCGCCGACGCATGACCACACGGAGCGTCTCGACCCACTTGTCGAATCGGTAGAACCGCTGCCCCTCGTCGGTGGCCCAGACGAAGGGCCCCACGCAGCCTCCGATGAAGGAACTCACCGCAAACATGCTGCCCGCGTGAAGCACCGCACCGGTCGAGATTCGGCTGCCGATGGCGAACTTGACGTGATCGCCGATGATCGCCCCGAGGAAGGTCTGGCCCGTAGGCTCGCTCGGTCCGCCGGGGGATGCAACCGCCGAAACCTCGCCGTAGGTGTTCAGCAGATTGGAGCCGTTTGTGCCCGCGCCGAAGTTCACCCACTCACCCACGAAGCTGTTGCCGAGATATCCCTCGTGCGCCTTGTTGGCGTAGCCCTGGAAGACACATGCGCCGACCTCGCCCGCGACCTTGCAATGCGGGCCGAGCGATGTCTGGGCGCGAACGATCGTGTTGGGATGCACCACGCTGTCCCGCCCGATCGAGGCGGGACCGAACAGCACCGCTCCCGGCATGACCTCCGTGCCCGACGAGATGGTCACCAACCCATCTTCGACGTCGATGTACACCCCTGGATGCACGATCGCGTCAGGGTGGATGAAGACCCGCTCGCTGGGCCCGATGATCGTCACGCCTTCGGGCACGTCGCCTCGCTTGCGGTGCTTGACAATCAGATCGAGGTCCACCCGAAGCGCCGCATCCATCGCGGGCATGCACTCCCACGGCCGGTACATGAGCGACTGCGTCTCAACCCGCGTGATCGCAAGCTGATCCAACGAATCCTCGGAGCTTGCCGACAGCATCCTGGCAGCCCGATCCCGGCCCACGCGGGCTGCGATCAGCCGGCCATCGGGCGCGACCACCGCGTGGTCTCGCACATCCTCTTTCAACAAAGCGCGTGCTTCATCGGGCAGCAAGGGACATCCGCCGTTGATCAACAGCAGGTCGTCGCTCGCGCCATCAAGCCGATTGATGAGCACATCGTGCCGCTCGCCCGTGAGCGCGGCAATCGATTCCGGCACGAAGAGGGCAAAGACGTGCAGCGCCAGATCCGCCTCGTGGCGCTCGAGCGTGGTGAGCGCCCCGGTCCGCACATCAAAGACGGCGCGGAAGTCCGTCAAGGGCGATAGATCGGCCTTGCCATCATCAAAGACAACCAGTTGCATCACCGGTCAGTGTAACGCCGCGAGATTGGCCCGGGCTAGGCTCCGAGCACCATGCCCGATGCCATCATCTTCGATCTCGATGGAACGCTCGCCAACTCAGAACCTGTCCATGAGCAGGCTCTGCGGCGGGCTGTCGAAGCTATGGGCATGACCCTGAGCCACGAGCAGTTCGAGACCCTCTGCGTCGGGTTCGGTGACCTGCCCGCGCTCGACAAGGTGGCCCGTGCCAACGGCCGCGAACTGACCCAGCCACAGCTTGAAGCCCTGTCCCGCGACAAGCATCTGGCCTTCAGCGAGCTGCTGACCCAGCAGGGCGTGCCCGCCTTCGACGGGGCGGTCGAACTCTTCGAAGAGGCTGCCCGCCGAACGCGGATCGGTGTCTGCTCGGGCTCACGCAGGCCCACCGTAGAGAGCGTCCTTCAAGTGCTCGGCCTGCTCAGCCTGCCCGAGGTGATCACCACGCTCGACGATGTCAACCGAGGCAAGCCCGACCCCGAGCCCTATCTGCGGACCGCCGAACTGCTCAAGCTCAAGCCCTCCGCCTGCATCGCCATCGAGGACACGCCCACCGGGGTTGCTTCAGCCGCATCCGCGGGGCTGCGGGTGGTTGCCGTAGCGCACAGCGTCAGTGCCAGCGAACTTGGCCAGGCCGCGCTCGTGGTCAATCACATCTCGGATCTCTCGCTCGACTTGCTTCTCGGTTGAGCATCTCGATCGCCGGCGGGCGTCAGGCGCTGCCGCCATCGCTCGCCACGGCGAAGGCTTTGCGCACTTCTTCGAGAAGCCGTTCGATCTGGAAGGGCTTGAAGAGAACGCACTGCAGCCCGTCCTCACTTGCGCGCACGATCGAGTGATGCGGGTCATAGCCAAAGCCCGTCATCAGCACAACGGGAACATCCGGGATGGCCTTCTTCGCAGCCGTGAACACCTCGTAGCCATTGCGGTCAGGCATCTTGATATCGCTGATCACCAAGTCGAAGGGCCGACCACGCTCGACGCAGCCGCTCAGTTGCTCGATTGCCTGTCCGCCGTCCTCGCAGACCTCAACATCGCAGCCGACTGCTGTCAGCACATCGCGGATGATGTGCCGAATCTTCTGGGTGTCGTCCGCCACGAGCACGCGCTTGCCGCTCAGCAGCGGATCCCGCTCGCTCTGCTCCATCGCGCGCTCGACACCCAAGAGCGTCTGCGGCCCGTCGGCAACATCACGCACCCGCTTGCGGATCCGCTCAACGTCTGTCTTGATCCGGTCCACATGCTCGGCGAGTTCGGGGTCGCCCGTCTTGATACCCGTCAGCCAGTCCGTCTCCGAAAGAATGTCCTCCAGACACTCGCGAAGCTCACCCTCCACGCGACCCGACAGCATCTTGTTGGTCGTACATCGCTCGACCACCAGCAGGTCCAGCATGTGCAGCGCCATCGCAATGTAACGGGCAAAGATCTCCGCAAACTGCCGATCAAGATCCGTGAACGCCGCCGGCTCGGGACTCTCGATGTTCATCACGCCGATCACACGATCCTGCAGCCTCAATGGCACCGTGAGCGACGAACGAGCAGAGGGCAGGCCCGGAAGAAAGCGCTCATCGGCCTCGGCGTCGTTGCAGATGTAACTCTGCCCGGTCGCCGCCACGAAGCCCATGATCCCGCTGCCCTCGTTCTCGATGCGGATCGACAGATCCGATGCCGAGGGCGGCATGCCCTCGCTGATCACCGGCTCGAGCTTGCCCGTCTCCTCGTTGACCAAGCGGACAATGAAGTGATCGAAGTGCAGCACCTCGTGCGTGTACTGCGTGATCCGCGTCTGCAACAGTTTCAGACGCTCGGCGGGCCTTGCGTTCCTGATCTCGTCCGCGTGCACATCCATCAGCGTGGCGCCCGCCTGATCGATGGCGGTCATCTTCCGCTCCATCCGCACACGCTTGGTGACATCACGCACCACCGCAGCGACGTGATCGCCGCCGGACGAGAGCTTCGCCGGTGTGACGTACACGTCGTAGTGCCGGCGTGTCTCGGTGTCCTCGATGTCGAACTTGCACGTCGGTGAACTGCTGCCCGAACCCTGATGCGAGCCCTCGCTCCCACCCGCGCCGTCCGCGATGAACTCGTGCGCCTGACGACAGACCTGAATGACCCGCGCTCGCACGGTCTCATCGAATGCGCAAAACCTGTCGTTGGCCCACACCACCCGAGCATCGGGCCCGACGAGGCACACGCCCTCGCCAATGGCATTCAGCAGCGCCACAGCAGGCTCCGCACCGAGGTCGCCATCGCCCACGGATGCATCCTCGGCTTCGATCAGTACCGCCTGAACCGCGTCGCGCTGCTCGGCGCTCACATCCCGGGCCGACGGCGCCACAACAATCTCATACCGGTCGCCCAGCTCGGCACTCAAGGCATCCACCGAGGCGTCCTCGCCCCCGATGATTACAAGTCTTGGCCGGCCACTGCTCATGCCGTGCTGCCCTTGAACATGCCATGCTGCCGACTTCCCCGACGGAGCATCCGTGCCCCCGGAGTGTAAGGCCCCGAACCCCGAGCCAACCCGCTCGTATGCGCTCTGTCTGATATCATCGGCCCCCCCGGCCCACTGGCTGTGCCCCAATTCATGCTCCAAGTCCGAGAAATTTCGAAACGCTTTGGCCGCGTGCAGGCGGTCCAGAGCGTGAGCTTCGGTCTCGAGCGAGGCGAGGTGGTCGGCCTGCTCGGGCCCAATGGTGCCGGTAAATCGACTACGATTCGCACGATCGCCGGGCTGGTTGCCCCTGATCGCGGCTCGGTGGTCATCAATGGCATCGATGCCATCGCGTCACCCAAACAAGCCAAAGCCCATCTGGGCTACCTGCCCGAGTCCGCACCCCTGCACCCCGAGATGCGGGCCTCGGCCTATCTCATGTACCGCGCAGCACTCGCGCATCTTCCGAGGAGACACCGAAAATCCGCCATCGCCAGCGTCGCCGATCGCTGCAGAATCACCGATGTCCTCGCGGCACGCCTGGGCCACCTCTCCAAGGGCTACCGCCAGCGGATCGGGCTCGCCAGCGCCCTGCTCGCCGACCCCGCCGTCCTCATGCTCGATGAACCCACCGATGGCCTCGACCCAAGCCAGGTCAGACTCACGCGGGACCTGCTCGCGGCCGAAGCGCCCCGCCGCGCCACGCTCTTCTCGAGCCATGTGCTCCCCGAGGTCGAACGAGCCTGCCACCGCGTCATCATCATCGCCGGCGGACAGGTGCTCGCTGACGACGCCCCGGATCGACTCATCAGCCAGCACGGCGGCACCGCCGAGGTGGAGGTCGAGGCCCGCGCATCCAGCCAGGAACTCCGCCGTCGCATCGCCAGCGTCCCCGGAATCAAGGGCGCCCAGGCCTCAGAGCCCAAGGATGCCAGCCCGTGGACCCGGGCCCGCGCGCTGCTCGACCCACGCAGGCAGGACGCCCGCGATCTGCTCGCCGAGGCTCTCTCGGGCATCACCGTGCGCACGCTGACCGTCCGGCAGCCCACGCTTGAGGACGTGTACACACGCCTCGTGGATGCTGCCCGTCCGGGCGTGCGAGGCGATCATCCGTCCAAGCCCGAGGGGGTGCCCACAGCATGAGTGCCATGCTGGCCATTGCGCTCCGCGAGTGGGCCTCGTCGTTCCGCACCCCGGTCGGCTGGGTGGTGACAGCCCTGCTGTGCGCACTGGGCTCGGTGGTCGTGTCGTGGACCATTGTCGTGCCCGGAGCAGCCGCCTCGCTGCGAAGCTTCTTCGACACCGCCGAGTGGCTCCTGCTCCCGGTGGTGCCCGCCATCTCCATGAAGCTCCTGAGTGATGAGCACCGCTCGGGCACCATCGACCTCGTGCTCGCCTCGCCGACCTCACTGGCGAGCCTCATCGCCGGCAAGTACCTCGGGGGCATGCTCACGCTGCTGACCATGCTCGCGCCAACGCTCGTGTACATCGCGGTGCTCTGGCCTCTCGCAGAGCCGGCCCCCGACGCAGGGCCGCTCGCCAGCGGCTATCTCGCGCTGGTCCTGCTGGGCGCGGTGTACCTCGCCGTGGGCCTCGCCGCATCGGCCGCCACTTCCAGCCAGACGCTCGCCTTCCTGATCACCCTCTTCGTGCTGCTCGCATGGCTCATCCTGCCCAACCTCCGCACCGAACGACTGCCCGAGTGGCTTGACGAAACACGCCAGACGCTCGCGCTGGCTCCGCGGGTCCAACTGCTCGCACGGGGTGCGGTACCCCTGAGTGATGTGATGTTCCTCGTGGGCGCGGCTGCGACATCGCTCTGCCTCGCCGGCGGGATCGACGCCTTCAGGAGCGTTCGATGACCCCCGGCCCCGCCAAGCGCCACCGCACCGTGCCCGTCGTTCGGCGGCTTCGAGCGCTGCTCATCGGCGGCGGCCTCGTCATCCTCGTGGCTGCCGTAGCGCTGGCGTCGGTCGCCGGGCTCGAACGCCTCGGCACGCGGATCGATCTCACCGCGCGAGGTGAGCAACGCCTCGCTCCCCAGACGCAGGCCCTGCTTGCTCGAGCAGACGAGCAGCAGACCCCCGTGCGCATCGTCGTCGTCGGCCGCGTGTCCGATCAAAGCCCAAGACTCGCCCGCGAAGTGCTCGATGTGCTCGACCTCTTCAGCGAGCGTCCCCTTGTCGACGTCACCGTTCTCGATGCCGCGTCGCCTCAGGCGGCGGCTCGATACCAATCGCTGCTGGCCGACCTCCAGCAGACCTTCCAGCCGCAGATCGACGTCTTCACGGCTGAACTCGCCGCAGCACGCCTCAGGACCGAGGAACTCAGCGGCTGGCTGACATCCTCACTCTCGCCCCGCCTGCTCGACCTCGGCCGCACTTCGCCAGCCTTCGCGGCCCAGGCGACCGAAGCCGCCGCTGCCGCCCGTTTGTTTGCCCGCGAACTCGAAGGCCCACTCGAGAGATTGCCGAGCGAGACCTTGGACCGCGACATCACGCGCATCGCCTCCGCAGACGCCGCCCGCGACCAGCTTGCGCCCCTTCTCGACCAGCTCGCTCGTCAGCTTGCTCTCATCGGGCAACGTGTCGCGGCCCAACCGGGTGCCGCTCAACTCGCTGCGGCCATCGGTGCCCAGCGTGATGCGGCAGCCACGACCGCCCGCACGCTGAGCGACCTTCAACCTCCCTCGATCACGCGCGCCGTCACTGCCCTCGAGCGGGGCGAGGGCGTGCTGGTCTTCGCGGGTGACCAAATCGCAGCAGCGGGTTTCAACGACCTGTTCGCGGGCAACGCTCTGCCGGCCCGAACCGATGTGCGCACGATTGCGGAAACCTGCATCGCAGGACTGCTCGCAGCCGTGCTGGACCGGCAGAGACCGATCATCGTGCTCGTGCATCCCGAGTTCGCCCCGCTGCTCGACAGGTTCAGGGGTTTTGACGGCGTCTTCGACCGCCAGCGTGCGCGCGGCATCGACGTGCTCGAACAGCCCGCGGGCCGCGAGGGCCTGCCGCCCGCGGACCTCGCCAGCATCGATCCGACTCGCTCGCGCCCCGTGGTCTACGTCGTGCTCGCACCGGACTCAACCTTGAGCAGGCAGGGCGAAGACCCGGCGACCAGCGGGCCAGCCCGAGCACAGGCTATGAGCAGCGTCGTGAGCGGCCTGCTGGCTCGCGGCGAATCGGTGCTCATCTCGCTGAGTCCCTCGGTCCTCCCGGCGCTGGGTTCAACTGACCCCATGAGCAACATGCTCCAGACATTCGGGCTCAGCCCGAACACCGCTGCGCCGATCGTCGAGCAAGCCAGCGGCCCGCAGGGCTCGCAGGTCGCCATCGACCTTGTAGCCATCGCTCAGGATGACACGCACCCCATCGCCGCAGCGATCAAGGGCCTGCCGACCCTCCTTCCATGGCCCGTGGCGGTTGGCAGCGGCGGGCAAGACCTCCTGTCGCTCGAAGGCGATTCCCTGTGGGCTGAGAGCGACTGGCTCAACATCTGGCGCATGCCGCACGCTCAGCGTGGACCGCTGCTCGCGCGCACCGACTTTGATGCATCCCGCGATGACAACGATGGACCATGGGTGGTCGCAGCCGCAGCAGAACGCAGCGCCCCCTCCTCCGGCGATCAGCAGCGGTTGGTCGTGGTGGGATCCAATGGCTGGTTCTCCGATGGTCTTGCGCTGGCGACGAGCACGGTCGATGGACGCGAGGTCCTGCAGTACCCGGGCAACATCGAGTTGTTCGAGGCTTCCGTGCTCTGGCTTGCCGGCCGCGATGACGAGGTCGCTCCGAGCCCGGGCGCGCGCTCCGTGCCGCTGATCAAGCCGCGAACGCCATCAGAGCTTGCTGCGCTGCGGTGGTCGCTCGTGCTCGGCTTGCCGATGCTCGTGCTCGCCATCGGCGGGCTGGTCCGGTTCTTGCGCCGCTAGCCCCCACTTCTGCTGCTGATACTCGGCGACCGACGAAGAGCCGTAGCGCGTGCGCGGTGCATAGCCGCACTCAGGGCACCGGTGGCTGACGCCTTCCAGCCCGCGCAGGTCATATCGGCAGCGGATGCACTTGCCCTCGTGCTTGTTGACCCGGGGCAACGAGGCAAACCACGCCGAGATGGCAAAGACCATCACGATGTAGGGCAGGTAGATGATCAGTGCGACCGCCTCTGCACCATCGACCTTGAGCACCTTGGCCGTGACGAGATAGGCCCCGCCGATGAAGAACAGGCCGAGCGTCCCCAGAATCACCGTCAGCACACCTGCGGTCTGACGCCTGCCGCGAAACGCGGAAAGGCACATCAGAACGCCGTAGCCCACGAAGAACGGGATCACGCTGCCAAACCCTCCTCATCAAGTGCGGGCGTGCCTCTGGGGGGAGGTTCGAGGCTTGTGTCTCGACGGATGCCCGCTCTGCGTGAGCCTAAGACTCGGAAGGACGCTGGGGCAGAGGCCTCGCGGCCGTCCGCCTGGCGGACCGCCGGGCGAGTATCACACCCGCGCACGCACCCAGCGGCACCAGAACCATCAGTTCGGCCGCACGGTTGACGAGGTCCGCGGTCAGACCCGCTGCCGCCGATCGGGTCAGATCTGAGGCCGCCACGCCCCCTCCCGCCGCCTCGGCTGCGGCTCGCTGGCCGGCGAACACCCCCACCGCCCACTCGCGCAGTCCGAGGCCATTGCCCACGAACGGAACCGCCAGCGCCATCTGGCTGATCAGGGCTGCAAGCGTGGCCTGCGTCCAATCGATGGGCTCACCCACCAGCCGAAAGACCACCCAGTACCGAGCGGCCCAGATGAGCATGTCCGCCCAACGCCAGCCCGTGGCTGTCAACCAGCGCCAGCGGTGCTGATCGGGCTGGAGACTCAAAGCAATCGAACCCGAAGCGACGAGCATCACCGGGCCCACGAGCGAGAAGGCCACCCGCCACGCATCCGCCGACGTCGGCGCGATGACCACACCCGCGAGCCACGCCATGCCGATCATGGCTGCCAGACTGATCGCGCTTGCAGCCATCGCGCGCACGACGACCTTGGCCGAGTCCGTCGCGCGAATGCCGTGGAACGTGCGGTGGTACGCCACCCGGCCGACCAGCCCTGGCCGCATCGGCAGGTAGTTGAGCAGCCCTGCCGACAGCATCAACAGGTTCATCTCCCACAGGGGAACCTTTGCGTAGCGATCCGTCAGGGCTTTGAACGTCAACGATGTGAACAGCACATTGCCCAGCGGCAACAGCACCAACAAGACAAGCAGAAGAGGCGATGCCGAACGCATCGCTCGCCACGATGATGCGAGCGCCTCCCGCTGCGTGAGCACCACCACGAACGCCAACGCGAGCATGAACAGACCGATCGACCAACGAATGACCTGGCCCGCATGGCGACGCCACCACGATGCCTTGAGCGTGCCATCATGCGGCACCTCGTCGGGTTGGTCACCCGGCTGCTTCACTGCGCCGGCGCCAACGCCAGACTGCGAGGCGGAGCGAGGCCCTCCACGCTCTCCACGCTTGAGAGCCCGCCCGAACGCCCCATCACCGAGGCCTCCAGCAGGGACCGGGCCAACAACCGCGCAACGCTCGGCTCGGTCTTGCCCGCCCACTCTGCAAGCACCGGATCCGACGGCCCTGCCGTGCGCGAAAGCATCGCGACGGCGGCAACCTCGGGGTCTTCGCTGGCAAGCGCTGCCTGGTCGAGTGCCTCAAGCCCGGGCAGAAGCCGAGCGGGCAGCATCATCGCCACCGTCAGCAATTGTTCACGCTTGGGCAGTGTCTCCAGCCGCTGGGCAAGCATCGCACCAAGCCGCGATGCCGCATCGGGCGTGACCTCATCGCCCGGATTGCGGGCATGCTCCACGAGCTTGGCACGGGCGGCTGCGAGCAGCTTGGGCCAGCGGGAAACCGAGGCAGTTTCGAAGGCATCGACGAGTGCCTCGAAGCCCTCGGGTGTCTCGTCCAGACGGGTCCATGTCATGGAGCCCGAACCTGATTCAAGGCCGGTGATCGCTTTGCGCGCGATGCCATCGGTAGCTCCCACAGCAAAGCCGTGGAGAGCACGCCAATCCGCTCGCACCGTCGTCAGAGCCCCGAACCCGATCGTCCAGCCGGCAAGACCGGCATCCGCCGGAACAACCGCCTCAATGGATTCGCCGGGCAGAAGCCGAAGCCGATGCGAGAGCGAGACGATCTCGGGCTGAGCAAGACTGAACTCCTCACGCATGCCCACCAGCACCTTGGGCGTGAGCATGACCGTGCCGCCAATCGTTCGCCCATCACCCACGCCCAGCGGAATCGGCGCGATGTTCTCGATCCGCAGGTGCACCTCCGCGGGCGACAGCGCTGGCACCGGGCCACGATCCACCACCTCGGCGCGGAAGCGCATGAAGAGCGATGGATCCCTGAGCATGCGGTCGATCCACTCGGGCACCTCGTCCGCCAGTTCATTGATCCGGGGGCGATCGCTGCTCACGAACACATCCGGCTTGTCGAGGCCCATGAGCCGCTGACGCGCCCACGCTCCGACGGCCCGCAGCGGCATGCGCGCGATGATGCCGCGGTACAGCGTTGCCGCTTCCTCAATCTCGCCCACGCGCTCCTTGGCCATCGCAAGCGCGGCCTCGTCGATCACGTAGCCGTACTCGAGCAGGGGCTCGATCTCCGTGATCGCCTGCTCGAAGTTGCCAAGCCGAAGCTGGCGGTAAGCCGCAAGCCGCCGGTAAGAAGCGTGATCCGTACCCACTCGCCCGCCAAGCACATCCAACTGCACCTCGATCAGCTGCGGCGAGGTGTCCGCCCAAGCAGCGAACGCCCAGACCTCCGCCGTCTCCAGCGCCACCTGCCTCGCCAGGTCATTGGGATCAACGCCAGGCGGTCGGTTCCGCGGATCCTGCAGCTCGACCGTCCAGTCCTCGATGTCCTGCCGAAGATCCGCTGCAGCGCTGATCCGCGTGCGATCGTCATTGAGCAGCCACGCCGCAACGATGCGTTCGCGTGCAAACGTCGGTGTGAGCCGGACCTCCTCGGGCCGCTCGAGGCCCGCGGTCGGCAGGCCCTGTGCCTCGGCCTGCGCAAGGGTTCTTGCAGCCTGCTCGCGACGCATGGCAAGATCCTGGTTCAGCTCAGCAAGCACCACCTCGGGGCCCTGGATGTACCAGTTCATCACGAGCGACTCGTTCATGAGCCACTCGGGCACCTGCCCGAAGGCGTCCCGCGTGAGCACCACCGCGTTGCGATGGAAGCGATTGGCCCTGTTGAACGATCCGGCGCTGAGCAGTTCGAGCGCGATCAGCCGGTGCACCGCAGCATCAAGCGGATCGGAATACAGCAGATTCGTCAGCAGCTCGAAGCGCTGCACATCGCCGAGCGAGCTGGCATAACGCGTCCACGCAAGCAGCGCCGCTTCCTTGTTGGTCGCATCGAGCTGCATGGCGCGGGCAAGCTCGCGCGCAAAGCCGTCGTCGTTGCCCCGCTCACGGTGGAGCAGCGCCGCATCGAGCGCGAGCCTGCTACGAACCGAAGCATCGATCGAACCGGCATCGATCAGTCGCTGGTACATCGCAAGCCGCTCGCCAAGCGTCTGCTGGTTACGCAGACGCGAAGCGATCGCTCGAAGCTGAGCGGTGGTGTCGTTCGGATCCAGCTTGAGCAGCTCATCCGTCAGCTTGCCGACAGCCTCCTGCTCGCCGCCACCCTGCGCGACCTCGATGCGCCGCCGCAACAGGCTCACGTCCTCAGGTGCCCATTGCCGTGCAAGGTCCAGCATCACTCCCGCAACGCGAAAGTCGCGGTCACCCGGGCTCTCGACGAGCCGAAGATCCACCAGTGCCAGCCGCTGCAACTCTGAAGCGAGCAGCCGATCAGCACTCACCTCGACCTGCGCTCGGCACAGAGGCGAAGCCCACGCGAGCATCATCAACACGAGGCTCAGGATCACCCTCACCATGCCACCTGCCCTTTCCTCAGAAGCCGAGCCGTCCATCCTCACGGCGAGCCCCCGCCAAACGCCTGCACGCCAAGCACCACCAGCAGCACGGCGCACGCGAACAGCAGAACAGTCGTCAGCACCTCGAACCCTGCCACGAGCGTCTTGTGAGCCCGCGGAAAGAGACGATCGGCCACCAGACTCATGAACAGGAGGTGGCCCGCCGCGATCCAGAAAACACCCCCCACAATCAGAACGCCCTGCAGGGGTGAAGGTTCGCGCTGCGTCGCGGTCGACATCATCTGGCCGCCCCGCGTCACAAGCCACAGCCCGCCCACCGTCATGAGGACAGACCAGGGCAACGCCGTCATAAACACCAGCACGCTGTGCGTGGTGAGCCGGGGTCTGCCTCTGTGCATGCCTGCCGTGCGTTCCATCCGACCTCCCATGGGGGGTATGTCGCATGGTATCGGACCAGCCCGGTCGGCGAGCGTCAGCCCAGCGCCATCGTCATGAGGAACTCGGCGTTGGTCTTGACCTTCTTGAGGCGGGTCTTGAAGAGCTCCATGGCCTCCACGACGTTCATGTCGCTCAGCACCTTGCGGAGCTTGTAGACCAGTTCGAGTTCCTTGGGATCCAGCAGCAATTCCTCGCGCCGCGTGCCCGAGGCCCCCACGTCGATCGCCGGGTAGATCCGCTTCTCCACGAGCTTGCGATCGAGGTGCAGTTCGCTGTTGCCCGTGCCCTTGAACTCCTCGAAGATGACCTCGTCCATCTTGGAGCCGGTATCGACCAGAGCCGTGCCGATGATGGTCAGGCTCCCGCCCCGCTCGATCGCACGAGCCGCGCCGAAGAACTTCTTGGGCCGCTGCAGCGCGTTCGCATCGATGCCGCCCGTCATGATCTTGCCCGAGTGAGGAATCTCGGCGTTGTAGGCACGCGCCAGACGCGTGATCGAGTCCAGCAGGATCACAACATCCTCGCCGAACTCCACCATCCGCCGGGCCTTCTCGATCACCACCTCGGCCACCGCAACATGCCGGCTGGCCTGCTCGTCGAACGTGCTCGCCACGACCTCCACCGCCGGGTCCGTGTGCCGACGGAAGTCCGTGACTTCTTCGGGCCGCTCGTCCACCAGCAGCACCATGATCTTGACGTCGGGGTAGTTCGTGCTGATCGCCCGCGTGATGCGCTGGAGCAAGACCGTCTTACCCGTCCGCGGCGGAGCGACGATCAGCGCCCGCTGCCCCTTGCCGATCGGCGCCACGAGATCGATCACACGCGTCTCGATCACATCGGGCGTGGTCTCCAGAACGAACCGCTCCTCGGGGTGCAAAGGCGTCAGGTCTTCGAAGTTGACGAGGTTGTGGATCTCCGACGGATCGTGACCATTGACCTTGTCCACCCGAAGCAGCGCAAAGTACTTCTCGCTCTCCTTGGGCGGGCGGATCGCGCCACGCACGACCATGCCCCGCCGAAGCCCGAAGCGCCGAATCTGGCTGGGTGACACATAGATGTCATCCGGCCCGGGCAGATAGCTCTGCTCGGGGCTCCGCAGGAAGCCAAAGCCATCGGACATCACCTGCAGCGTGCCCTCGCCGAACATCAGCCCAAGCCGCGTCGCACGAGCCTTGAGAATCTTGAAGATCAGATCCTGCTTGGGAACCTGATGAACATCTTCCAGGCCCTCCTTCTCAGCGAACTCAAACAGATCATCAAGCTCCATCCGCTGGAGCTCTGCAATCGAGATCTGCTCCTGCTCGATGCTCGGATCCATGTTCGCCGCGACACGCTCGAGCTCCGCAGCCTCACGCTCCAGCTCCTCGTCGCTGGGCAGCACGTGATCCGGATACGCGTGCGAGCCGTGGTGCCCGCCCGAGCGGTGCTGATGCTGCCCACCCTTGGTCCGCTTCTTGCGCTTCCGGCGCTTGGAATGGCCCTCGCCATCGGGGCTGTGCCCCGAGCGCTGGGACTGCTGCGAGCGGTCCGAACGACCCGAACCGCCGTTGGCGCCGGACTCGGCTCCGTTGCCCGGCCCGCCGCTGGACCCATCGCCGCCCGATTGGCTCGATGCACCACGGCCCGAGTCATCACCGGCCTGGGAGCCGCTGCTCTCGGAGGACTTGCCGCTGGAACTCTTTGCCGAACTCACTTCAGCCTTGGGCTTGGGCTCGGCAGCGGTCTCGGCCTTGGGCTTTGCTGCACTCTTGCTCGAACCCTTGGACGCGGCGCCGGTCTCGGCGCCTGCCTGATCCCCGGCCTCCTTGGCAGCAGTTCCAGCAGGCTTACGACGTGACCGGCGAGGCTTGGTCGTCGTTTCGGAGGGCGCGCCGTCTTCAGCAACGCCTGTGGCTTTGGCCATGGCTCGATTCCGTTCTTGTCAGGAGAAAGCGCCCAACGGGGCGACATCAGCGCTCGGCAGCCGCAGCCCGCCATGGGCTGCACCGGGGAGATTCACCGCGTGCAGAACGCGGAGTCAACGCACTAAAAAGGCAGTCGCCCGGCGAGACCCGCCAGACCCACCTGCGCCGCGGGCGGCGCCATTCGTTCAAACCGGACAGAGGGCACTCTCAAATGATCAGCAGCAATACATCCAGACCGGGCGTGTGAATCCCTTGATCCGCATCATCCACACAAGCATGTTGTGTGCATGCACAGCCGGACAGGCTCGTCTCCACTCAACATCTTCCCCGTGCGAAGAAGCGACTGGTTCAGAGGGAAGGTTCGGCGAGAAGACGCTGGAGCAGGATAGCAACCTGGCGGTCGAGCAGGTCGAGCCCGCCGTCATTCTCAACCACATAATCGGCCTTCTGCCGCTTTACATCAAGCCCCATCTGTGCATTTTCTCGGCGGGCCAACTCCGCCTCATCCCAGCCCCGGCTGGTCTCCACCCGCCGCAACCGCTCGGCGCGGTCACACGCCACGAAAACCACAGCATCGCATTCGGCGTCCACACCCGCCTCAAACAGCAGGGGCGCGTCGATCACGAACACACGAGCGCCCTCCGCATGAGCACGCTCCAGCAAGGCCTGGCGCGACGCGTGCAGCAGCGGATGCAAGAGGCCCTCGAGCCACCGCCGCGCCTCGGCATCAGCAAAAACGATCGTCCCCAGCGCCCGCCGATCGATCGCCCCATCCTCGCGCATCACATCGCTGCCAAACCGCACCCGTATCTTCTCCACGATCTCCGGACGCTCAAGCAGCGCGTGCACCTCGGAATCCGACCTCGAAACCACGCACCCACGCCGCTCAAACGCATCGGCCACAGCAGACTTGCCCGAGGCAATCCCGCCGACCAACCCAAGCACCAGCGGCCTTGCTCGCACGCTCGTCATGCCAGCCACCCTTCGGGCGCATCCGTGTTTCCCGACTTTGCCCTCTGAATCGTCTCTCTCAGAAGCGCCTGCACCGAGCCCGGCGTGTTGAGCATGGGCCACACCACATCTGCATAGCCGCTGCCCGAAGAGAACATCGCAACGGTCCCAAGCCCCAGCAACCGCTCAACGAACAGCTTGGACAGCGCCACATGCTGAATGTGCTCCAGCTTGAGCGAAGTCACCGCCCGCCGGAACACGCCCGAAGCGACGCATACGCGCCGATCCGTCAGCACCGCTCGCACATTCCACCACACCGCAAGCGCCCATCCGAGCCTTGCCAGTGCAAACACCACCGACACCAGAGGCCCCCACCGCCATTGCAACCCGGGCACTGCAAAGAAAATGACTCCCGCAATCCCCAGCACCGCGATGGTCCGCCACGAAGTCGCCACGATGAACAGCAGGCCCGGGCGCACAGCGAAGAGCACCCGTTCGTCTTCCCCGATGGAAGCCTTGAGATCCGCGGGCAACGGCTCCATCGCCGCAGACGGGCGCTGGGCCATCACACCTGTTCACCCTGGGGCCGGAGCACACCGATGTCGGGCAGATTGCGGTAGAAGCCGTCATAGTCAAGCCCGTATCCAACGACGAACGCATCGGGGATCTCAAAGCCCACGTGCTCGGCAAACTCATGGCCCTCGGGCGGAGCCACACGGTCCACGCCTTGCTTGTCGAGCAGCACCGCTGCACGGATCGATGCTGCGCCACGTTCGTGCAGCAGGTCCCGCACAAGCCTGAGCGTCTGACCGGAATCGAGAATGTCATCCACGATCAGCACGTGCTTGCCGGTGAGGTCAGACCTCAACTCACTCGCAAGCTGCGCCCCCTTGCTGCGCGTCGCCGAGCCGGGGTAGCTTGACACGGCCAGCAGTTCGAGCCTGAGCTTGAGTTGCAGGTGACGAATCAGATCCGCTGTGAAGACCATCGCCCCCGCCATGATCGGCACAATCACCACGCGATCCGCGCTGTCCGGGTCTTCGCCCTCGGCATTGAGCCGCTGCGCAAAGTCCTCTGCGATCTCGCGGCCAAGCTCGGCGACACGCTGAGCGATCTGCTCACGATCAATCAGGATGCGCTCAAGCTCCGGATACATGCCCAACTCCA